>NZ_CBRF02000007.1 GCF_000470315.2 Psychromonas sp. SP041
GGCGATCCCTGAGTATGCGTTTTGAAGCGAGTTGTTCTGTTGGTTCGAACGTCTTGTTAAAAACATTGTATGTTTAGCAATTCAATATTCGTAACCAACAGAAGCATGTTCCATTTAATATAATAATTAATGAATCTATTAAATTAAATGGCTTGGTCGGACTATAAGGCAATTAAACATCGTGCAACAAAAATACGTTGCACTGGACTCGCTATCGCTCGCCGTTTATTGCGGCGTTAGGTTTTCTTTCGATTTCAGCAATTAAATTTAAAGTAGAAATATGACTTATAGTGTAGCTTGGAAAACAGATACAGCAGCTTTTATTGTTACAGATACTGCTGTTACAACTGCTTATGACCACAATATTCGAGAAACAAATGAAACCACATCATTTTGTGAGCAACAAGGGAAATTAGGTCGCGATAATTATGTATATGAGAATGCATATAAGATTTTTTCAAAATCTAATATGGCTTACTCACTCGCTGGTGATGTAAGGTTTGGCTCTGAATTTATAAATGATGTTGCATTTCGCATTGAAGTGGGATTTGATGTGGAAACTGCGATTAAAGGAGCTATAGATAATTACCTTGATTTCCAAAGTGAACCGGCAATTGAAATCACACTGGCATTTTATTGTGAGCAACCAAAACTAATAACAATAAAAAACAAAAGAGCGACTTTTGTTAAAATTGAGGGTGGTTTGGTTCTAATCGGTTCTCCGACTAAAGAGCTACTAGAATACACTAATACCTTCCATGGTGTCTTCATGGACGACTACCTTAAAATGCCATTGGGCTCTGTAAGCGATGAAGAATTATTGATAAAGATGATTGCATTGCTACAAAGCTATGGAATTCATAATTATACTATCGAAAACGGTATTGGGGGAGCGTATACAGGGTTAAGTGTCACGAGTTTTGGTATAGAGTATCAGCCAGATATCTGTTACTTAATTTCAGGTGAAAACCCAGCTTTTGATACTCAAAAAATAGCTACAGTTAATGTTAATGAACATTCAGTTTGTATAATAAATACTGATATTTCTGACATAGTAATTTCTAATAATAATTCTGATGTGAGTGAAGAGTGTAGGTTATCCTTGTTAGAAGATTCGAGAAATAGATTTGATAATGGAGAGTATAAATATTTCATATTTATGAATACATTTTGCCATGTGGTTTGTATTATTAATATGAATTTTAATCATGATCATTTACTTCTGAGTTTAGATGTTAGAGAGGATAAAGAGGGGACTTTGGGGTTGATTGTAAGCACAGAGCTTCAAATGATGTTAAACGATGGTTATAAAGTACCTAGGAATATTCAGGATACAACGTTTCATTGCATTCCATTTATTCGCGCTCCTGTGGCTAAAGTAGAATTAGTCAAAAGTGAAATTAGAAAGCTAAGAGTGGGAAAAATAATTAACAATGTAATGCCTAAATATAAATTTATATTGATGGAATCTGGAGTTATGTTTGATTGGTATTACGGAAATCAAGATTCTATTATCCCTTTTCTGAAATACAACAAAGATAAAGAGTTTATTAGAGTTGTAGACTTATCTACAGACATGGTTTCTTTGGAGTTTGAGAATGGAGATATCATTTTTCCAGAGCTGGGTTATCATGTAAATGAGTTGTTCATCAACATAGTCAATAAAGAGAGAAAGGAAGATATCTATATTTTTGACTTTTATCCAAACAACGGTGAAGATGAGTTCTTGTTTGTTCATGTGTTAGCTAATGACGTAGATGATGCTTTCAATAAAGCAACTGTATCTGTAACTAATGAATATGGTGACAATCAAGCATTAATTTTTTCTGGTAAACAGTTTTATCATCCAAAGTATTTTTGGAGTGATCAACTACCAAAAACCTAACAAACAAGAGGTAGCTCCTCATTATGAGCCCGTATATAAGAACGCATCTAACTTTTTTATTATTAAGCTTTATTGACATTAATAGGGAGTCCATATAAGGATAGGTGTCGCGCAGCCGACACCTTATCTGGGTAAAAGTATTGGACACCCACTAGTTCATCGTAATAAAATCAGAACTTTAGGATGTTAAATCGATGGGTGTCCAGCACTTTTTTGCGAACAAATGAATCACTTAACGAAATAATGAAATCGGTAAGCAAAAACTTAATATAAATTCCTCGCCTTCCGTTAAAAATTGATTCATCTGATAATGAACATAAGCAGGCGTAGACTGCATTTTATAACCAGAGCTAGGTAACCAATGCTCCAATATATGACTTAACTGCGGTAATAATTCACCGTACTTTCCCTCTAATTTAAATACAGCATGTAACCCTGCAGGAATCGTCATGCTATTAACAACACCCCTACGTAAAATTGGACAATCGATTTCAACACAAGCAACATAACGGCACTTATTTAGTTCAACCCATGTCGGGTTAGAATGATGTAAGCCAAATTGTTCTGAAAAGTTACGCCCTTCTATATTCGCCCACGCCTTTAATGTATGCCATGCATTTGCTATCGAGCGGTCGTAGCCTTGATGCCTTACATAAGCAACATGCCGCGCAGGTAGTTCGACTAATTTATGCTTTGGTGTTTCCATCTTATATAAACGTTGATAATTAGCTGCAATCTCTTGATCCACCAATAGTGATTTACGTTGGTATTGATGATCATGGTTACGCCATTGTCCCGGCGACATAGAAAAAGTAAATTTAAAAGCACGACTAAATGATGAAAGCGATGAAAAGCCAGATTTATTAGCAATATCCAAAATAGACGATTTACTATCAAACATCAGTTGATTCGCTGCAAACTCCATACGAATTCGACGAATATAAAAGTGAACAGATTCACCCACTACTGATTTAAAAATACGATGAAAATGTTGCTCTGAATACGCAGCAATATTGGCGAGATCTTTCGCTAATAAAGGATGACTTATATCTTGATGAATAAAATAAAGCACATCGTTAATACGTGATATGTGTTGATTCGTTTTCATAATCACCAAAAAGCATAAATGGACATATTAATTAGCATAAATGGACAAACATTTTAAAGCAACTGATCATATCCTTTAAAATATATTTAAAGGAGTAAATAGCATGATGCGAGCTACATCGTTACAAAATATTAAACCCTCTTATATTCGCGAGATTTTAAGCGTTGCAAACTCAAAAGATATTATTTCTTTGGCTGGCGGTTTACCTGATCAAGCAACGTTCCCATTGTCATTAATGCAAAGTTCATTAAATAACTTAACCACATTACCGTCATTATTTCAGTACGGTAACACAGCAGGGTATGCCCCATTACTTAACTATTTTAAAAGGCATTATCAAATACCATCATCGCATGAAGCGATCGTCTGTACTGGTTCACAACAAGGTTTAGACCTTATTGCACGAGCATTTGTTAACCCTCAGGATAAAGTGGTTCTGGAAGCTCCCAGCTACTTAGGAGCGATTCAAGTTTTTGGTCTTGCTCAAGCTAAAATAGAAAGTGTTTCACAACAAGCTGATGGGCCAAATTTACAAGAATTAGAAGCTTTTTTCGCACAAAGAGACATTACTTTATTTTACGCTGTACCCGACTTTCACAATCCAACGGGTGTTTGTTGGTCGTTAGCTGTACGTCAAAAAGTGGGACAATTATGCCAACAGTACAATGTCACATTAATTGAAGATGTACCTTATCGAGAACTTAGATTCAGCGGCAATGAATTACCGCTAGCCTCAAGTTTTTGCCCTGACCATTCATTGGTATTACGCTCCTTTTCAAAAATAGCAACGCCGGGAATAAGGTTAGGTTTAGTCAGTGGGAAGTCTGATTGGATAGCCGCGCTTAATACAGTTAAACAAGCCGCAGATTTACATTCAAACATGCCAATGCAAGCCGTCTTATTGGATTTACTACAACATGAAGAGTTTCCTAATCATCTAGATAAATTACGTAACCTTTACCATGAACGATGCCAAGCTTTAATTAACCTTTTAACGCATGAACTGCCTTCATATTGCGAAGTTAACAAAGTCGATGGAGGTATGTTTGTTTGGTTGTTATTACCAAGTTGCGATGTGGATGCATTGGCTAAAAGTGCTTTAACAAAAGGCGTTGCAGTCGTACCCAGTTCGGTTTTCTATCACCAAGAAACAAAAAACGAATCCGCATTACGTTTAAATTTCACCAATTCGAATACAGAAGAATTAACGGAAGCTGTTAAACGTTTAGCCAAAGTGATAAAAGACTACTGCTAATAAAGTATTGGACATATACGGTCACTCTTTGTAAATCAAGATTAGATTGATGAAGGGGTGCAAAGTTGTGGACACCCATACATTGAAGTTAATAATACCAACTGGTTAATGATTCAATCGATGCTAAATGAGGCTACGACTTCTTCGCCGTTGAGCTTTCCCAAATTATTAATTCCTTTCAGCAACATCAAACAGGACGTTTGCTGTAAGTTCGTTCGGCACATGGATGTGCCGTATGAACTGGTGCGTTAGAAAGCTTATTTTAAAGGTATGGGCATGGTTTGGATGAAGAAAGCGACTCGGTGCCAGTCTCTTTACACTCTTATAGGTATCAGGTTCTCTGCTGGCAAAGAGAAAGTAAAGTCGCCTAAAGGGCTAAACCAAAGCTAATAAAGATCAAAAAGCCACGATGAGCGCAGACGAACTCATACTAAAAATGATCACCACCATAAACCTTAAAATAATGGGGCTGGTATTGCGTTTTGCCTTTGACAAATACACTACGAAAATCAACGTGACTAACAGCATAGCGTTAAATAACTTTATGCCGCCTTACTTGATTAACTATCGAAGTTATTTTCATAGGTAAGCACTCGAATTAATGCATTTTTATCTGTTATCTGTATTTATTATTTTGGCAATCACATCATTCACGGCGCAAACCGCACCTTCTAAATAACCAGCATCTATACGAGAAAACTCACTGCCTGCTAAAAATATATTCTTTTGAGTTAATTCCGTTATATGTTGATCCATAGGAAAGTCAGGGTGTTTTGGCGGTTCATTAATATCACGTGCAGAAGCAACAAATTCGTCGGTTGCCCAATCTTTATATAATATTGAATCAAGTTCTGCTTCTGAATTCTCATACAGTTGATTCAATTGATTGAGACAAGCCTCTTTTATTTGCGATTCATCATATTGTTGTCGATGATTAGCCGGCACACCAATAAAGCCAAATAAGGCATTTGTCAGATTAACCTGTTCACCCGTTTCTGAAATATCGATAGAGCAAGCGTCATGCATTTCTTGCATGGGGCCTTGTTGGCTAAATGCTTGTCCAGACAACCCCTTTTCACGCCAAAAACTAGAATGATAGATTGAAATAAATTTTGCTTGCGCAGCCATCCATGTAGGTACTTTTTTAAAGTGCTCAATAAGCTCAGATGAAGCCCAATGAGTGGGTGTTAGATGCTCTACAATCATGCGAGGAGGTAATGCTAATATAAGGTTATTTGCATGAAACAATTTAGTCTCATTGTTATGTTGTGCTTTTATTATCCATTGGTCATCGATTTTTGTTGTATTGGTAACAACATGTTCTGTTTTTATATTGCGTGAATCAATCTTACTATACAGTACATTAATTATTGTGGTCATGCCGCCAATGACACGATACATACTTGCAGCACCCGCACCTTCGGTTCTTATGATTCCTTGATTACCTTGTTTTTGAAATAATGCATCGCCTCTCGTATATTGTTCAACATACGGTATGTTAAGTTCTTCAAGCAACTGTTGTATATTGAATTGATGAGGGAAAATCCACGTAGGTCCTAAATCATGATAATGCTCTGTGGAGGTGTCTTTTACGCCTAATATCCTACCGCCGAGCTTTGGTTTAGCTTCCAAAAGTAAATAAGGTATCCCTTGTTTTTGTAAATACCAGGCACTCAATAATCCAGATAAACCACCGCCTATAATAATGTTGTTAATGTGCATGAAAGTTCCTAGGTTTGATATAAAAGCGACATAATATTGGTTGTGTGATTGTGATTAATTTACTTAAACTTGTGAAGGAAATTAACCAGTTAACGTTATTTATAAAAGTACAGGGCACTTATAAACTTTACCATTGCCCAATTACATTAAAAGCCGAAGATACATTATTTTTGTTCTGCTTTGTATGCTATTTGGAATTCTGGAAGAGTGCCATTCGGGTCAAGCCTTGCTTTTTGCCTTTGACAATCATACTGCTAAATTCAATTTGGTTACCACTATGTCACCGTTGTCTCGAAGTTCTGAAAAAGTTCTGAACACTCATTAGTTGCTCACTGAACAAGTTGTGGACACTCATTAGTTGCTCACAATCAAATTAGATTGTTACGATTTAAAGTTATTTAGAGCTGTAATGCTGTATTAAAATTATCAACAAAATAGGAGGTTGTCGGGTAAACTCCCTAGTCATCATTCTCTAGTCATATTTACCTATTAAACATGCTAATTGGATCAAACACATGCCTCACAACTATACACCTACTGTTAAAGACTGGCTTTCTCTGCTGTTACTCATCTTGCTGTGGGGTACGTCATTTATGTTTACCGCGGTCTCACTGCAAAGCTTTAGCCCTGTGGCTATCGTCTCTCTTAGAGTCTTGATTGCTGCCGTTATTCTAACGCTCTTTATGTATGCCAAGGGGTGGCGTTTGCCTGTAGAGCCGTTGGCTTGGGCGGTATTTTTATTGCTGGGTGTTATGGGTAACTTGTTGCCATTTCTTCTTATCTCAACGGGTCAGAAAGATATTAGCTCGGGCATTACGGGATTGTTGATGGCATTTATGCCGTTGGCGACAATGATTTTAGCACATTATTTTGTATCAGGAGAAAGCCTCAATCGCTTTAAAATATTCGGGTTTATGTTAGGTATTACTGGCGTGGTGATTGTGCTTTGGCCGTCGTTAGTCGGAGCTCATAGTAATTTACTGAGTGGTTTATTGATTTTACTCGCTACTTTTAGTTATGCGATCAATGCCATTTTGGTGAGGCGATTACCTTCTTATAATCCTGTTGTAACAGCAGCAGGCGTGATGATTATTTCGAGTATCGTTATAGTGCCATTTTGGCTATGGCAAGATTTACCGTGGCAACAAAGTTATTCTTTAAACGCCTCGTTATCCATGTTGTGGTTAGGTGTCGGGCCGACTGCATTTGCTACCATTCTTTTGTTTGCTGTTATCGGCACAGCAGGCCCTACGTTTCTTTCGTATATTAATTATGTGATTCCTATCGTAGCGTATTTTACTGGCGCACTTCTTTTGGGCGAAGCCATTGAATGGCAAAGCCTAGGGGCGATGTTATTGATCATTTTAGGGATAGCGTTAACGCGTAAACGGGTTGCTGGTTGAATAAAGAGTCTGTTAACTTTACTTCTCTCTTTACTGAATATATATAGTATAAAGTTGTTAAAGTTGTAGGCACTCATACGTTGAAGTTAATAATATCAATTAGTTAATGATTCAGCGATGTTAAATGAGGCTACGACTTCTCCGCCGTTGAGCTTTCCCAAATCATGAATACCTTTCAGCTGCTCACCAGCGGCAAACAGGACGTTTGCTGTAAGTTCATTCGACACAGAGATGTGCCGTATGAACAGTGATGCGCCGTATGAACGGGTGCGTTGGCAAAGCTTATTTTAAAGATATGGGCTTATTTGGATAAGAAAGTGACTCGGTGCCAGTCTCTTTGCATTCTTGTAGGTATCAGGTTCTCTGCTGGCAGAGAGAAAGTAAAGTCGCCGATAGGGCGAAACACAAAGCCGGAAATATCAACATAACTTCGATAAGCAAAGACGAACCAAAATTAAAAATAGAATGCCCAATGCTTAAGGCATTAACCTTAGGATCCCTTTTCCATCAATACCCAAATAAATATAGCCGTCGTTACCTTGAATCACGTTTCTGACTCTACCGACGTTAGCTAATAATTTAGTTTGTTTAACTACATTTTCGTTATCTATCTCCAGTAATACTAAATGCCCAAACTTCATTGAACCGAGTAGTATTTTACCTTGCCATTGCGGGTATTTATCACTGCTAATATACGCCATGCCAGAAGGGGCAATCGAAGGATCCCAATATAACTTAGGTTGCTCCATGCCTTCTTTTTCAGTGATGTCGGTGTAATCCGTGCCAATATAATTAACGCCATAGCCGATAATGGGCCAGCCATAATTTTTACCAGACTCAATCAAGTTAACTTCATCACCACCTCTTGGGCCATGCTCATGTGACCAAACTTGATTGCGATCAGCAAGTGTAATCAGCCCTTGAGGATTACGATGTCCATAGGAATAAATTGCTTTTTTAGCGTTAGCTTGTTGATAAAAAGGGTTAGAGGTTGGGATACTGCCATCAAGATTTAATCGATAAATTTTACCACCATCCAATGATAAATTTTGCGGGTTTTTATCGCGTTGTCCACGGTCTCCAATTGAAAAGTAAACAAATTCATCGGTGACTGCAATGCGGCTACCATAATGGTTTCCTCGCGTTGAGTCACCTTCACCAAGGTATAATCTTTTCTGGTCAACCAACTGATTGTTTTCAACATCTAACTTGGCACGCATTAAAGCAGTATTGCTTCCTGTTTCATTTTTACTCGCATAGGTGAAATAGATAAGCCGATTTTTTTCAAAATCTGGGTGTAATGCAATATCCAGTAAACCGCCTTGCCCATTATCATGTATTTCAGGCAAACCAGTTATTTCAATTGAGGCTTTACCTTCAGTTAATAACCATAGCTTGCCTGAACGCTCTGTTGCTAACATTTTGCCATTAGGTAATTGAACCATTCCCCAAGGAATAGTTATCTCTGGCCATATTATTTCTGTTTGATATGGTGTTTTATCTTCATTGATAGGAAGAGGTTGCATAGCTTGAGCTGAAGTCGCTAACAGGCTGAGGGAAATGAAGAGTAGTTTTTGCCAATATTTCATCGTTTATCCTTTCATGCATGAGAGCCGACTGCAGCTAAATGTTGTTTAATATTAATGGTTATATTTTAGTCACCTTCATTATGCAATTTAGAAATAAGTTTACAAGTTTGATTTGGATATTTCATACAGGTTTGGTTGTGTTTAATGCCAATTAAGCTCGTCTACGCTCGTGTCATGATTTTGATCTGTATTAACAGTATTTGCGGTATTGTCGGCGACTTTACTTTTTATCTACCAGCATAAAAAGCTTGTATCCGAAGGAAATCAAAGGGACTGGTTTCAGCGTTTTTTAATCTATTACTTTTTAACTTAAGTAATGACTACCTTCTTAACGTACCACTCCGATCACCATATTTATTTGGCGCTCTTAACTCGCATGACATCCTTGTCTTATCTTGCTAAAAGCAATCATTGATTCAGATTTTGACAATGCCTCGGTAATAAAATGTCCTCCTTACTCGTCAGGGTTGAATCCTATAGAGCAAGTTTGGAGTTGGATACAGCAGCTTCATTTAGCGGTGATGAGTATAGTTGATGGAGTTGTCACACATAGAATAGATTTGTTAGCGATAATAAAAGGATGATAAATGTGTGCACAGAGATTGAATTAATCTGATTAATCAACTTTCAGATGGATGTTAGAGGTACTTCTATTTCAATAATTTCGGATAAAATAAGCAGAATTTTTTTGAGAGTTTAGCCTCTTTGTGGCTTTAAGATAAAATGCTTCTAGCTCTTCTTTTTTGATAATGACCTATCCTTAATATGATTAAGTTAATGATAGGCAATTACACAAATTTTGCGACAAGGTCACAGTGGTTAAACTCAATAAAATTAATTTTAAGCTTGTGACCCTCATTTTATATCTGTTATTTATTAGCGCTATAACATGGACTTAAATCTTCATGGATTGAGGAATAAGACCGTCAATTAAAGGAAGTTTACGAAGAGCAAATGCACCATTGCCTTGCAGCGCGACAATAACGGCAAGCACAAATAAAAGCGCAGGATATTCCCAACCGCCACCTGCACTGCTAAATGTCCATCCATTCCCACTATGGACCCATACTGCGCCTAACAAAATTGGCATACATAATAATGCGCTTAGGCGCGAATAAGCGCCAAGTAATAAAGCGGTTCCACCAGCAAACTCTCCGAAGAGTGTTAAATATATAAAAATTGCAGGAATTCCTACACTTTCAAAATAACTAACTGCACCGGGGATAGTAAAAACTAACACCTTAAGCAAGCCATGCGCAATTAATACAACTCCCAGAGAAACTCGAGCAATTGTTGCACCATAATTTTGTGTTGCTGTATTCATTATCGTTAACCCTCTTATATAATTCATTAAATTAATATTGTTAAATTAACCTAATTTTATTAGGTCATTATTCATAAAATATATGATGTATTTTGCTACTTTATAGGTTTTCCTCGATCGTAAAATACTCTTTGTATTGCGCTCATCATCTATCATAAAAAGAAAAATATGACCCTATATTTCATTGTTATGGTTTTTGGGTTCAGATCATAAGTACATAACTTTAAATTAGTTAATTAATTTAAAATCAAATGCACCATCTGATTGCGTCGCAAATATACACACACTCTCAGCTAAACACTCACTAACATGAGGTACATTGGCTGGAATAAACCAAGTAGACCCAGCAGGTAAAATGACCTGTGTTTCGGGTTTATTAAGTTCATAATGTCTTGCAAAACCTTTTATAACCATGACTGTATAACTATGCGAATGAGTGTGAACAACTGTTTTATTACCGGGAGAAAGTTTAAGTAATTTGAGATGGGCTCCTTTAGTAAAATCATCTTTCACATTAGCAACTGCTCTGCTGCCAGGAAGCTCTATCCATTTTGCGTCATTAAATAATGTATATGTTATTTTTGGTGTATCATTTTCAGCTGCAACAACGGTAGTTATCGTCACGCCTAATGTTGTACAAAAGGACATGGCATAAAATAGGGTTTTCAGGTGCAGAGAAAGTATTTTATTTATTATTTTTAGCATAAAATCCCTTTCACTCTGTTTATGTGTCAATGAATTAAAAGCACTGATACATAGCACTTGTTTTTTAGTTTAAAATAAGAAAACGTTAACTCTTTTTAAGAGCTTCTAGATGCCCAAGACCCAGTGTTTGCATTACAGCATTCTGAATAGGTGCCACCGCCGCATTAATAGCCTCTGAACCAAAACTATTACCTACAACAGTACGAGCTGGACGTTGACCATCTGGAGTCTTAATTAACTCAACAATTGCTTCGGCAATATCATGTGGTTTAGGTGCATCAGCTGCTTCGAACATTGACATAAAGCTTGAAAACATAGCCCCTGGAATTTCACCAACATCGCCATAATTTTTTACACAATCGGAATTTAAAGGTTGTTGTGCACTACCATACATATCAGTTGGATAGGCACTAGGCTGTATTAACGCAACATCTACACCAAACTGGGAAACCTCATAACGTAGGCTATCTGTTAATGCTTCAACGGCATATTTACTGGCACCATAAATGCCAAAAAATGGAAAAGTAACTCTACCTAAAATAGAGCCCACATTAATAATTAGGCCTTTTTTATTTTCACGCATCATCGGTAACACTGACCGAATGACACGATGAACACCAAATACATTCACATCAAATAATGCAACCATTTGTTCGGTTGAAAAAGCTTCCGTCACCCCTGCAGAAGCAATACCTGCATTATTAATAAGCACATCGATATGGCCAGCTTGGTCTTTTACTATTTGTATTGCTTGCTCTATTGATTGCTCATTTATCACGTCAGCTCAACAACATAGGCACCAGCAGCTGTTAATTTTTGAGCGTGCACACTATTTTTACCTAAAGGATCACGCATAGAAGCAAATACTTTATATCCTTCACCAATAAGTGATAACGCAGTATCGTGACCAAAGCCCCTAGAGGCACCTGTAATTAAAATTATTTTAGACATAAAAACTCCTACTCAAACATATTTAAAATGCACAAAAGTTCAATGGCTTAGGGAGGATGGCAATCTAGAGCATAAAATGACTTAATGTATATCGAGCAATTATAATCACATGTTCAAATAAAACAAAAAACAGTATTCTAATCATAGGATTTGTGAATATAATGCACAAATGAATAACATATCAAACATACAATTGTTCGTTAACGTTGTTGAGAAAGGAAGTTTCTCTGCTGTCGCTCGCTCTATGGAAGTGACACCATCTGCGGTATCTCGTCAAATATCTCAGTTAGAAAAAGAACTAGGCGCTCGTTTATTTCAACGTACAACGCGTAAGCAAAGCCTCACCGAAGCCGGAGATATTTATTTTCAGCATGCGAAACGATTAGTTGATGATATAGAAGTGGCTAAACTTGCCGTCAAAAAACTAGCTGATAAACCTTCTGGTCGGTTGCGAATAACGGCAGAAGCTGATTTTGCGTTAACATTTATCGAGCCTATTTTACCTGAGTTTCTGCAGTTATATCCTGAAATACAAATCAGCATAAATATGAACTCTGCTCCACTTGATTTAATTGATGAAAACCTTGATTTGGCATTACGGATAGGTCATTTAGATAATTCTAGCTTAACCGCTCGTAAGTTGGGTGATAGTCAATCTGTGATTTGTGCAAGTCCTAATTATCTTTTAAAGCATGGACAACCAACACACCCTCATGATTTACAAACACACAACTGCCTTTCATTTAACAGCAAGATAAGTAATAACCGTTGGCGTTTTGAAATGGCTAACCATCCTATAGAAGTGCCAATCAAAGGGTCTTTAAGCGTTAATAGTTTGAGTTTCTTACGTAAAGCCGCATTGAAAGATCTCGGAATAATAATGATTCCAAAATGGATGGTGCATGATGAGTTATTACAAGAAAGTCTAACGCCAATACTCGAAGCATTTTCAATCATGCAACCTAGTACGCCTATTAATGCCATATTTACTAATAAACGACAATTAGCACCCAAAACAAGAGCATTTATCGATTTTTTAACACAACGTCTGGCTAAAGGGTAAACATGTGTTATCAAGTCGAGAGTCAACATTCAAATTCTTGACATTATTAGATTCAACTAAGGATTTACCTTTATTCGTATAATCATTTTATCTTTGCTTTTATTTTTGTTTAAGAGCCAATATACAAAAATGAATGCGGGTATATTCATTAACAGCCCGTACATTAAGGGAACCGCTGCTAGTGCAGGTTGATGCATAATAGTGAATGCGATCATCATCGCGGTGCCTGCATTTTGCACTCCTACCTCTATTGCAATGGTTTTTCTATCGGTTTCGTTAACATTCAACTTGCCTGCAATAAAATAGGCAATAATTAACGCTAAAATACATAACGTCATGACAGCAATACCCTGCAAAGAAAGCATCGTAGGAATGATGTTTAAGTTTGTCAAAACAAGCGCAGTAACCACCAGTAACATTGCAATAGTTGACCCCTTTTTAATTAAAGGAATAACAGACTGTGCCCATTGATCGGCAAAATAACGAATGCTCATACCAATCACAGTCGGTAGTAAAGTGACGATAGCGAGTTGTTTCATTGCTGGTAATAAAGGTAAATTAAACTGCTGACTATCTGCGTTTCCGCTGTAATGAATAAAACCAACAAAAGCGATGGGAATAATAAACGGTGATAACATACTGACGACACTGGTTAAGCAGACACTTAAAGCGAGGTTACCTTTAGCAATAAATGAAAATAAGTTTGAAGTCGCACCGCCGGGGCATAATGCCAATAAAAAAAGCCCAGCTGCGGCAGTTTGATTAAGTGCAAACACCTTAATAATAAACAGCGCCAGTATCGGCAGTAAAAGTAGTTGTAATAAAAAACCAATCATCGCGACTTTAGGCGCTTTTAGTACCGCTTTAAAATCTTTTATTTGTAAACTTAACCCCATCCCCAACATCACAATACCCAACACAACAGGTAACATAACTTGAGCAACAGTTTGAGCGATAATTGGATCCATAAAACCCCTTAATTTACGTAGCTTAGGAACAACTTGATGGTATTGATTTTATCGGGAGTTTTGATTTGTGGTTTTGATATGGCGCATTATTTCTTGTTTTTTTAAGTCGAGGGTATTTTGAAGTAAATGACTAAGCGGGGTAGTTCTGCTAACCCTGTTTTCAGTTTGCAGGTTTTTGTCGTGTTAATACGAATCACATTAATTAGCTGGTATATCAAACATGAATCAAATTCGGTTTAGAGCATTAGGTATTTAGGCTATAGAGTGATGTGGGTATTGTTCATTAACGATTTAGTTACTATCTACCATCTACCATCTACCATTTAAGATTAATTGATTAATAGTATTTTAATGTTGGGGTTTATGAGGGGCCATAAAAAGGTGAAAGGGTAAAAATAATGAGTACATTTATTTTAAATATACTCATTATTTATCATCAAAAAATTAAAATTATAGAATTTTTTGAATTAATTATTTTTATATAGTTAAAATAGATTCAATACTATTAACTTTAAGGCGTGCTAATGCTAAGTTAGCCACTGATTTATTTAATACTAAATAAATAAATAAATCTGAATTTGATTTAACAGGACAGATGATATGGTACTGTTTAGTTAACGTAATTAATATATCTTCAATTGTATCGTCAAGTTTTAATTCTTTTATCGCTCTTTTCTTAGCAGATACCACTTCAGTATTAACCGCTGCAGCAAGATCTAAATCCATGCTATCGCCTAATTTACCAAGTACCATACCTGAATTACTATCAACAATACATGCAGCAATAGATCCATTAATATCTAATAATTCTTCCAAGCTTTTTTGAATATCTGCCATTTCTGTTCTCTCTGTTAGTTTTAATTATCATCATTCAGAATGTTCTGAATAAGTTTACAACATTGCTTTGCTGAGAAAAGTAACTCTCCAAGTAGTTTTTTATCTTCAGAAATAAACGTCATAACTACTGTAGTTGTTTTAGTTTGTATTGTACACCAGATTATCTTTTTTAAGTTACTTTCAAGTATTAACATATCACAGTCATCACCTGATATTTCATGCGAGATAGACTTAGCTAATGAATGGATTGAACCGCTCATTGCTGACAGCTTTTCCTGTGATATATCATTCACCTTAGATGAAGCAATACAAAAACCATCTGTCGTAGAAATGACAGCTGAATTGATTTGTTGTGTATTTTCAACAAAATTTTGCAAAACTGAATTTATTTTATGGACTTTATTAACACCAAAAAATTTTTCAACTAAAAGCATTATATTTCTTCTCCTAGAGTATATTTGGATTCACAAAGACTAATTAAACCATCTAACAATGTTAATACATCTTCTTTTTTTCGTGCATCAACAGTAAATACAGGTATAGATAAGCCTTTAGATTTAAGGTGTTCATGGTAAGCAACAACATCAACTTTATCATTAAGGTCACTTTTAGTAATACCTATTACCGCTTTTGATTGGTTAATTAAATTAGAAAAGCCTTCTAAGTAGACATCTAGATTAGAGAAAGGGTCTGATATTGAATTATCAATTAAAATAATAACACCTAACGCACCATCAGAAATCACTGACCACATAAAACTTAATCGTTCTTGTCCTGGTGTACCATAAAGTAAAAGTTTAGATTCATCACTTAATGTCAAAGTACCAAAGTCCATTGCCATCGTTGTTAATTCTTTATTGCTTTGTGCCATATCATTGTTATCAACTTCTGTTGAAACTGGCTCTATTTCACTAATTGATTTAATTGCAGTTGTTTTACCTGAACCCATTGAGCCTGCAAAAATTATTTTTTCTGTTAATTGTGTCATTACTATATTCCTAGAGATGAACGGATTCGTTTGAATAACTGTAATCGATTATTCTTTTCTGGTTTATCACTTGTAATTGTTGATTCTTCTTTAGTATGCGTACTAGTTAATAAACCAATTGAAGTTAACTCATCAATGAATAGTAATAACTTTTCCTTTTCGGTTGGTCCACCTAAAAAAAGCTCCATTTGCTTTAAAGACATTTGTTGAGCCATTAATCTTGTTGCTAAAGGGATAATTCTATCTCCTTTAGTTAAACCATTAAAATCTGGCCAAGCAATTAGTTTATAAAAGAGTTCCTTTGTTATTTCTTCTGTCACTTGTTTCTGTTCAAACTTAGGCGCATTAATCAGTTGCTCTGCTTCTAAAGAATGTGAATCTATAGTAAGTAATGGTGATTTTTCTTTCTCAGTGATTTTTCTTATCTCTTCTTGATGAGATGAAGATAATCTTGTTAATTCTTCTTGATGAGACGAAGATAATCTTGTTAACTCTTCTTGATGAGCTGAAGATAACCTTGTTAACTCTTCTTGATGAGACGAAGATAATCTTGTTAACTCTTTTTGATTATCTTCTTTAAACTTTCTAATCGATTGTACGACTGTCTTTTCATTCTCACGTTTTTGGACAAGCTGATCTTCACGATTGATTAACAATTTTTTTTGTTTATCAATTACTTGTTGGCAAGATTCTAGCTCAGACAATAATATATTTTCTATTTCTAGTGATAGTAAAATCTGTATTTCATTTGAAGAGTCAACTAAATTTTGGACTGCTGTTAAAACATCATTATTTTGATGCATTAAAGAGTGCTCTATATTTTTATTTTTACTCATCTTCTTACGGTAATCTCTCAAAACACCGGCTTTTTCTTCAGGAGTATTTTTAAGAAGTATTGATAGATATAAATCACTATTATTGCTATTTGATATTTCTTTGTTTGTTAAGTCCATATTTACATCCAACCTCAATTACAGCTTAAATTAAATAACTCATAATATTATACATTTAATTATGATTCATATACGAGAAAATACAAAGAATAACTATAATTAGATACCTATCTCTTTTTCATTTTTATAGCTATCTTTTTCAGTTCTTTTTTTTCAGCCTCAGAGAGGGGCTTCAGTATCGTTCAATTTGACTAATTGTAGTTCTAACTAATTGATAGAGCTTATTATCATTGCATTTTAGATTCTGCCGTCGTATTTATTTATGTGGTGAAGGTAGATACATTGAGTGGTCTTTTGAACCTCGACGACAGTAGGGGACTGAGCGAATGCATTATCTTGCTTCTATTTTTAGTATTGAAATTTATGACTATCTGCCTATTTTCTTATAATAAGTAGGTGAAATTTAAAACTGTTGTGCCTCTCAATTGGCTCATTATCATCAAAATTGCCGTTAACAGCGCGTAAATACGTTTTACAATAGCTTAAGGCTACATAATCGCAATGTTATTTCAATAGCAGCTTACTTACTCATTTATAGCTAACACAATCTCACCATCACACTAAGTCTTTTAGTGGATACCGTTAGGAGATAAATTTAAGGGATGGGGGATATGTTTTGACTTCGCCATGCGCCCCAAAGTCAAAAAATGAATGTCAATGTGGCTACATCAATTCCTTGTTCTTCTGAATCAATCATTGCCTTTAGCAAGGTCAGGCTGGGAGCGATTTATGCGATAGCATATTAATACGCTCGGCTTAGCAAAGTTGTAGACATTCATAATCTGTAACTTCTTCTTTTAACTTACTTTGGGTAGTTACCATTTTACTTAATTCGGTTAATCAAATCGCTGCGTAAACGATGTGTTTGATTGCCTTTATACGACCTTTAAAACAACTTATCACTTTTGCTTTATCTTTTTCATTCATAAAGCTGTTTTCTATTGTTGTTATGACCAGATCACAATGCTTTTCTGAACATGCTTCGTCTAGTATTTTCTTAATTAGCTTATCGACAAGGCCAATGCCTTTACCAAATAAGATGAAGTCGTAACCTGTATATATTCCAAATCCTGAATGATTTAGGCCTGGAGCCAATTCCGTTTCGTTTTCCTCTAAAGCAAGTAGTGGTAACGCGAGTATATCTCCTTCAAAATAGGGAACGGTAGAAACGTAGTCGTAAACGGGGGCTAATGAATCATCATCGGTTTTGGGTCTTAGTAGTCCGACGTTGCGTAAGTGTAGGTCGTTGTTACCTAATAAGTAGGCATAAAGTACTCTTCTGAATAAATCTTTCTTAAGGGTTAAGCTACCTTTCAACGCTTTTATGACAAAGTTACACATTTGTTCGTAACTGACAACTTGAACATCATTCACTTTCCCGTATTTATCCTTTACGCCCATTGCACCATCAAGTTGCTCTTGGTGAATTTTTTCATCTGCTGATATTCTGTCATAGCGTTTGGTGACGAATACGTATTCTGTCTTATCACTTTCGTTTTCTTTTGCGAATGAAACTAGTCCGAACGGTGCAACGTCAAATTTAAGCTTTTTCATCACAAGCATTATTGCGTGTTCATTTTCAGCAAGCATGTTGAATTGCTCTGGCGATGGTTTGAGGATATAGGTTGCCTTGTTTTTAACGACATTGAATTCGTCGTTACTGATACAAACAGAAAGCTTTGGTTGATAGCCTGAAATACTCATGCCTTCTTGGTTAATAGGCTCTACTTGAATAAACTTTTTTCTTGTAAAAGGAAGTTCTGTTTTAATTTTATTACTGCCCATCAAGTACTTCATTCCTTTAGTGGAATAGCCTCGATTTATTTCAGTTTTAGTTTTAAGTTCCTCGGCCGTTATTAGGCATCGTTTGATTGTCATCACTTTTCTCTTTATGTATTTATTACTTGTTTAGCTGAATCGTGCTCTCTAACATAAGGTAGAACCGTGATAGCGCCAAGTAAGTCAGCTCCGTTAGCACTTAATAAGCCAAAGGTATCTCTTTCATCTATTTTCTGAATTTCTGAAAACCTTTTCTTTAACCATCCCTCAGGAATAAGGCCTGTAAAATAAGGATGCAATTCTTTACTTAGGTGTGTTTTTTGAGCTATTGGTAGGCTCAGTGAGACAGATTTCCCTTTGTAATTATCGGAATAGGTGAACGCAAATTGATCGTTGAATTCTTCAATCGTCCCTGCTAATTTCCCGAACATAAATACATTTACTTTTCTGCCCATGTATCAATTCCTAATTCATTTAATATTTTAATTACGTTAGTAAATTTAGCATTAGACGGATCTGCAAAAATACGTTTGATAGTAGAATAAGAAAGGCCAGTTTGAAGCTCTAAGTCTTCCATTGATAAATTAGCTTCTTTTCTTTTTACCTTCATTAATTCAGACAATGATGCTTTATCATTAAGATCTACACCATTATTTGGGTTAACTAAGTTCTGCTCTATGTCATCGATACTTTCAGCAAAAGTCTTGTATAAATCATCTAGCTCGGATCTTAATTTCAATACTGAAATTCTACTCATATATAACCTATTGTTAATTCTTTTATTTACTTTAGCTCATATATGGTGGGATTTAAAGTTAAAATGGTCATATATAGTCAGTTAACTGATAATTTTTTAGATAAAGGTTCACATAAGGAATTTTGAAGTGTTTAGACTTGTTTTTGAGTCATTTATTTTAGGGAAGTTCGGATAAATGCTGAACCACCATAGACTTTGATTGGTGATTCTTCACACATTATTTTTTATAGATGCATATTTTGCACTTGAAGGTGGTGTGTTATGACTCAATCCAGCCAATTATAAGTTACTCTGTTATGGATACCATACTGACAATGCTCAAGGCTAAAAGTCCAATTGAGAAACTTGAATACTAAGCCATAAGGATTCAATGCCTTATAATTAATCTTAGGGAATGTTCATTTTTCAATTGAATGATTGTTTTCCTGTTAAGGTTAAATATAATGATTCACCTAATTAATCTGAACTGAAGTGAATAATATGATACCCATGGGAAGTGTTGTGACTGCGTGCATGATCGTCGGTTTAATTGTTGCCTTACCGCCAATAGCAAAAGGTTGTCCAAAACCTATTCGCCTTAGCATTGGTACTATTCTGCTCGCCGCGGGCCTATGGAATATATTGTGGTACGCGAGCCAACATATTACAGAGTTTTGGGGAGTTGCTGCCTTTTGTTCTGGTGTGTTAATGTTGATTACTTCAACCTATATTATTAAAGTAAGCTGGCTACCGTTGTTTTTGCAACGTGCAAAGCCTGTAGTGTTATTAATGTTATTAGGCTTTGCGGCACTCTATGCGACAAAGATATATAGCCTATAAGTTGTTATTTTTGAAATCTGTTAAATATCGGGTGATAAAGCTTTAATCAATTATCACCAACTATCACTAACTTTAAACTTCAAGCTACCTTTTAGAAATACTGTTTAGTATCGCTTTGAGGTAGTTTTTTATAATTCAGCCATTCAGCCATTCAGCCATTCACCGATTCACCCATTAATTCATTAATTCTCAAATATGTCTACTTATCTTATAAAATGGGTGTTGAAGCGCTAATTGCTTAAGCTGCTCAATTATTTTAGTTGATTAGTTGCTATGTATTTCAACGTTGAATCTGCCACATCTTCATATCTTTGAAATTGGAATCCGTATAATCAAGCGTGTTTTATGGCGTCATGATTTTAGTCGTTCCTCACTAGCCTAAACCATTATCTACAAATGCTTGAGTGAGTTGTTGATAAAGCACCTCGACACTAGGTCGAGTATTAATATGCTCAAACAAGGTGGTGTGAACCTGTGCTTTTATTTGTTCTTTTTTATCACACAATTGATAACACAAATTAATGGGTTTAATTATTTCTTCTAGCACGGCATCAATTAGAATACAGGCTTGTGCGAGTATAATTTTACCGCCTCCTTTTTTTAAAATAATACGCTGTGCAGTCCCTACAATTTTACGCCCATTAATATTGATATTAAAATCACCGTCACAGTACGAAAACTCTGTGGCATGCGTTTCACTGTTTAATCCATATAGGCTAAAAAAGTCTTTTAATACTTGGCATAAGTTTTCATACGCTTGGGTAATAGAGTAGGGCGTTGCATCATCCCAAACATACAAGTGCGATAAGTTAATGATACCTTGGCATTGTGGGACAGGAGCGCCACCTGTTTTACGTGACAGTAATTTCCAGTCATCTTTTTGTAAGGCTGTCTTTAATAAGGTAGATTCAGGCCATTTTTTATTAGCAGGAAATACAATCGTGGGTGTTTTTGTTTGCCATAATATAAGGCATTTAGATATTTCATTCGCTTGTATTTGTGCAATGATGGCGGTCTCTTTTTCAAATACATTAGCCACAGATACGCTTGTATAACGTAATAATTTATTTTGATTTTTAATCATAACCACCTCCCAGATTTAAATCACATTTAACGATACTAAATAATATAAAGAGCAGGTTAAATTATCATAAATACTGAAATCTGAATACAGATAAGCGTTGAGTGGTTTTAAGTTTCAAGCTGTCTATTGTAATGATTATTTTCATTTAAAAAGACTTTGGAAAGTATTGTAAAAAATATTCGGGATCGTATTTTGCATTTTACCTCAAAAGTACTGAGCGCTTATACGAGCTCAATCATATTAATTCATTAATGATTAAATCTAAGTTCAATATGGCTAGAACTATCTATCGAAGTTTTCTACTGGTTTAGATAAAGTAAAGTCGCCAACAGATCCAAGGACCTAAGACGAGCCAATCAAACCCAAATAAAAAGTAAAGCCAATGTTAACTCACGTTTAATGAAACGATTACAATTAGCACTGAACTCTCCAACATATCGCGGTAAGATAGTAAGTATTAATACTTATCTCTATGAACGATTATCTTTATGAACACTCATCTCTATAAACGCAGGTATAAAACATTATGACAAATCGACTGCCTCAGAAAAACAACTCGACTGTATCTGCTATACCTACTACACCAACGTCTAAAATCTCTACGTTAGGTGAGCTTGCTAAGTTGGCAAATTATTCTCTGATGGACACGCTCAACTGTGATCCCGATGCGACAGAAAACGGGGTTGATTACGCACCACGACAAGTCTTCTCGGGTCATTATGTTCCAGTTAACCCAACCCCAATTAAAGACCCAGAATATGTTGCACACAGTAATGCGTTTTTTGCTGAGCTTGGTTTAGCCGACAAGTTGGCGGAATCTGCTGATTTCATGCGCATGTTCTCCGGTGGTACTTCTCAAGTGCCAGCGCCGATGCGCAAAATCGGTTGGGCGACGGGATATGCACTTTCTATCTACGGGACTGAATTCACTCATCAATGTCCGTTTCAGACTGGTAACGGATATGGGGATGGTCGTGCTATTTCAGTGCTTGAGGCGGTTATCAACGGTCAACGCTGGGAAATGCAGTTAAAAGGCGGTGGCCAAACACCTTATTGTCGCGGGGCGGATGGTCGTGCTGTTTTACGATCTAGCATTCGTGAGTTCTTAGCTCAAGAGCACATGCACGCGCTTGGTGTTTCTACATCACGGTCGTTGAGTTTGTACGTTTCCAAAACCGAAACGGTAAAACGTTACTGGTATACGGAGGGTTCTCGTTCGGAGAATCCGGATATGATGAGTGCTGAAGCGGTTGCTATCTCGACACGTGTTGCACCGTCATTTATTCGCGTTGGTCAAATTGAGCTTTTTGCTCGCCGCACTCGTGAAGATGGTCAATTTGAAGATCAGCCTGATGAACAAGTTCACGCGATGCAAGAGCTGGAAAAAATAGTGTTGTACTTGATTGATCGTGAATACGCTGATGTTGTCGATAGCCAGCTCAGCATGCCTGAAAAAGTCGTGTTATTGGCGCGCGAGTTTCGTGGTCGCTTGACGGTACTCATCGCGAATTGGATCCGCGTTGGCTTTTGCCAAGGTAACTTTAATAGTGATAATTGTGCTGCTGGTGGTTTTACGCTTGACTATGGCCCATTTGGTTTTTGTGATGTGTTTACCCCCTATTATCAACCTTGGACGGGCGGTGGTAATCATTATTCGTTTTTGAATCAACCTAAAGCTGCGCAAAGCAATTTCGAGTCTTTTTGTTCGGCGTTACGACCGTTATTAGCTGATCATGAAGATCATTTACTAGCACTCGACGAGGTTCAACGTGAATTTTCGACTGTGATGGACTCGGAAATGCAAAGTATGTGGGCTGCCAAGTTGGGTCTTAGCACGTTAAACCCAACGGATCACAAGGTATTGTTTAACGAGCTACTCACTCTAATGATGCAAACACCTGTCGATTATACAATTTTCTTTCGGGAGCTATCGTCGATACCTGACGATATTCGCCCATTGAAAAAAAGCTTTTACAATGGCTCAAATCAGGCAAACGAGTCAGACTCTCATCAAAGGGACACACGTTGGATAGAATGGTTTGCAACATGGAAAACACTTCTTAATAGTGACTGTGAAGCGAATGGCTGCACCCTTGAAGAAGCCGCTAAGCAAATGAAGTTGGTTAATCCAAAATATATTTTACGAGAGTGGTTTGTTAAACCTGCTTATCAACAAGCAACAGAGGGTAATTACACTTTAATTCGAGAGTTGCAAGATGTGATGAACCAACCTTATGCAGAGCAGTCTCAAGAAGTGGAAGATAAATACTATCGATTGAAACCGCTGGAGTTCTTTAAAGTAGGGGGCGTTTCGCATCTTAGTTGTTCGTCGTGATTTTTTATGTTTAATATAAAATGCCTACAGCTGACTACCGTTGAGCTATCTCAAGCAATTAACATATTTTAGTCATATCAAATAGGGTGTTAAAGCTAGTGCACAAATGCACGTCAGAAACGGTACGTTAAAAGTGAGTCGGTGGCGGCTTTCTTTGAGCTTCTTTATTGTTCAAAGTAAGTCAACCACAGAGCGCCTCCGCTCATGAAACTAGGCTTTGTCTAATTCGCCATGCTCTCCAAAGCTAAAAAAACTTAATCTCTATGTATCTACATTAACTTTTACGTTCTCATTTTTTTGAATCAATAAAACTAAACTCAGCCCAAACCCAAACCCAAACCCTATTAACCTTAACCTTCTTAACATTTTCATCCTGCTTTATTTACACTTAAAATCCGTTTATTAGTTATTTTCATGTTAATTTGAAAATCAATCATTTTTATTCATAATCAATTTAACGTATAAAATACACACTGCTTTATAACGTTGGGCAATATTAACGTGAGTGCTTAATTCGACGTCATCGATATAAATAAGACTGATGATTAGAAAATCCTGAAAGAACAGGGAGTGTGCAGATTTTATGATTGAGAATTGGAGCTAAATACCATGAACACAGATTTTACCTTTATGATTAAGATCACAGGTTTAGATGAGCATTATCAACCTGCTGGCAATACACGAGCGACGACCAACTTTGCTAATTTAGCGCGTGGGGAGAACCGTCAACACAATCTACGTAATGCATTAAAGATGATCGATAATCGATTTAATGCGTTAGCTCATTGGGATAACCTGAAGGGCGACCGTTATTCTGTGGAGCTTGAGATTATTTCTGTTGAAATGGACATTGAGAGTAGCGGTCAAACGTTTCCTTCTATTGAAGTGTTAAAAACGAGTATTGTTGACCATCAAACTAATCAACGTATTGAAGGCATTGTTGGTAATAACTTCTCGTCTTATGTACGTGATTATGACTTTAGTATTTTGTTGTCTGAGCATAATAAGGGACAACCGTCATTTAGCATTCCAGAACACTTTGGTGAGTTGCATGGAAAGTTATTTCAGTCTTTCTTGAATTCCTCTGCTTATAAAACACATTTTAATAAATCGCCTGTTATCTGTTTGAGTGTCGCGGAGACTAAAACTTATCAACGCATTGCTAACCAACATCCGGTTTTAGGGTTTGAATACCAGCCGAATGCGTCTTCTTTAACAGAGCAATATTTTAAAAAGATGGGCTTGCAGGTACGTTATTTTATGCCGCCTAATAGTGCTGCACCCTTAGCTTTTTATTTCGTTGGCGATTTGTTGAATGATTACACCAACCTTGAACTGATCAGCACTATCAGCACCATGGAGACGTTTCAGAAAATCTATCGGCCTGAAATTTATAATGCGAATGCAGTGGCAGGGCAAACTTATCAACCGAATTTGAAGAACTTAGATTATTCATTAACGCATATTGTGTATGACCGAGAGGAACGTAATCGTTTGGGTATTGAGCAAGGGAAGTTTGCTGAAGCGCAATTTATTAAACCCTACCAAGCTATGTTTGATAATTGGTCTGCCAGCTATAAACAACAACCTTGTTTAGTCTAACAAAACGAAAAAGTTAAACGTACAAAGCTAAACAATACTTAGATTCAAAGAATAAAAGCTAAATAATAAAAGCTAAATAATAAAAGCTAAATACCTAATATAGGAAGCAATTGATCATGAAAAAATTATTACCAACCTCTACAGCAGGCAGTTTGCCTAAACCGTCTTGGCTTGCAGAATCTGAAACATTATGGTCTCCATGGAAATTACAAGATCAGGCATTGGTAGATGGCAAAAAAGATGCATTATGTGTGTCATTACACGAGCAACAACAAGCAGGCATAGATATTGTCAGCGATGGTGAGCAGACTCGCCAACATTTTGTGACTACCTTTATTGAGCATCTTAATGGTGTGGATTTTGAAAATCGTAAAATCGTTAAAATTCGTAACCGTTATGATGCGAGCGTACCGACAGTCGTTGGTCCTGTGAGTCGACAAAAACCAGTGTTTGTTGAAGCTGCGAAGTTTTTACGTCAACAAACGGATCAACCAATCAAATGGGCATTGCCAGGACCAATGACCATGATAGATACGCTGTATGATGATCATTATAAAAGTCGTGAAAAACTTGCTTGGGAATTTGCAATTATTCTGAATCAAGAAGCGAAAGAGTTAGAGGCCGCTGGCGTTGATATTATTCAATTTGACGAACCTGCTTTTAACGTGTTTTTTGATGATGTAAATGAATGGGGAATTGCTTGTTTAGAAAGAGCGATTGAAGGGCTTAAGTGCGAAACTGCAGTGCATATTTGTTATGGTTATGGCATCAAAGCTAATACGGATTGGAAAAAGACCTTAGGCAACGAGTGGCGCCAATACGAAGAAGCTTTCCCTAAATTGCAAGCCTCTAATATTGATATTATTTCATTAGAATGTCACAACTCTCACGTGCCGATGGAACTACTTGAGCTTATTCGCGGTAAGAAAGTAATGGTAGGTGCAATTGATGTGGCAACCAATACGATAGAAACGCCAGAAGAAGTGGCGAATACGTTACGAGAAGCCCTTAAATATGTTGATGCAGATAAGCTTTACCCATGTACTAACTGCGGCATGGCTCCTTTATCGCGTGAAGTAGCAAGAGGGAAGTTAAAAGCACTGAGTGATGGTGCTGCTATCGTTCGAAAAGAGCTTTCGGTCTAGTCTACAATGGTGCTTACTAGTTAAAAAATGTGACAGCCTATTAATCTTTAAGATAATTAATAGGCTTATCGATAGCAGGTTCGCTACTGCTATCGAACCGTAAATTTTAAGCCACAAATATCAAACGACAGATATAAAACTGTAGCTATAAAACATCATAAATTTACTTTCTTATTTAAAACCTTTGTATTATTTTAACCTCAATTCTGGATAAGCAAAGCGATACAACACCGCTATTTCCGCGGATTTCTGCGTTAAATTATCTATCAATAACCTGTTATTGCTTCAATAATTCGCCTTGAACTACGCAAAACTAATGGCTCTGTCTAATAAAAAAATAGTACCTTATGATTTTAAAAATAATACCAATTTCATAAACCAGAATTGAGGTTAACTACAAAGTCAAAGTCAACACATGTAAACATTAAAACACTGCAAGCTAAAGCATGCGCCCCGAGTTTCGATACCTACAAGCTGAAGCATGCACCTCCAAGTCAAAAAAACACACTAAAATCTTCTGGCTTTTTGCAACTATCACCTGCCTGTGACTTTGGGGCGCTGGCTTTAGCATGCTGAGGGTGATATTTTGTTTTTGACTTGTTGCTACAAGTTTATGAGTTTTTTATTCTGGGGCGCATGCTTTAGCTTGCAGGAGTTCTGTGTTGTTTTTTCTCTTTAACTAACCTCAATTCTGGATAAGCAAAGCGATACCACTCCCACACCGCTATTTCCGTGGATTTCTGCGTTAAATTATCTATCAATAACCCGTAATTGCTTCAATAATTTACCTGAACTACGCAAAACTAACAGCACTGACTAGTAAAAATAGTACCTTATGATTTTAAATATGATTCCGATTTCATTAACCAGAATTGAGGTTAAATAGTTTTGCATTACGTGTCATTTTTCACTTTTTATTACTGAGGTTGTTTCATTAATACTTTATCATCGTTATTCTCACCATCACTGTAATTATAATCATCATCGTAAAATATCTAAAAGGAGTTGATATGAAAAAAACATTATTATTGTTAGCGATTACATCAAGTTTAGCGGCTTGTACTCATGATCACCATTCACACCATGAAACAACTAATACAGCAGATATTACAAATGCTATTTTTACCAGTAGTGCAACCAATTGTGCAGAGTATGCTAACGAGTACAGTTCTCAGGTTAAAGATGTCAATGAAGATACGGCATATTCCGGGCATTTAAAAATAGCGTTAGAAAATGAACAATGTGTTTTTTCTACTAATGCGATCCCTAATCATGATTTTAATGATGGAGATAGAACCTTTCGTAATCCTGTTTCTGAACAAAATCTGACATATACTATTCCGCAGTCTCCTTCTAAAAAAGATAACATCACTGAGTTAAGCCTTCGTACTGATAACGCATTGTTTTTAAATGGCGTGAAGTTGGACTTGTTGGCAGCAGGTTGTTTTGGCGTTGGTAATGGTTTTATTGGTTGTGGTAATACCGAACAACCTTTTCGGTATGACCCTATGTCGTCTTTAAATAGTTTTGGGACTGATTCTCATAATGCGCATACTCAGCCCGATGGCACTTATCATTATCACGGCAACCCATTAGCTATGTTTACAGCGAGTGATAAAGAGGCTTCTCCTGTGATTGGTTTTGCTGCCGATGGTTTTCCCATTTATGGTAGTTACTTTGATGATAATGGCACCATTAGAAAAGCAACCTCTAGTTATGTGTTAAAAGATAACGGTGGTCCAAGAGCCGATGTTATTTTTGCAGGTAAAACCTATTCACCTGGCGGCGATTATGATGGTCAATATGTTGATGACTATGCCTATGATACTACTTCAGGTGGAGATTTAGATGAATGTAATGGTATGACGGTTAATGGTCATTACGGCTACTATGTAACCGATGCTTACCCTTGGGTATTAGGTTGTTTTAAAGGTGAGCCAGACAGTAGTTTTAATAAAAGACGCCGATAGAACATCAGGTGCTTTAAGGCTGTTATTAGTTATCTTCTTTGAGACTATTTTCAATAAGCTTCTTGTGGTTGCAAAAAAAGGCAGACTAGTTCTGTCATGTCCCAATTAGCTGAAATAGTCCATGTTATATCATCAAAGGTTTTGTCACGTGTTTCGGTATCTCGACGGAATTTGTCATATCTTAACCCCGCAGTCAGTGAAAATTTTTATGGAATAGAATCTATCTTCTAAGACAATAGCGCTATAAATAGCATTTTCATCCATGAAACCAACACTACAATAAGTGCTGCTATTATTTTGATGTGAAAGGTAAAAGCCGTAATTAAATTGATCATTAAAATTACTAATAACAACACTTCATTCAAAGAGAGTATTTAAACCAATATTTTGATTGGTTGTGGTATTGACGGAAACGACGTTATATTGAAGTTCTCACCTTTAACTGTCTATTAATGAGGTTATCTGTAAACATTATCTTACAAAAAAAGATTCCTATTATGTGAATGCTATTTATTTAAAAAGTTTAAGTTATAGTACATTTGCACCTATAGTATAATAATTATGTGAAAACATTGTCTTTTGTTTATGGAGTATTAGGTATGTCCAATATTGTAGAGATGACATCTACAAAAAGGAATATAGGCGTGTTTGCTATCGCTTGTGTCGCTTCTATTGTTATTCTTTTGACCCATGTTTATTTACCTATTCAAATTGGTCTGCTATTTAGTTTATTGATTATATTCATCGTTATTATGACCAGTTTATTATTGGTGTCATATTTGGCCTATAAACAGTACAGCTTAAGTGCGGAAGTGACACATAATATTCTCCAAAATATTACAGATTTTGTTGTTATAAAAGATGAAGATGGCCGCTTTGTTTATGGTAATAGAAGCGTAGCTAAACTGTACAACACAACAGAATCTGAATTAATTGGGAAAACAGATTATGATTTCACTGGAAATTTAGAACAATTTGAAGTAATTCAACAAAATTCGAAAGCAATATTAGACAAATTTGAAACCGAAGAGGCCTTTGATGTCTCTATGGATATGAATGAAAATAAACTACATCATTTTCATTCGATTAAAATTCCATTTTATAATGCACAGAAGCAATTAAGATTATTTGTTCTTGCTAAAGACATTACTGAAATCATTGAATTAAAAGAAGAATCAGAAAAAAATAAAGCACGTTTACAGCATGTATTAGATGTGTCGGAAGAAGGGTTATGGGAATGGAACCCTCAAACTGGTCATGTTAATCATAATAAACAATGGGAAGATATGTCTGGTATTCCTAGCAGCGAACAATCTTTCCAGGAATATGAAAACTGTATTGTTAAAGAAGATAAAGCAAGAGTGTATGAAGCTATTGCTGGAGTATTAAAAGGCGATGCACCTTTTAATATCAAATATCGATTACAACGCCCTGATGGTGAAGTTATTTGGGTATGGGATAGAGGCAGAGTGGCAGAACGAGATAAAGATAATAACCCCACTTTAGTCGTCGGGTTGGTGCTTGATATTACACAGGAAAAACGTAACCAACAAAGAATACATCAGTTAGCTTATCATGATCAATTAACAGGCCTTTCTAATAGAGTACAATTCGATATGGATTTGCGAAATACGCTTAAGCAAAGCCAACAAGAAAACACCTACAGTGCCTTACTATTTTTAGACCTCGACAGATTCAAGTTACTTAATGATAGTTATGGTCATCACATGGGGGATAAGTTGTTATCGCTTATTGCTCAAAAGTTGCTTAACAATAGACAGAGCAATGAAATGGTATCTCGTTTTGGTGGAGATGAATTTGTGGTTATTTTACCGCTTATTGATAAGGATTTAAACGATACAACTACTTACACTAAAAACTATGCAAATCAATTGATTACATTGTTATCTGAGTCTGTCTCTTTAAAAAGTGACTTACAAGATATTGATATCGAATATGCAGTAACTGCAAGCATGGGCGGGGTTATTTTTAAGTCTAATGATCTCCTTGAAAATAAAATTCTACAACTAGCTGATATGGCGCTATACAGAGCAAAAGCCAATGGGGGTAATGAAGCTATTATTCTCGACCCTGACACTCAAAATGATTTGAATTATAGTGGTGAACTACAGAAAGCAATGCGCAACTCTATCGATGAGCACGAATTCTGTATTTATTTACAACCTAAATATTGTAATGAATATCAAATTATTGGGGCAGAAGCTTTAGTGCGTTGGGAGCATCCTACGTTAGGTTTATTAAGCCCTTATTCTTTTATTGAAATGGCCGAGGAGAGTAATTTAATTATCCCTATTGGGATGCAAGTACTTGAACAGTCATGTGAGCAACTGAAAAAATGGCAAGCGTCACCAACGACCGCAGGTTTGAGTATTTCAGTTAATTTAAGTGCTAAACAAATTTGGCAAAAGCATTTTGCAGAAGAGATAATCGACGTTGTTAAGTCTTATGATATTGACGCAACTAAATTAATTGTAGAGGTGACTGAGTCTATCTTTATTAAAGATATTAGGGATGTAACGAAGAAGCTATGTCAGCTTAAAAGTATTGGTATTTCTGTTTCTCTCGATGATTTCGGTACTGGTTTTTCTTCTTTAAGTTATTTAAGGGATTTACCAATTGATGAAATCAAAATAGACCGTTCTTTCATGCAAGATATTAATACGAATAAACAAGCATTGATGATGGTGAAGTCGATTATTAACCTTGCAGATAATTTTAATTTAAACGTTGTCTCTGAAGGTGTTGAAGAGAAAGAACAGCTCGATTTGTTGAAACAGCTTGGTCTCTCTATTTTCCAAGGATTTTATTTCAGTAAACCGATTTCACCAAAAGAAATGGATGAGTTGGTTTTAGCGTCGTTAAAGAATGGTTATTCATTTAAAGACGGTGATGTTAGATGTTAATAAAGCTCTTTTATTGTTGGTCTACATAAGATGATTTTTATGTAGATATAAAAAAGCCTAATAGTGGAAGCTATTAGGCTTTTTGTTTTAAAGGTGTTTAAAGCTACTTAATAAATTAAGTGATTACCCTCAATAGTTTTTTAACGTTTATAAGCTTTCTGTAAATGTACGTGTTAATACATCTTGTTGTTGTTCTGGTGTTAGTGAGTTAAAACGTACTGCATAGCCTGATACACGTATTGTTAATTGTGGGTACTTTTCAGGGTGTTTTACAGCATCTTCTAATGTTTCACGACGTAACACGTTCACATTTAAGTGTTGACCACCTTCTTGTGCTTTTGGCGCTTCAATCGCTACTTCTTTATATTTAATTTCACCGAGTTCAGCTAAAGAAATAACTTGATCTTCAGCGTATGCATTGTCTTTCACACATAAACAACGCGCCTGTGCATTTTCTTCATCTAATAACCAAAACGAGTTTAATAACGCAGTGTTATTTGATTCAGTAATTTGAATACCTAAAGCAATAATATTTCCTTAATTATTATTTATTAATACGGTTTAGGACCATTATTTTGTAAGACAGTTTAGTCTACAGTTTAGTCTACAGTTTGGTAATAAAATGGTGTAAAACCGTTTAAGCATAGCGAGCAATAAATAATATCTAATGCTGCTGGTTAATTAATCTACTTATGATTATAGGGCCGCTCATATGTGATATACAACACTAATCACTTACTTTAATAGTGGTTTATTCGTATTTGTATTGAGCAATATCAAAGCAATTTTGTAACTGCTTGTTTTTCATTAACATTGTTTTTGTTATCCAAATGTAAAAAATAAAGTTTATATTTAACAATTGCTTATATGTTATATTTTCTTTTTAAAATTATTGAATGGTAGATAGTTATGTCTTGGTTAGGTTTTATAGAAAAGCAACAACAGCAAAGTTACTTTAAACAATTACAATTGTTTATAGAGCAAGAAGAAGGCGCAGGAAAAACCATTTTTCCTGCGCCTGAAAATCGTTTTAATGCTTTTTCATTAACTGAATTAAAAGATATTAAAGTCGTCATATTAGGGCAAGATCCTTACCATGGTGACGGACAAGCACATGGACTAAGCTTTTCTGTACAAGAAGGCACAAAGCTACCGCCTTCATTACGTAATATCTATAAAGAACTTGCAGATGATTTGGATTGGAAAACAATACCAGACAGCGGCGATTTAACGCATTGGGCGAAACAAGGCGTATTACTGTTAAATACCGTATTAACGGTTGAAAAATCTGCTGCTGGCAGTCATGCCAAGAAAGGCTGGGAGCAGTTTACTGATAATGTTATTGACCATATTAATCAGGAAACAGATGGCGTTGTCTTTTTATTGTGGGGCAGTTATGCCATTAAGAAGTCAACGATGATCGACCCATTTAAGCATCATATTTTGACCGCTGTGCATCCTTCACCATTGTCTGCGTACCGTGGTTTTTTTGGTTGTAAGCACTTTTCAAAAACCAATCAATTACTTATTAAACAAGGCAAGCAAGCGATTAACTGGTAGCGGTTTATACTTTAAATCCATTTGTTTTTTAAAGGTATTTAACCTCAGTTCTGGATAAGAAAAGCGATACAACACGGCTATTTCTGCGTTAAATTACCTTTCAATAATCCGTCTTGAACTACGCAAAACTAACGGCACTGTATCGTAAAAAATAGTACCTGATGATTTTAAATATAATACCAATCACACTAATTAACTGATCTATTTTACTGGTTAAAATGACTTATTTCTTCGTTGTAAATTTCGTAAAGGGAACAACAATTAAAGAATTAACATCCTTTGGTTAATTCTCCGATAGACGATTAACGAAGTTAATCTTCGAAAGGCTCAATTTACGCCTTAAACTAAGTCATTTTTCCTGCGCAAAATTTAGAACACTTATTTAATGTAATCGGTATAATTCTGCGTTCATTAACCAGAATTGAGGTTATTTAGCTTTTATTTCCTAATGCTTAACGCCTATTTATTGATTTTGCGCAGGAGTGACTAAGGACATTTCAGATATTGTCTATTAGTCATAATACTTCTTCTTTTATCAATAGATGGGAATTAACATGCTTAATCGTATTCATAAAGACCATAAAAATATCATGCAGTTGTTGCAGGTGATCGACAGCAATATTGTGTTATTAACACTAGATAAAGACGTCGATTACCAGCTGCTTAAATCTATCACTGATTATCTTAAAAATTACTCCGATAAATACCATCATCCGATGGAAAATCTTATTTATGCTTATTATCTAAAATACCGAGTAGTGACGGATCAAGTGGCCAATCGTTTAGAGGATGATCATAAACAGTTAACAATATTAACAGCAGAATTAGATGACATGATTAATATGATTTTGTTGGATGCCATTATACCGAAAGAAGTCTTCATAGAAAAAATGGAAAATTTTGTTAGTAAACAAAAACAACATTTAAACTATGAAGAAACAGAAGTATTACCGGCGATTCAAAGCAGTTTAACGGAAGATGATTGGGCACACTTGATGTTACAATGGCAGCATAAAGAATACGTTGATCCATTGTTTGGTGAGAGTATTAGTGATCAATTTAAAGCACTAGCCTTACACATTAAAGTTAGTTAATACACTAAAAAAACGATGCTGTTGTCTTACAATGGCATTGTATTTAATTGAGGTGATGGGGTGTTTTTTTAGTTGATGACACCGAGCCTTTTTATTTAACAATAACAGCATAATAAAGCTTTTCTTATTTTAAAAAACTGTCACTATGCGATCTCACACCTTTCGAGATATCAAGAGTAGTTAACGCAATAAAATAATTGTTTAACGTTAATTATTTCCCATCAAAGATTCCAGTGTTTATTAGCCTAAATTGAACCTTTTATCTTTTTAGACTGAGCATGACTTCTACCAATACGGTTAATAACAAAGCCAATTTATATCTCATTTTTTATTAAGTAGATTGTTATTAATTAAGCTTTATTAATTAGCTAGATTATTCTTAATTAGATCATTAAAAAGGGCTGCACTTTGCTAGCGTTAAAAAATGTTTGTGAGTTTACTGGCAATAACTCAAATGATGATTCCTTGTTTGCACTTATCGCCGAAGGTATTGATAAGCGTGGGTACAGTATTATGCCAACGGCGTTACCTGAAGCATTAACACATTCTTTATTTACGCATCAACAATTGATGGAAGCTCATAAATTTAAAAGTGCAGGTATTGGCAGAGGTAAGGAATATTTACAAAATGAATTCGTTCGAACTGATGCTATTAGTTGGATAACCGGGGAAAGCCAAGCAGGACAAGATTGGTTAACTTGGGTAGCAGGATTACAGACTTATTTAAATCGACGTTTATTTTTAGGCTTATTTTCATTTGAAAGTCACTTTGCTCATTATAGCCCTGGTGACTATTACAAACGTCATTATGATGCTTTTAAAGGCGAGTCTAATCGGGTGTTATCTGTGGTTGTTTATTTTAATAGTCATTGGTTACCTAGTGATGCCGGAGAGTTGGTGTTATATAAAAGTGATCATGATAAAGAAGGCGTTAAAGTGGTGCCGTTAATGGGCACTATCGTGACATTTTTAAGTGAAGAGTTTCCACATGAAGTATTAGCAGCAAACCGAGATCGTTATTCGATAGCGGGGTGGTTTCGTGTTAATACGTCGGTCACTGATCGCGTTGATCCACCACGCTAACTTTTATTATGTCGCGCCGTTACTCATAACATTACTTCTCATCGATATTTAGCATTTTAAGTGACTTAAGGTACTGTTTTATTTGTGTTTTTGTCGTTATATTCTGAATCTAAGTTATTCTATTACGCCAGTTTGTCTAAATAAGTGGTGTTAATGACACTATCAATACTAATGACATTAAGACAATAATTGAAAATAAAAAGACTAAAGAAAGAGGTGACCACTTATTATGACTCAATTCATGCATCGGTTAATCATACTTTTAGAAGCTCTATTTTTTAAATCGGTATAAAAAATAAACAAAACATTGATGATTTACTTATTTATTCATCTAATGCCTGTCATTACTGGCTTTTCGATAAAAGCCTCTCTACAATTCGCGCCAATTTCTGTCCTTATTGATCCGCTTTGTTAGCTATTACCAAGGCTTTCACGATTTGAGCAATGATCAATAATCATAAGTAGGTAATTCATGACTAATATATCGACCCTATCTAAAAAACGCATTCGCCATGCAAAAGGCCCCTTTGCGATGACCGTTGTTTATAGTTTTACCGGTGCATCTATCTTGGCATCAATTATCTTTTCATTATTACTCTTTTTATCAATTGATAATGGATTTTGGATGCAATTTTTATTTGGCTCATTGGCAGTGATATTCGAGCTAGGAAAATTTTTTGCTTGGTATGAATTTGGGGAGCGTTTAGCAAGGCGCAATATTAGCGCTGCATTTTCAGCGTTTATTTTTTACAGTGTGTTAGCCATTATTTCTATTGGTGGCAGTATCGGTGGCATTAATAGTGCAACTAATACTGCCCAGAGTCACCTTGATGTGCAAAATAATAAAAAAGCTGCATTCGACTTTCAAATAGCTGCCATTGATAAACAGATCGCACTTAATAATGTTGCCGCAGAAAAGTATATTGAGTTGAATCGTATCGTTACGGGTGTTGCACGTATTCAAAAAGAGAATACTCAATTACGTGAACAACAGTTAGCGCTGGCTATTGAACGTGATAAACAACCCGTTGCAAGCCAAGGTTCTGTATTAGGGTTAATCGGTAGCGTTGCGACAGCACTGAATATAGAGAATAAAACAGCACAACTATCATTAGTGATTTTTCTGTCGGTTTTATTAGATTTATTTGCCGCTTTCTTCGTTGGATTAATTGGTGAAGAGTTGCGCTTCTCTCGTACTTTAAAACTACAACAAGCAGATCAAGAGAAAGCATCGTTAAGTGAGCAAACTAATCTTGAACTTTATAATAAGCAACATGAACAGCAAGTAGCGGTAATATCTCGAAGTGAAGATTTATTACAACAAGCTATTTCATTACTCAGCAATGGCACGGTACGTTGCTCAAAGAAAGCATTATCAGACAAGTTAGCTTTAAATGCTGAAGACACGGATCACCTATTTACTACTCTATTGGTGCAGGGGTTCATTAGGCAAAAAGCGAATTGTCACTTTGTGTGGGAAGGTCAATCGTTGCCAAACATGAACAAAAAAAAGAGTGCTGAAATTAAAGCAACGGCATTGGACGTCGAACAAGCTGCTTAATAAATAGAACTGTTTAGCTACTTATCCATTAATCAGTTAATTAATTAGATTAATATCACCGTTATATTTATCCATTTAATCTGTATTGATTTTAGTGAGCAGTAATAATTGAATACGATAGTTGCTGCTGAATAGTAATGTATGAGCCTGTCTGTATTTATTAGGGCAGGCTCATGCGTATTATAATAATAAAGGTTGTGACTCTTTTGCTAGGGCAGCTTATTTTATTAATGTGAAGGACTGATTTTTAAAACAGGCTATGAGTAAAAGTGATATTTACAAAAACAGCTAGCGCTATTTATCAATATCACTTTCCACTTTATTTGGGTTTGCTTAATAGGCTTAATTAGCTCAATGCTTATAGTTTTTGTAAGGCATCGATAATATCTGAAGGCTCTGAACGAGTACGGTAATCAACATCTACAAAACGCCATGTGACTTCGCCTGCTTGGTTCAATACAAAAGTAGCAGGAATTGGCATGATGTTCGCGTTACCATTGTTGATGGTTTCTATATCCAGTTTACGATCGACTTTCATGTGTTCTAATACAAACTCTGGTACTTCCCATGCAACGCCAAATTCTGCAGCTACTTTTGCATCTTGATCAGATAGAACCGTAAACTCCATTTCGCTTATTTCATTTTTTGATAATGAATCATCAGGCACTTCTGGACTAATAGCGACTAATTCAGCTCCTAGCTCATGTATATCAGCTAATCGTGCTTGCAGTGCTCGAAGTTGTAGATTGCAATAAGGGCACCAGCTACCGCGATAAAAGGTCACAACAACGGGGCCTTTTGTTAGTAAATCAGAGAGAGATGTTGATTTTCCTTGTTGATTTGGTAGTTCAAAGCGAGGCGCTGCTTGGCCAAGTTTAAGTGCGCTGTTACCTTCCTTAAAAGCTTTTGCTTGAGCAATAACATCATCGATACCTTTCATGAAATCAGGGTTAGCTTGTCGACCAGCTGCAATTTTAGCGTCGGTTTGTTGTTTTAATGTGGTCATGCGGTGCTCCTAATGTGTTAACGGAAAGAATGCTTATTTTTATCTACAAAAACTAATGGTGAGCTCATATAAAAACAAGTTTACCAACGTATCAATAAGCTATTAAAAACGCAATCTCACAGCACTTTTTTATTATTAGCTTATTGTTTAACTGTTGTTTCATTAGTGGTTTACGAACATCAAAATAGGGCAGGATAGGGTCGTGGAAGATTTTTTTGAAAATAGTTATAAACTTGAAAGCCAAATAGCTTAAGGCTTTCAAGTTTATGTTATCGCTAATGTTGCTAATGTTTAAACATCTTTCTTATTTGCGACCATCGGCTGATCAACATCGCCATAAAGATTAAACAACAGCCAAATACTTGCCCTAAACTCATCACTTCACCAAACCAGAATACTGCAAAAATAGCGGCCCATACCGGTTCTAAATTCATAATGACAGCGGCATGGCTGACAGGCGTTAAACTCATTGCATACATTTGTAATAAGTAACGTAAGCTTGTTGCGAGTAACGCGCTTGCTAAGAACCAGCCAAAAATATTTGGGCTAATACTGGTCGGTAATGATTCGGTTAATAACGACACAATTAAAAGCAACACGCCCGCGGTGGTTAATTGAACACTGGTTAATACTAATGCATGCACTCGTAGTAAAAATCGTGATAATAGATTAAGTTGAAAAGCAACAGCAATAGCCGTCCCTAAAAAGTACAGATGTGAAATTTCAAAATTTAATCCATTACTGAGCGCTAAAAATCCTAACCCGATAATCGCAAAAGGGAGTGCAACCCAAATGCTAGTAGCGGGTCTATCTCCAAACATGAAGCGCCCAATAATGGGGACAAATACGACACCCATACAGGTAATGAAAGCCCCAACACCGACATTGCTGCTTTGATAAAGTCCCATGATCCAGCAAAGCATCGCTAGTCCCATCACTGCACCGATTAACATAACCGGTTTAATCTCTTGCCATTTCACACCGCGAAAATACCGGTGACCGATCAACAGTAAAACAAGACCACCGACTAGAAAACGCATTGAGATAAAAAATAAAGGCGTCATTCCCATTAAGGCTTCTTTTGAAAAGATCCAGCCTGCGCCTGCTAATATGGTGACTAACACTAAAATGAGTTCTGCTTTAAAGGCAAATTTTTGTTGCAAAATATGTCCTTACTTATGTGTGTCATAAGAAGTATTTGAGTTTGATAGAAGAGTGACAGTAAACTATTTTTAATGATTACATTAGCTATAAATAAAACATTGTTTCATTTTGTGGTTGGCTGCACACTGAAAAATAAAGTCTGAATTTTTACTTGAACAACAATACGTTAAGTATACTTTTTATAGACAGGAAACTTTCAATAAATAAGTATTCCCATATTAGTTATCTCTTTAGGTGTTGATTACGTTAAAGTGATAACCAATATGGGAACGAGTCTTACTTCTTATTACTTAGTTATTGTTATTCATTTCTTATTATTTAACTTTTGTCTATTTAACTATTATCGATTCAACGATGATTAACTTAACTATTGCTAACTTAATTTTACTGAGACATGATTGTTCAGCTTAAATTTTTAATTAATCTTCCATCAATAATTTAACGGCGAGTCCAATCAATACTACGCCCGTTAAACGTTCCATCATCAATTGTGTTTTACCGCCATCAAAACGTTTTTGTGCGGTAACAATCATACGGCTGATAAAAGCTTGCCAGCACAGTGCAATAACAAAGTGGATAGCTGCCATTAATAATGATTGCATGAATGCAGAATATTCAGGATTAATGAACTGAGGTAAAAAGGCTAAATAGAAAATAGCTGTTTTAGGATTTAAGGCATTTGAAAGCAAGCCTTCTCTAAAGCTTTTAGTCGCTTTAAAGCTTCCATTCACGTTAATCGTTTCTGGATCTTTTGCTGTTGCTGAAAAGCTGTGTCTAAGACCTTGTACCCCTAAATATAATATATACAGAGCACCAATCATTTTCACGCCTTGGAACAGTTGCGGTGATTGTGATAACAATAATGAGATACCAACAGCAGATAATGCCGCGTGAAAAAACAGACCACTACAAATACCGATGTTAGTGACAAAACCATCTTTTTCACCACCTCGGGTGGTATTTCGAATCACTAATGCCGTGTCTAAACCTGGGGTAATAGTTAAAATAATGATTGCAATTAAAAACGCTTCGATATGTAAAATAGGCATTAGTAGCTCGCTAATTGTGATGGGTTATAAAGAGTGGCATCTAGCGTTACATTATGTGTTTCTGCTAGTTCGTGTAGTTTATTTTCAAGATGTGTCAGGTGATTAATGGTTAATGTGTTGTTATCTAATTGCCATAGTTGGCGAGAACCGCAGTAACTGAAATGTAAAATGTGCATGGCAACGTGATCGCCTCGTTGCGCTGCTGATTCTATTTTTTTCATACGACGGTTAATTTTATTTAACGCTTGTTTTAAGTCCCATACGTAACTGACTTCGTAGAAAAAAGGATGTTTTCTAAGTTTGGATAACATAATGAAAACCGAGACGGCGGTTATTGCGACACCTAACAAGTTCCAGTGGAAATGGCTTCCTGTCGGAGAAGGGATTAATAAGATAAGTAGCTGGCTTATGGCTAAACTGCCGATGCTTAATACTCCAATGCAAGCAAAGATAACTTTATTTAAACGTTTACGATAACGCTCTGGATCGATTTCAATAAGTTGCATGGGCGTGATGTAGTCCTTTATAAAACGAAGAGTAAACATTTATAACTCAATAAAGTGATAACTTAAATAGATTCCTGAATTAAATTATTTGCTTAATGAATTAAATTGGATTGGTTTATCAATAAATTGCACTGCTCTTTAGTGTAAAGAGCAGATGAAAAAGTACTAGAAAATAAGTAGTTGAAATGAAGGTGTTTGAAAGACAGAAAATTGTTGTTGGATTTTTATTATTGTCGGCATTGTGGTTGAGGACTAATAATAGTTTTCCATCCAACCTTCTAATATTAGCGCGGCAGAAACACTGTCTACTTTACCTTTTTCTAATGCTTTATAGCCGCCACGTTCAAAGATAAATTCTTTAGCGCTTGCGGTCGTTAAACGTTCATCTTGAAAAACTGTTTTAACACCAAAACGCCCGGTTAAACGATTGCCAAACTTTTTAGCGCGTTGGGTAATCGGTTGTTCTGTGCCGTCCATATTAAGTGGTAAGCCGACAACAATTAAATCAGGTTTCCATTCTTTAATAACCGCTTCAACGGTATCCCAGTTTGGAATACCATCATTAGCTTTAATCGCTGCAATGGGTTGTGCTGTTGCAGTGATCATTTGTCCTGTCGCTACACCGATACTTTTGGTGCCAAAATCAAAACCTAGTAAGGTATTAGGGGCCTTAATTGGCGTTGATGATGCTGTATTAGTTGTTTCTACTGTCATTATGCGTGGCCTACTTCGCTACTTAATTGTGATGGGTCTACACCGAGTTGTTGTAAAGATGAGTTCCAACGTTTGCTGACGGGGGTATTAAACATGATGTCCATCTCACATTGTACCGTTAACCATTGGTTGTTGCTGATTTCTTCTTCTAACTGGCCTGAATCCCAACTTGAGTAACCTAACGCAACCATGTATTTCTCTGGTTGTGTTTCTGTACCTAATGAAGAAAGGATTAAATTGGAATTAGACATCATTAACTGTTCATTCAAAAGGGTACTTTGAGAGTCATCTTCTATCGGGCTATGTAATACAAAACCTCTGTCCATATCCAATGGTCCACCTAAAAATACAGGTTCTGTGATTGGGGGCATTGGTTCATGGCTGATACTTTCGGCACTTTTTAATAGTTCTTGAATGGTCAGTTTAACAGGATAATTAATAATAAAACCCATTGCACCTTGTTCATCATGCTCACATAAATAGACCACTGAATTTTTAAAATACGGGTCTGTTAATGAAGGCATTGCAATTAAAAAATGGTTTTTTAATGAATTGACCATTTCCGCTTCTGAAGGAGATTCAGGTGGAGTATGTTCAGAGGATGTATGTTCGGTACTGGATTGAACTTCTGAGTGTTCAGTACTAATGTCAGAATCAGCAAAGGGTGTTTTAGTTTTATCTATTGTCATGTGCTTCTCCATTAGTATTGAGTTTATTACCTGCTTGTATCGCTTAGTTCAGGCTTGGTAATAAACTCAATGATTTATATCCAGTGCTATTATGTATCCAAAGTTATCTGTTTCTAGCATTCGACTGTAGTGCGTTAATTATAGTGTAGCCTTTAATGAATGCTAAAGAGTCTTAAAGGCTTATTTAGCACCTTTAACACGTTTCTCAATCGCATCCATTAGCTTACCACTGATATTAGTGCCGTAAGCTTTATCAATTTCTTGGATACACGTTGGGCTAGTCACATTGATTTCAGTGACTTTATCGCCAATAACATCTAAGCCAACAAAAATCAGTCCTTTTTCTTTTAGTTTAGGACCAATGGTATTAGCAATATGCCAATCTGATTCAGAAAGTGGTTGGGCAACACCGGTACCACCAGCGGCTAAGTTACCACGTGTTTCACCTTTTGCAGGAATACGTGCTAAACAGTAAGGCATTGGTTCACCGTCAACAATTAAGATTCGTTTATCACCGGCTTTAATGGCTGGAATAAAGGCTTGCGCCATACAGTAGCGTTGTTCATGTTCAGTTAATGTTTCAATGATCACACCAACATTACTGTCGTTTTCTTTAATGCGGAAGATTGAAGCTCCCCCCATACCATCAAGTGGTTTTAAGATAACGTCTGTGTGTTTTTTATGGAACTCACGGATTTTAGCTGCACTACGCGTCACTAATGTCGTTGGTGTAAATTCACTAAACCAAGCGGTGTAGAGTTTTTCATTTGCATCACGTAGACTTTGTGGTTTGTTGACGATTAAGCAACCTTCTACTTCTGCGCGTTCTAATAAGTAAGTCGCGTAGATGTATTCCGTATCAAAAGGAGGATCTTTACGCATCAATACTGCATCTAGGTCAGAAAGAGGGTGGTCAACGGCTTCTTCTAATTGATAAAAGTTACCTTCTTCACGTTGTACCGTTAGTTTTTTGCTAGTGGCAAAACAACGGCCATCTTCAAGGTACAGATCTTTCATCTCTAAATAATACAGTTCCCAACCACGAGATTGAGCTTCTAATAACATTGCAAAGCTTGAGTCTTTTTTAATGTTGATGTCTGCGATGGGATCCATCACGATGCCAATTTTAATGGTCATATTCTTTCCTATTTCAATAAATTATTAAAAGCTATCGTTAAAGCTATATATGGTTACGCTAAATCACCAAAGCGACATTGTAATGCCGTAATCGCGGTTAATGCTGCTGTTTCCGTGCGTAATACTCTTGGTCCTAATAAGGTTTCGGTGAAATCTAAACTTTCAGTTAAACTAATTTCATCGTCACTTAAACCACCTTCCGGACCAATCAATAAACGCACATGATTAATCTCATTTGGTAATGTGTTGATTGAATACTTTGCGCGTGGATGTAATGTTAATTTACAACAAACAATGTCAAATTCACACCATTGTGTTAAAGCTTGCGTTGCATGAATGGTCGGTACAATATTTCTACCTGACTGTTCACAGGCTGCAATGGCAATTTTTTGCCATTGTTGTTGTTTTTTGGCCATACGTTCAGCATTGAGTTTGACACCACAGCGTTCGCTGATCAGTGGTGTAATTTCATTGACGCCTAACTCGACTGCTTTTTGAATGACAAACTCCATTCTATCACCGCGAGAAATAACTTGCCCTAAGTGTAGATGTAATGGGCTTTCATTATCTGTTGTTTGGAATGACATTATGGTTGCTTGGCAAGTACGTTTTTGTACCTCATTTAATTCTGCTAAATATTGCCCACCTTGACCATTAAATAACGTCACATGATCACCTACATTCAAACGTAATACACGTATATGTTGGGTTGCATCATCCGATAGCGTGATAGTGCTATTTTCAGTTAATGTTTGTGGTTCATAAAAACGAGGGTTACGCATAAAGGTTACTTTTTGATTGTAAATAAGCGCTAGTATAACGTGAAAACATTGAATATCACCACCGCTTAACAGTGACTTATCTGCTGTAATCGCGCCACTTATTAAGTATTTAAAGATAATATCAGTAAAGGTACCATTTAATTACGCTTTCCCTAATATCAATTATGCACAAGATATGGGATAATTTTCGATTTTATTTTGTAGTGATAGTTTAGGATTTTGTTATGACCAACTCTAAGTTAAAAAGTATTACCACCGACCCCAAGCGTGGCGTTTATTTCATTGGTACCACACCTCCTAAACAAGATACAGATATTGAACTCGTATCCGGCATTGCAGATAAATTATTAGGCCGTCTATCTGAAATCGATTACGATGGCTTTATTGTTTATGACATCCAAGATGAAACGTCTCGAACTAATAAACCTCGTCCATTCCCATTTCGATATACGCATGATTCGCGTTTATATTCAAAAATTTTACATGATAAAGTCGACAAGCCAGTGATCACTTATAAAAGTGTTTCACAACGTGATGCCGCTGATTTCTCGGCTTGGTTATCTGATGCTTGGCACCAATTTTCAGTACGCGATATCGTGTTAGTTGGTTCTCCGTCATCGGATGGTGAGATTAAATTATCATTAGCTGATGCTTATAAAGCGGTTGAAGCGCATCCACAAGATTTTTATTTAGGCGGTGTAACGATTGCTGAACGTCACGTTGCAAAGGGCGATGAGCATTTACGATTACGTAATAAACAAAATCAAGGCTGTGAGTTTTTCATTACTCAAGCCGTTTATAATGCACAAGCAACGATTGATTTACTAACGCGTTATGCGAGTGAATGTAGACAACAAGGCATTCAACCTAAACGTGTTATTTTAACATTCTCCCCTTGTGGTAGTGCTAAAACATTAGAGTTCATTGAATGGTTAGGTATTTCAGTGCCAGAAGCGACTTCATTGCGTATTTTAGAATCTGATAATCCATTAAAAGAATCATTACAAATTAGCCGTAATAACTTTGAACAGATTCTACAGGCCGTGTTACCGCTTAATATTCCATTAGGTTTAAACATCGAAAGCTTAACCAATCGCAAAGAAGAGATCGATGCCGCTATATTATTATTTAAACTTCTTAAAGCCACGTTGGATTTAAAACTGGCGGAATCACAACTATAAGTCGACTACATAATGAGCTTGTCAAAGGAACAACAAACGGAACTTACACGGGTCGCTGTCTTTGCTGGACAAATCTTACATCAGCATGGCGCAGAGAGTCGTTTAATTGAACAAACCACCCAACGTATTGGATTAGCATTGGGCGCGGATAATGTTGAATTATCAATTAGCCCCGATGCCATCGTGATCACTAGTTTAGTAAACGGGCATTGTGTGACCACCACAAGACGTTGCCACGACCGAGGCATTAATATGCAAATGGTCTGTGATGTGCAACGTATTTGTGTGATGGTAGAAAAACAGTTACTTGATGCAAAAGAAGTTAAAAAGCGTTTACAGCGTTTAAAACCCTTTAAGCATAACCGCTGGTTAGTGGTGTTAATGATCGGCTTTTCCTGTGCTAGCTTTAGCCATTTCTTTGGTGGTGATAGAGCGGCGTATTGGGTTACTTTTGTGGCGGCAAGTTTAGCCATGATCCTTAGACAAGAGCTTGCTCACCGACAACATAATCCTTTTGTTAACTTTGCCGCTGCGGCGTTCGTTGCCACTATTATTACCAGTGTTGGGGTGATTTTTGAAGCGGGTGAAAATCCGCAAATAGCGATGGCTGCCAGTGTGTTATTACTGGTTCCTGGTTTCCCATTGATTAATGCTGTGTCTGATATGTTGAAAGGACATATTAATATGGGGATTGCGCGATGGGTTTTTTCGACATTACTAGCGATCAGTGTGTCCATCGGGATTGTTGCAGCGATGACCTTAATTGGCGTGTCAGGGTGGACTAATTAATGAACGAATTTTTAAATCTGTTTATTTTATTCATTACTGATGCTTGGTTTGCGTGGATACCGGCTGTTGGCTTTGCCATGGTATTTAATGTGCCGCGTAAAATGTTGATTTTTTGTGCTGCTGGTGGTGCGTTAACACATAGTTTCCGTTTTTTATTACTACACTTCGGTATACCGATTGAATGGGCGACTTTTATTGCATCGGCTAACATGGGGTTCTTAGGGCTTTATTGGTCTCGTAAACACCTTATTCCTCGTCCTGTTTTTACCGTTGCTTCGGTTATCCCTATGATTCCAGGTAGTTATGCGTTTACTGCAATGATTGGGTTAGTAGAAATTAATACCAGTGGTTACAGTTTAGAATTGATGCAAATAGTGATGGAAAATGGTTTACGTACTTTATTCATCCTAACAGCGTTAAGTTTTGGATTAGCCATTCCGTCTATTTTAATTTACCGCGGACGTCCGATTGTTTAGCGACTATTAAGGCGACTATTAAGAATAGTGCCGTTACGACAAAGATGGTCGCATATTAGGCTAGATTGGAATAAGGAATACTGTACACTGTGCGAAAATATTAAGTGCCAATAAAGTGTGCAGAATAAGCGAGTAGGATAATAAAGGTTCATTATGTCAGATAAATTTTTCTTTAAAGGTAAAAAAGAGAAAAAACCAAAACATTCAAGTTATGGTTTTAATACAAAGCGTGCTGTGAAAATGGGTACTGAAGAGTTACCTTTACAGGTGCTTGTTAATAGCGAAGCCCGTGCAGAAGAAATACAAGCTTTAGCTAAAGAGCATGACTTAGTTGTGGCTATTACTATTGATGCTGAAAAAGCAGAAAATACCACAGAATTAGATGTATTGATTAATAAACCAGTCACTACTCGTTTCGATAAAAAGCCTGCTCGTAATGAACCTTGTGTTTGTGGCAGTGGCAAGAAATACAAAAAGTGCTGCGGTTAATTTTTATTTATTAAAAAAGTTATACCGATAACATTAAATAAGTGATCTAAATTTTGCGCAGGAAAAATGACTTAGTTTAAGGCGTAAATTGAGCTAAATGATTGCTTCCTTTACGATATTTACAACGAAGAAATAAGTTATTTTAACAAGTAAAATAGATCAGTTAATTAGTGTGATTGGTATTAATACCGTAAACAACAAAAAGCCCCGATAAAGTTACTTTATCGGGGCTTTTTGTTTCAACGATTATAGTTTGTTAACGATTAACCTTGTTCTAACAAACGTCTTAAGTCAATGAGTGCTGCATTAGCACGCGATACGTAGTTTGCCATGACTAGAGAGTGATTTGCTAAGAAACCAAAGCCACTGCCATTTAAGACCATTGGGCTCCATACGGCTTCTTGAGTCGCTTCTAAATCACGAATGATCTGCTTTAAACTAACCTGTGCATTTTTCTTTTCTAATACATCTGCAAAATCAATTTCTACGGCTTTTAAAAAATGTAAAATCGCCCAAGTAGCCCCTCGGCTTTCATAGAAAACATCATCAATTTTAAACCAGCTTGTTTTGATTTCAACTTCAGAAGCGCTTCTTGTTGATTGTCTTGCTGTTGGGTCACCTGCTAGGTTGGTATCAAAAACATCATTACCGACACTCGCACTTAGGTTTTGTGAAATAGACCCTAAACGTTTTTCGATTTCACGTAACCAATCACTTAAGTTATCGGCACGTGTATAAAACTGTGCTTCAGTCTGATCTTCTGCAACCAAACGGCTGCGGTAACGTTTAAAAGCGTTAATGGCTAGTTTATATTCTTTTTCTGCACTTGGAAGCATCCAATTTTTGTGCGAAATATTCATTTTATTCTGCGCGGTTTCTAAATCTTTATCACCAGTTGATTGAGACTGTGAACGGCTAAAGTCTAAACGCATCACTAATGCTAAATCTCGAACCTGCTCTAACACACCATACTCAAAGGCTGGCATATTATCCATAATTAAGCCGGGAGGCGTCATGTCATTTGATAAAAAGCCACCGGGTTTATCAACTAACCATGTGGTCACATCGATCAGAGCGGTTGTGGTTGCATAGCCTGGGATCATCTCTACATTAGAAATTTTTGCGGCTTCTTGAGTGCGTGATTTTACATTATAGGCAGATGGCATCCATCCCCACCAAATTGATAATAGCCATAAAATAAAAATAACGACGAGGACTATTGGTATAATGCTTTTTTTAATTGAAACGGCCATATTATATTCCCTATTACAGCTGTAAATGTAATGAGACTGTAGCATAATAATGACAAAATTTAATGTACAAGATAGCAATTAAATAGATGAATTTTAAAACTTAATTGTTAAACTTCTCTATTACTAAGTTGAATAACTAAGTTTAATAATGAAGCTTAACAATTAAGTTTCTAAATAGGTTTCTAAATAGGTTTCTAAATAATTTTTTCAATAAATTTATAAATAACAAGTAATCTGGGATAAAAATGAAAATTTCAATGATAGTAGCAATGGCTCATAACCGAGTGATTGGGTTGGATAATCAAATGCCATGGCATTTACCTGCTGATTTACAACACTTTAAAAAAACAACGTTAGGTAAACCTGTGATCATGGGACGTAAAACCTATGATTCAATTGGCAGAGCTTTACCAGGGCGTTTGAATATTGTTGTATCAAGAGATCCTGCATTAGAGATTGCTGGCGTGACCTGTGTTACGTCAGTAGAGCAAGCTTTATTAGTAGCGGAAGGTGTTGAAGAAGTAATGATTATTGGTGGAGCAACTATTTATGAACACTTTTTAGCCGTTGCGAATCGGTTATATTTAACTTTTATTGATTTAGACACAAAAGGTGATACCTGTTTTCCTGATTATTTAGCACAAGGTGAATGGAAACAAGTAGAAAGTGAGGAATATGTTGCAGATGAAAAGAATGCGCATAATTTAGAGTTTGTTACGTTAGACAGAGTGAATACTTAAAGCTATTCACCAATAACTGAAGAGCAATAAGTTGAAATTAGTTGTAATGAGTTATTGAATCAATTTTAGCCGTAAGCAGGGCAGGGTAATGAAAATAACTTCTTATCTTGCCAACGTATCATAGTGAGGCTATTTCCCCATACGCAGCCTGTATCTAATGCGTACAAGTCAGGTTGGTTTGTTTTACCGAGTAATGCAGCCCAATGCCCAAATAAGATAGGTTGCTGATGATCTCTTGGGGTTATTTCAAACCAAGGTTTTAACTTGCTGCTATCGGTTTGCTCTGGGGCTAATTTGTTCTCAAACTCAAGCTCACCTTTTAAGGTGCAATAACGCATACGGGTGAATACATTTATAATGTAACGTGTTCGTTCTATACCTGATAGCGTCTCTTGCCATTGTGTTGGGTGGTTACCGTACATATTTTTAAGTAACGCTTTATAGTTGTCACCGTGTAACTCTTGTTCAACTTCCTGTGCTAATTTTTTTGCTTGCTGAATAGACCATGATGGTAATATTCCCGCATGCACCATAATGAATTTATGTTCAGGATGTTCTAATAATAGCGGTTGTTGACGTAACCATGTTAATAAAGTGTGGCTATCCTCAGCGTCTAAAATAGGGGATATTTGGTCTTTTACTTTGGGTTTATGAATACCTATAGAAGTTGCTAATAAGTGCAGGTCATGATTGCCTAAAATGACTTTTGCCCCTAATTCTTTAAGGTATCTCAATGTTTGAAGTGATTTTGGGCCTCGAGCGACTAAATCGCCAGCGACCCATAATTCATCAGTACTTTGGTCAAAGTTGGCCAAAGATAGTAGCTGTCTCAATTCGTCGTAACATCCTTGAATATCACCTACTATATAAGTTGCCATTATTTATTTACGCTTCTTTTTGTAAACGGTCATAAACATAGTTTGCCACTCGTACATATTCTTCAACAGAAATGTTCTCAGCACGATGACCAATATTAATATCAAGACTGGTTAGCTCTTCTACTGTTAGTAAGTCTCTCCAACCATTACGAACGGTTTTACGACGTTGATTAAAAGCCATTGAACAAACTTGGTTTAATACTTTAAGGCTTTTAGCCACAAAAGGCGGCGTATCGTAAGGTTCTAATCGAACGACTGCAGATTCAACTTTAGGGGCAGGGATAAATGCTGTCGGTGGTACTTCTAGTACAGGAATAACATTACAATAATATTGAGCCATTACACTTAAACGACCGTAAGCTTTACAATCAGGTCCTGCACATAGACGATTTACTACTTCTTTTTGAAGCATGAAGTGCATGTCAGAAATCTTATCCGCAAATTCAAACAAGTGAAACATCAGCGGTGTAGAGATGTTGTAAGGTAAGTTACCAAATACACGTAGTTGTTTATCACCTTGAACTAATTGCCCAAAGTCGAAACGCATTGCATCGGCTTGAGTGATTTTTAATTTATCACGTAAAGTGGGGTGCTTCTCTAGACGTTCAGCTAAATCGCGGTCAAGCTCAACAACATTTAAACAGTTTACTTTAGCTGCAACGGGCTCTGTTAGTGCGCCTAAACCCGGACCAATTTCTACTATGTTATCTTCCGCTTGTGGTGAAATGGCAGCAACAATTGAGTCGATGATATAATCATCGTGCAAAAAGTTTTGTCCAAAACGTTTACGGGCTGTATGGCCTAGGTGGGTTTTATCATTCATTTTTAATTAACCTTGTTGATGTTACTTTGGACCATTGTTATAGCCTCATTGACTGCACACAATAAACTACCTGAATCGGCTTTGCCTGTGCCAGCTAAATCTAGTGCAGTGCCATGGTCAACCGAAGTACGAATAAACGGTAAGCCTAATGTGATATTAACGGACTGACCAAAACCTTTGTATTTTAAAACAGGTAAACCTTGGTCGTGGTACATTGCTAAAACAGCATCTGCATGTTGTAAATATTTATCTTGGAATAGGGTATCTGCTGGTAAAGGGCCAACTAACTGAATTCCTTGAGCACGTAATGCATCTAATGTTGGCTCAATCACTTCTATCTCTTCTCTACCCATGTGACCACCTTCGCCTGCGTGCGGGTTTAAACCACAAACATAGATGGTTGGTTTTTGAATGCCGTATTTTTCAATTAACTCTGCATTCAAAATAGTCACAATGTTAGATATTAATGGTGCAGTGATAGCAGCAGGTACTGCTGACAGTGGTAAATGTGTTGTTACTAATGCAACACGTAAGCCAGTTGTTGCTAACATCATGACCACTAAATCTACATTTGCTTGCTCAGCAAAAAATTCTGTATGGCCGCTGAAGGTAACACCAGCATCATTAATAATACCTTTGTGAACAGGCGCGGTGACAACGGCTGAAAACTCACCACTTAAACAGCCTTGGCTCGCATAGCGAAGTGTTTCTAGTACATAAGCACCATTTGCTGCGTTTAACACGCCTGTTTCTACAGGCGCATCAGTAGCAATATGAGCAACGGTCAATTGACCTATCGACTGGGCCTGTTTAGTGTTATTTTTATCATATTCAATAAACGTTATTTTTTTATTTAATAACTCAGCTCTTGATTTTAAGAGCGTTAAATCAGCACAAATAATTAACTCAACTGGCCAAGTTTTATCAGCTAATTCTAATATTAAATCAGGGCCTATTCCACTTGGTTCGCCTGCGGTGACAACAATACGAGGTAACATTACTCTTCCTCAATAATGTAATCAGGGTTATTGATTTTAATATATGCTTCTTGACGAATTTCATTCAACCAAGCATAAGCCTCAGCTGGAAAACGTTGTCTAAATATCACACTATAAGCTTTTTGTTTTGTTGCACTTTCTGTAGTGTCTGACTCTCGTTTGTCAATTACCTGTAAAATATGCCAGCCATGCATGGTGTGAAATGGTTGACTAATTTCACCAATAGGTTGTGATTTTGCAAGATCTCTGAATTCAGGAACGTACATATTTGGATCTGCCCAACCTAGACCTCCGCCTTTTACAGCAGAACCTGGGTCTTGAGAATATTGTTTAGCCACTTCATCAAATGTTTTAGTACCATCTAGTATTTCTTGACGCAATTTACCTAATAATACTTTAGCTTTCTCATCACTCATGATGATAGTCGGCTTGACTAATATATGACGAGCATTTACTTCTTCTGTCATAATATTTTCGCCACCTTTTTTATCTAATATTTGGATGATATGAACACCCAATCTAGAATGGAATGGACCAATAATGTCGCCTTTTTTATTTGTTTCTGCTAAGTTTTCAGCAAATAGGCTTGGAATGTCTTCCATTTTGCGCCAACCCCAATCACCACCTTCTAACGCTTTAGGGCCTTCAGAATTTGCTAATGCCAATTGTTTGATGTCAGCACCATTTTTAATTTGTTTAGCTAGCTTTTGTGCTTTTTGATCAGCAGCTTGTTTTTTCTCTTCAGAAGCATCATCAGATACTTTCAATAAGATATGCGCAACCTTAAGCTCGGTACTTTGTTCATCCGCTTGATTGATACGGTCAATCACCTGTTGAACTTCTTGATCTGAAATATTGATACGTCTACGAACTTGAACTTGACGTACTTCATTAACAGTTAATTCGTCACGGATATTATTAACAAATGCTTTATAGTTAATACCAGAAGCCGTTAAATCAGAACGCATTTGAGCTAAACTTTTACCTTTATTTTTAGCCATTTCTTCAATGGTTTGATCAAGTTGTGCATCACTAATACGCAGACCAATGCGCTCTGCAATTTGTAATTGTAATCTGTCGTTAATTAATTTATCAAGAATCTGCTTATCAATGTTTTCTTGATTTGGCAGTGTTTCTCCATTTTCTTTATAACGTGCAATTAAGTCACGTTTCATATTTTTCATATCACTTGCTAAAACAAGTTCTTTGTTTACAACTGCTTCAATTTTATCTAGCTGAACTTCAGCTGCATTAGCAAACTGCGGTAAAGCCGTTGCTAAGATAAGTACATTTAAAAATTGTTTTGTTAATTTCATTTTTTACCTATTACTTTAAATAAAATGGACGACCGTAGTCGAATAGACCATCTTCATAACCTGAGTTACCAACCCCACCTAAACCCATTAGTTCAAGTGTTAAGCTGACACTACTTTCTGTTTCAATATTATCATCATAGCTAGCTTCATCTCCAAAGTAAGAGAGCATATGTCTGTCATACGTTAAACCAACAGCCCAGCAACATGATTGATATTTAAGGCCAATAATACTCTCAAAACTGTTTTGAAATTCAACATTATAATAATAGCTAGCAAAAGTGGACCATTGAGTGTCAATTGACCAATTTACCTTTGTACCTATTTGATTAACAATTTCATCCCAATCAGCATTTTCATCTTCTTTGTAATAACGGTAACTTAATTGTGCGTAAGTATTATAAGCCCAACGTTTTTCAAACGTCGTATTAGCACGTTGAATAAAGTTATCATCACTATCCCATTCTATTCCTGCATGGAAGAAGTAGTCATTATCAAAGTTAACGTCAACTTCACTGACTATTGATGATCTGTTTGTTTCTTTATCATCGTCATCATCTGTAGGCAATACGGTGCGAGAATCAGAAAAGTAATAATTCTGCCCAATCGCAAAACGTAATCTTTCTTTACCTTGGTCATTTAAAAAGCTAGTTGAGATACCAAGGGTAATTTGATCCGCTTCTGCTATTCTGTCGTAACCAGAGTAACGGTTATCACGAAACAATCCATAATAATCTTGTTGTAGGGCTGTTGTATCATATAAACCAATACCAGACTGATCTTGATATGGAACATATAAATACTGTACTTGCGGCACTAATGTTTGGCGGTAATCGTCACCAAACCAAGAAAAATCTCTTTCTAAATTGATACCTGAATTGATTTTAAAAGAAGGTAAGTAACGTACTGTTGACTCTTCTAAATCATCATACCAATCATATTTAGTGGCGTTATCTAAGTCTTGTTGATAATAACTCAACATGTATTTCAGCTCAGTATTCACAAACAATGAATCATAATAGAGTGGTAAAGATAACTTTGGTTCAACATGAATACGGGTACCGGTGTAAACATCATCATCATTATGCTCAAAGCGTGTTATTTCAGAATACCAGTCAAACTGTAAGCTTTTCCAATTTAGAGGTTGGTAAGCGCTAAAGGCTAATTTAGGTAATACAATATGTGGCATATCATCATCAGCATCATTAAGCACTTGGAACTTACGTACTTCTAATTCAGCACTCCAATTTGTTTTGGTATAGTTTAAATTTGCATTTTGCAGCAATTGGTTATCGCTTCGGCTACCATAATCTGTACTGATATCGTTGAAGTAATACTCATCACTAACTTTGTTGTAATCTACATTGAAGTTCCAATCTTCCGCAAAAGTCACATCATGATCGAAATGGACTAAATAACGCTCACCTATATCGTCACCGTCATCATCTTTACGAATTTTATCATCATTCAAGTACTCTAATTGCAATGTACCTGAGCCAACATCGAATAAATAACGATATTCTGCTGCCACTAATAGACCACGGTTTTGCATATAAGTCGGCGTAATTGTTGCGTCTTGATTGGGAGCTATGTTGATGTAGAGTGGTTGATTATAAGTAAAACCATTAACCGATGAAAACTCATAGGTAGGGAACAATATACCTGTTTTACGTTTGTCAGATAATGGGTAACTGATGTACGGAAAGTAAAAAACAGGAACATCTTTTATTCTTAATACCGCATTATAAGCGGTGCCCATATCTGCTTCTTTATCAATATATAGCGTTGATGCATCTAAACTCCAAGTAATATCATTCGGAGGGCAGGCTGTATAACTTGATGAATTTAGTTCGTATTGGCCTTGGCCATTATCATAAACACGCTCTGCATTACCTCGACCGCCTCGTCCATGGAATTGAAACTGGGTCTGGATTAAAGAGGATTCATCAGTTTTGAAGTTAGTATTAATCTCATCTGCAATTAAGGTTACTTGACCATCAACATAACGAGCATTACCCATTGCATTGGCTTGTTCTGTACTTCGGTCATATATGATTCTATCTGCATCTAAAGATTTCTCTCCTTGTATTGCATTAACATCTCCTTCATAAATAACCTTTCCGTTTAACCCTCTTAAAGAGTCAGCATCGATGCTGATGGGAATTTGGTTTCTATCGACGTTATTGTTACGCTCTGTAATAGGAGGAACTTGTTGATAACATTGTCTGAAATAAAAATTAACATCGCGTGGTGCTGATTTTTCTTCCAAGCTTTGCGAAACAACTTCTAACTCTGCTTCATTAGCAGAATCTAATGTCTCATTTAAATCACTCGTATCAGTTTGCTGGGCAACTGCACTGGCAATAGGAGATAGAAAAAATAATAATGGTATTAGTTTTAGCATGAATAACTCATCTACAAGTGCTTAGAAACATCAGAAAACGCTAAGCAGAAAACAACAGTATAACCACGTATAATAAAGTAAACTTTTGCTGGCTCCAATCTTTGATTGCCCATTACGTGAGTATTTTTGTTATTTAGTACAAATAATTGGCAAATCTGTACATAGTTAGTCAAAATGTTCGGCAGTTTTACTATTTTCTTAATTTAAAGGTAATTATTAGTTATGCGCATATGGGGCAAATTATTAGGTGGTTTTTTTGGGTTTATGTTTGGGCACTTTTTTGGCCTGATCTTAGGTGTTTGGTTAGGCCATCGTTTTGATGTTGCCGTTGGCCGTAATTTTAATATGCAAGATGGCATATTAGGTGGCCGAGGAAATAGCGCAGATAAACAAAAAATATTCTTTGAGACTGCATTTTCTGTCATGGGACATGTCGCTAAATCAAAAGGTAAAGTCACTCAAACCGATATTCAAGTTGCTAATGCTTATATGGACCAAATGAACTTGCATGGCAATGCAAGAGCACAAGCTCAGGCTGCCTTTACTGCCGGTAAAGAAGCTGATTTTGCATTGGTTGAAAGGTTACAAGAATTTGTACGTGTTTTACATGGTGAGCGTAACGTTCTACAAATGTTTTTAGCCATTCAAGTACAAGTTGCTTTTTCTGATGGGGAAATTGACGAGAATGAAAAGTCTATTCTTTATGTTATTGCTGAAAATTTAAAATTCTCTCGTTTTGAGTTAGATCGTTTGATTCAAATGATTCAAGGACAACAGCATTTTCACCAAGGTGGTCAGGGCGGTCAACAGCAAAACACAGCACAGTCTGAAGGCGATGCTTATCAAGTGTTAGGTGTTGATAGCAGTGCAACGGATAAAGAAGTAAAGCGTGCTTATCGTAAATTAATGAGTCAAAACCATCCAGATAAGCTAGCTTCAAAAGGGCTGCCTGAAGAAATGATGGAATTAGCGAAAGAAAAAACCCAAGATATTCAAAAAGCTTACGAGCTTTTACGTACTAATCGTGGCTTTAAATAAAAATGTTATCGGTAATTAAACGCTATAGTTTACAGCTTGTCTTCACTTTAAGTTTGCTTTTAGGTTTGCAGTTACCGAATTTTTTACAACAATATGAATTGCGTTTGCAAGGACATTTTGTTGAAGCTCAACAACAATTAGCCGCGTTTCAATCATTGGCAAATAAGTATTTTTCAGGTGATTTAAGCGCACTGATAACAAAACATAAAAGCAGTGAAGATAACTTGTATCGTGAAGAAGCGTTGGTAATAGATAAAACATATTCACGAGTACAATTTTTACAACAAAAAATAGATGAGCTAAAGCAACCTATTTGGTACCGATTAGGCACATTAACCCAGCAAATAAACCAACCTGTTTTTAAAGAAACGTGGTCTGGTTATCAAGCTAATGTGTTACTTAATCAACAAGCTATTTTAGTTGGGGTAAGCGTAGCGGTTATTTTCATGTTATCGCTGGAGCTTTTCTTTTATCTTCTTAAATTAGTTTTTTATGCTGTATTACCTGGCATTAAAAATAAACCCCAAGCGCGCTCTTAAAGCTTAAATATGCATAATAAGCGTAATTTCCGCGCTAAATGAGTATCAAACCCATCTATATCAAATAATTTCCGCTTATAACGTTTTAATTTTGCATCTGCGCAAGTGCTTCTCTATTATTGTCTACTAATTATTTTAGCAATCATTTTATGGTGTTTTACACCTAATAGACTTTTAAATCGGAGCTTAATACATGTCTACATTTTCTCTTGCGTTTGGTACAGCTACTAAAAATCGTGACCAAAAAATCATTGAAGCATTTTTCCCAAACCCAATTTTAAACCCAAATGAAGATTTAGTAGCGACTATTGCTGCTATTACTGGTTATGAAGGTGGCAACCAAGTCATCGAAGTTAAACCAGACGTTGCAGAGCAATTAGCTGCTGCATTTAATGGTGAAGATGATACAGATAATGCTGACTTTGCAGTGGCTGCTGCTAAATCAAAACAACCATTAGTGTTAGTTATTCTCGCAACAGATGAGGCACCTCAAAGTGTTGCTGAAGGCTACTTAAAATTACAACTTATCTCTCATCGTTTAGTTAAACCACACGGTGTTGTGTTAGATGGTATTTTTGGTTTGCTGCATAACATTGCATGGACAAATAAAGGCCCGATCGATTTACCTGAATTAAAAGATCGCCAAATGAAAGCACGTTTAAAAGGTAAAACTATCACTGTCGATTGTGTTGATAAATTCCCTAAAATGGTTGATTACGTTGTACCTGCAGGTGTTCGTATTGCGGATACCTCTCGTGTTCGTTTAGGTGCACATGTTGGTGAAGGTACGACTGTTATGCACGAAGGTTTCATTAACTTTAATGCTGGTACTGCTGGTGTTAGCATGGTCGAAGGTCGTATCTCTGCTGGTGTTATGGTTGGCGAAGGTAGTGATATCGGTGGTGGCGCTTCTATCATGGGTACGTTATCCGGTGGCGGTAAAATGGTGGTTGCGATTGGCGAGAATAGCTTATTAGGCGCTAATGCAGGCCTAGGCTTCCCTCTAGGTAACCGTTGTACTATTGAATCTGGTTTATATGTAACAGCGGGCTCTAAAGTTAAAATGTTAGATAATGAAGGTAATGACGCAGGTTTTGTTAAAGCGCGTGAATTATCTAATAAAGACGATTTACTGTTCCGTCGTAACTCAACAACAGGTCAAATTGAATGTTTAGTTAATAAGAGCGCAGTAGAGCTAAACAGTATGTTGCATTCTAACTAAGCCTCTTTTTATCGGTTTAAGTTAAAATAAGTATCAGTTAACAAATTGAAATTCTTTAAGGCTATCTTCGGATAGCCTTTTTTGTGCCTGTTGTCCTGCCTTGAAAATATTTTTTAATATGACTGAAGTAATTTTCACTGGTCAGTTGTTCGTTAGCTATCGATTAGCTATTCGTTAGTTATTGATTGGTTATTGATTAGTTAGTTGTCTACTGCAATAAATTTATTCTGACTTATTCTGACTTATTCTGACTTATTCTGATTTTTGTTTACTAATAAATGAGAAGCATTTGCTTAGTTTTTATACCTATTATTGGCTATAGTGTTATTTGGGTGTTTTTGTTTTTTTTGTTAAACATAAATTTCAATCTACTATTCGGCACTTTTAATGAGTGATAAATCATTGTAATAGTCATTTTTAGCTATTCAATAAATATAAAATATTATGAATCTACGTACTAAAAGGCGCACAATGAACAGCTCAAACTATAATGCTTCTCTTACTTTTAAACTCTATATTCTAGCGGCTATCTTATTTGCTATTTATGGTGGGAGAGTTTGCCCCTTTTTAGCGACTTTGACGACCAGTGAAGTATCGATACATGTATCCATTACTTTTTCTGTTTTATTGTTAGTCCGTCATTTCCTGCTACCTCATCACACCTTGAATAAACAGATAAAACAAATAAAGTTAGATACGTTTTGCTTCTTCATCGCCAGCCTTCCATTGGCGATTTATTACAATATTGGTTATGATTTTGGGTTAGATAGTAATGTTAAAATTGTTTTCGGGATGGCGCTGTTTGGTTTTTTTACAGGATGTATTTTACAGCTTTCAGCAAAGCTCGCACAAATGGATGAAATGGAGTTGAATGGGCAATTCGATTTTGAACTATCAGGTCAACGAAGTTCTTTAATTAATCAAATGATTTGGTTAGTGGTACTTTTATTAGTGATCCTGACGGGGGCATTATCTATGGTGGCAGTAAAAAATATTTTTTGGTTAAAGCATAATCCTGAACTAGTCATGGATGGCAGTGGTCAAATCAGTGTTATTAAAGAGCTTATCTATATTGCAGCTTTGGTGACAGGTTATGCGATGGCCGTTATGTTTTTATGGAGTAAGGTCATTAAGCGTATTTTATTAAGTCAAGAATGTGCCTTAAAAAGGGTAAGTGAGGGCGATATCAATACCCGTTTGCCTATTTTTAGTTACGATGAGTTTGGTTCAACGGCATCATTAACTAATAGCATGTTAGATAGTCTTGAGTTTGCTCAAAATGAAGTGAAAACAACAAGGGATGTAGCGATAGTTAGCTTATCTGCTTTAGCTGAATCTCGTGATAATGAAACCGGTGCACATATTTTACGTACACAAGAATATGTTAAGGCATTGGCTGAGAATTTAAGTGAATCTACTGCATATTCTGCGTTATTAACCCCTCATTATATCGAACTGTTATATAAGTCTGCTCCGTTACATGATGTAGGTAAAGTAGGTATTCCTGATAATATATTACTTAAACCAGGTAAATTAACCGACGATGAATTTGAAATTATGAAAGGGCACGCTCAAATTGGTGCGGACGCTTTATCGATAGCAGAAAAGCAATTAGGCAGTAGTTCATTTTTAGAAATTGCAAAAGAAATTGCCTTATCACATCATGAAAAATGGAATGGTTCAGGTTATCCGAATCAACTATCAGGGGAAAGTATTCCTTTGTCTGGACGACTAATGGCTTTAGCAGATGTCTACGATGCACTTATCTCTAAACGAGTTTATAAGCCTGCTTTTTCACATCAAGAAGCGAAAGATATTATTATGAAAGGGGAGGGTTCGCATTTTGACCCTGCAGTGGTAAAAGCGTTTCTTGCTATTGAAGATAAGTTTGTTGCTATTGCCGCTCATTTTCAAGACAGCGCCAAAGATTTATTGGCATAAAGTACGAAAGTTATTTGTGCTTGTTGAAGATTGAAGATTGAAGATAAAGATTGAACAGAATATTTTATTTTAAAGTAGTTGCGTAAAGGTAGGTATTTTTATAAAAGTGATTTGTTAAAGGTATAGTGAGTTAAAAGGTGAGGGTGTAGATAATTTAACGTGATTCATTGTTCACAAATCACGTTAAATTAATGATAGGTTATTTTATGTAAGTTTTACTGACTCGGCGTGTTAAACCACACAATAATGAATATGAGATAGTTTCTGAGCAGTTAGCTACCTCGGTTACTGAAATGTTATCACCCCATAATTCCACATCAAACCCAATACAGTCTTGTTGCTCAAACATAGATAAATCAACCATGACCATATCCATTGAAACACGACCTAATATTTGACTCTTTTTACCGTTGATAAAAACAGGCGTACCATTTTCTGCATGTCTAGGGTATCCATCAGCATAACCAATTGACACTGTCCCTATTTTTGTTGTCTCTTCAGCGGTCCATAAACCGTTATAACCAACACTTTCATCTTTATTGATCGTACGCTGAGAGATAACTTTTGCTTTAAATGTCATCGCAGGGATTAAAGGACACGCTAGCTCATCATCGTCGATAGGTGATGAACCATAAATAATAATGCCTGGGCGCACCCATTGGTTTCTACCTTTGACAGCTTTTGTCAATACAGCTGATGAATTAGCAATACTAATTTCACCAGGTAATTCACCAATCGTGTTTATAAACAACTCTGTTTGTTTTTTAGTTAATGGCGAGCTTAAATCATCAGCAGATGAAAAGTGACTCATGTGGGTGATACTAGCAACTTGCTCTAAGTTAGATAGCTGTTGCCAAGCATCTGCATATTCTTCAGGTAAAAAACCTAATCGATGCATACCTGAGTCCATTTTTAACCAAACATTAACCGGCTGCTTAAGCTTTACTGCTTTTAATGCATCAAGTTGATGTTGGTTATGTATTGCACACCACAAATTATTTTCACTGATGTATTCTAATTCGTCTGCTGTGAAAAAACCTTCCAACAATAAGATAGGTTGTTTAATACCAGCATCACGCAATTCTATTGCTTCTTCAATACACGCTACACCAAATGCATCCGCTACATCAGTTAAAGCGTTAGCGACTTCAATTGCGCCGTGACCATAAGCATTCGCTTTAATCGTTGCAATTGCTTTAGCAGGTGCAGCAAGTAATTTTGAATGTAAATAGTTTTGTTTAATCGCGTTTAAGTTAATAATCGCTGTTGCTGTTCTAGCCATTTTTCTCCCCTAACGTGCGTAACGATCAGCTGATAAGCCAGAATCATCAATATCCGGTGTTTTATCATTAATAACATCACTTACAAATTTTGCTGAACCTAAAGACATTGTCCAACCTAGTGTGCCGTGACCTGTATTAAGAAATAAGTTATCAATGTTGGTTTTACCTAAGATTGGCGTGCCATCAGGTGTCATTGCTCTTAAACCCGTCCAGAATTCAGCTTTAGTTAAATCTGTTGCATGAGGGAATAAATCAGCAATAGAAAACTCAATATTTTTACGACGTTTTTCTAATAACGCTAAGTTATAAGAGCTAATTTCAGCCGTTCCACCAACTCGAATACGATCGCCTAAACGCGTGATTGCCACTTTGTAAGTTTCATCCATCACGGTTGATTCTGGTGCTGCTGAATAGTCTTGAATTGGGATAGTAAGAGAATAGCCTTTAATAGGGTAGACAGGCACTCTGATATCAAGGTTTGCAAGCATGTGTGTAGAATAAGAGCCTAAAGCCATTAAATAAGCATCTGCAGTCAATTCACCTTTACTGGTAGAAACACTGACGATTTCACTACCTTGCTTATTGATTTTCTCAATATTGGTATCCATTACAAACTTAACACCTAAGCCTTCACACGCTTTAGCTAATTCAGTAACGAACATGTGACAATCGCCTGTTTCATCATTTGGTAAGTGAATACCACCTACGATTTTATCAATAGTATGATGAAGTGCAGGTTCATAACCTAAACAATCTTCAGCCGTTAGTATTTTATGTTCAACACCACACTCTTTTAATACTTCAATGTCTTTTTTAGAGCTCTTTACTTGGCTTTCAGTACGGAATACTTGCAATGTACCTTGCGTTCTATGATTGTATTCAATATTAATTTCTTTTCTAAGTTCTCTTAAACAATTTCGGCTATATTCTGCCACTCTCATCATTCGAGCTTTATTGATGTGATAATCTTTAGTATTACAGTTTGCGACCATTTTAGTCATCCAAACTAACGTTTCCGTGTCTAGATCTTTAATGCTAATTTTTAATGGTGCAAGTTCTTGCATTAACCATTTCATTGCTTTAACTGGAATACCTGGCGCAGCCCAAGGTGCAGAGTATCCTGGAGATATTTGCCCTGCATTGGCAAAACTTGTTTCATTAGCAACGCTTGATTGTCTGTCAACTACCGTGACATCATGTCCAGACTTAGCTAAATACCAAGCACTCGTTACGCCTATTACACCAGAACCTAATATTAAAACTTTCATTTTTATCCCAAAATAATCATCAATTCGAAGACACATCATAGATGATATTCACAATTATTAATGATTGTATTTACAGTTGTTTCAGCATAAAAAACTAAAATAAAACCAAAATTAGCATTTTAATCTGAAAAATGCAGTAGAACTAGGAGGTTAGACAATATTTAACCAATATGGAATCATCATTGAAACAGTAAAGTAACATTAAATAAACATAGGTAATAAGATTGTGTTATTTATGTTGATGATGACTTAAATAAAGCTTTAATTATAGGTGCATCGTTATAAAAATGAGGCTCTGTGGTAATGGTAATGGTTAGGGCTGAAGAACTAATGTCGATACATTCGCTTTATATATGAAGTATTGAATTACATGACGTAAGACGGTTATGTTTGATTTTACTTGGCCTTTAAAACCATCAAATAACTATTTAGCGCCATTTAACTCCACTGTCACTTTTAACTCGTTCAGATACCTGCTTTTAATAACAGCTTCTGATGTATAAGAGAGATGCAGATATTTAAGTCAATACCTGCATTTGACAGTTTCAAAGTTCAAAGTTCAAAGTTCAAAGTTCAAAGTTCAATATTTAATAGAGTAATACCATCGTTAAAGTGATGTCGAAATTACAATAATCAAGGAGAACGTTGAATGGCTTTTCAAGTGCTTAATCATTCGGTTGTGTTAGTCACCGGTGGCTCTCGAGGTATTGGAGCCGCGACTGCAAAACACCTTGCTAAGTTAGGTTATGCCGTTTGTGTTAATTATAGTGCAAATGAAACGGCAGCACATCACGTTGTATCTGACATCGAAAAAGAAGGCGGTAAAGCCATTGCAGTGCAAGCTGATGTTTCGAATGAAGATGACGTTATTCGCCTTTTTAATACACTTGATAATACTTTAGGCCCAGTGACACACTTAGTGAATAATGCTGGTATTTTATTACCGCAGATGCGTGTTGTTGATATGTCAGCTGAACGAATTAATAAAGTACTGATGATCAATGTAACCAGCTATTTTTTATGTTGTAGAGAAGCGATTAAACGAATGAAAAATGGTGGGGCAATTGTTAATGTTTCTTCCGCTGCATCAAGGTTAGGGTCTCCTTTCGAATATGTGGACTATGCCGCATCAAAAGGGGCAATAGACACCTTAACAACTGGGTTATCACTTGAAGTGGCGAAAGATAATATTCGCGTTAATTGTGTCCGTCCTGGGTTTATTGATACGACTATGCACGCTGATGGTGGAGAAGCAGATCGTATCGAACGTGTTAAACATTTAATCCCACTTCAACGAGGTGGTCGACCAGAAGAGGTTGCTGCATCAATTGCATTTCTGTTATCACATGACGCGTCTTATATTACTGGAACCTTTATTGATTTAGCAGGAGGTAAATAGGCGATTAATAGTTAATAGGGAAAGTAAGTAGGAAGAGGGAGTAGGGTTAATGTCGAGGCTTTTAAATAAAAAATCCGATGTATTAACGACATCGGATTTCTATTTACACAATAATTAAAGAGTTTCCAGAGGGATTACTCAGACTCTTTGTTAGTCTCTACTTCTGTTTTTTCTTTGTCTTTTGGTAGGTACTTATAAATATAAACACCACTGAATAGGGTGAACACTAATGTCGCTCCCATTAATCCAAAGACTTTAAAGTTTACCCAGACTTCTTGAGGCAAACTAAATGCAACATAGATATTAAGTAAGCTAAGTGCAATAAAGAAAAGAGCCCAAGCAATATTTAAATTATTCCAGACTTTATCAGGCAAGGTGATTTCTTTACCTAGCATCTGTTTAATGATTGGCTTTTTAAAGATGAATTGACTCGCTAACAGTGCAACTGCAAACAATGCGTAGATGAAGGTGACTTTCCATTTGATAAACACATCATCGTGTAAAATCAACGTTAATGTGCCGAATACAAAGACCATTATAAAGGTAATCACTTGCATTTTTTCAACTTTACCGTGCTTAAAGTAGTTATAAGCCAGCAATAAACCTGTGGTTACGATCAATGATCCCGTTGCCGCATAAATGTCGACCATTTTATAAACGGCAAAAAAGATAATTAGCGGTATAAATTCAAGCAATTGTTTCATGAAACTCTCTTCTTTAAAGTGAATAGGTTATTTAATAGTGGCTGCTTTCATTGCACTGATAAAGTCAGACATTTCTGTTTTCATTTTATCTGGGTTATCAAGATTACGTTCAATCACCTTAACCACTGCTGAGCCTGAAATAGCACCTGCTGCTCCAGATTTAATGGCATTAGCAACTTGCTCTGGTTGTGAAATACCAAACCCTAACAATGAAGGAGGAGCATTATACTCACCTAATGTTTCAAGCATATGTTCAACCGGCATACCTGCTTTTGCATCTGCGCCAGTCACACCCGCTCGGCTTAGTAGATAAGTATAACCTTGACCATATTCTGCAACTTGCTGCAATGTTGCTTTATCACCGTTAGGTGGGGCAATAAATATTTGTTGTAAACCAAATTTTTCAGCTGCTGCACGATACGGAGCACTTTCGTGTAAAGGAACATCTGCGATTAAAATAGAATCAACACCAGCTTCTTTACAACGTTGGTAAAAGTTCTCAATACCGTTACGGAACACCAAGTTTACATATAACAATAAACCAATTGGCACTTCAGGGTATTCAGCACGAACTTCTTTAATGATTTCAAAACAAACCTGCGGTGTCGTACCTGCTTCTAATGCACGAATTGATGCGTCTTGAATTACAGTACCGTCAGCCACTGGATCCGAAAATGGAATACCTAACTCTAAAGCATCAGCACCCGCTTCAACCAATGTTTTGATGATACTTAAAGATTGATCACGGTTTGGATCGCCAATAGTAACAAAAGGAACAAAAGCCCCTTCGTTTTTAGCGGCTAAACGTTCAAATAAGTCTGCATAACGTGTTGTTTGTAGATCATAAGTCATTAGATCAGGCCTCTTTTTTCGAAAATATCAGCAACAGTGAAAATATCTTTATCACCACGTCCAGATAAGTTAACAATAATCACTTGCTCTTTGTCATCTTCTTCAATGATTTTTAGTGCGTGCGCTAATGCATGTGCAGACTCTAAAGCAGGGATGATACCTTCTTGCTCCGCGAGTGCTTTAAATGCCATTAATGCTTCATCATCAGTAGCGTTCACATACTGTGCTCGACCTGTTTTTGCTAGATGTGCGTGTTGCGGACCAACAGATGGAAAATCAAGACCCGCTGAAATTGAATATGACTCTTGAATTTGACCTTGTTCATCTTGCATCATTAATGATTTCATACCGAAGAAAATGCCGTCAGTACCACACGCGATAGGGCAACCATGCTCACCTGTTTCAATACCGTGGCCACCAGGTTCAACGCCAATCAACTCAACCCCTTCGTCATCAATAAAGTCGCTGAAAATACCAATTGCATTTGAACCGCCACCAACACAAGCAATGACTTTATCAGGCAAAATACCTTCTTTACGTAGACATTGAATTTTTGATTCTTCACCAATTACTTTTTGGTATTCACGCACAATCGTCGGGAATGGGTGTGGTCCAGCCGCAGTACCTAATAAATAATGTGAGGTATCGTAACTACCAGCCCAGTCACGCAATGCTTCATTACACGCGTCTTTTAAGGTTGCAGAACCCGATGTTACAGGAATAACTTCTGCGCCCATTAAGCGCATTCTAAACATGTTTGGCTTTTGGCGTTCGCAATCTACTGCGCCCATGTAAATACGGCATTTTAGCCCTAATAGTGCGCAAGCTAACGCTGTTGCAACACCGTGTTGGCCTGCACCTGTTTCAGCAATAATTTCAGTTTTACCCATACGTTTTGCTAATAGCGCTTGTCCTAGTACTTGGTTAGTTTTATGTGCACCACCGTGTAATAAGTCCTCACGTTTAAGGTATAGTTTAGTCTTTTTACCTTTTGTTAAATTACGACACAATGTTAACGGAGTAGGGCGTCCTGCATACTCTGTTAATAATTCTTGTAATTCAGCATTAAAAGCATCATCTGTTTGTGCTTTTAAAAATTCTGCTTCAAGTTGTTGTAATGCTGGGACCAAAATTTGTGGTACGTACATACCACCAAAGTCACCAAAATAAGCGTCTAACGTTTTCATGTTTTTTTACCTTCTAATGCGTTTATTACTGCATGTTTCTTATCATGAGCCATGATTATGTCTTCATGACTATCGCTTCATGCCTATCGTTTCATGTAACGACGTATTGCTGAGAAACTACGATTTAATTTGTCTGCGTCTTTTTTACCTGGGGCAGATTCCACACCTGAATTAAAGTCTAATCCTGCACAGCCTATTAATGCTGCTTGTTGTGCATTTTCAGGTGTTAAACCACCGGCTAATATAATTTTACTTTTATCAATATCGAGTAATTTATCTTGTTGTGCAGTAAGCAGTGACCAATCAAATACTTTACCGGTACCGCCACTTTGCGTACCAACACGTGTATCTAATATATGTTTACTGACATTATATTTTTCAAATTCTGGCAAGCTATCGCTGATGCCATGGGCTTTCCAAATCTCACAGCTTTTAGGTAATACTGTTAATAGCTCTTTAATGTATTTTGGTGTTTCATCACCATGTAACTGCACTGCGCTTAACCCTAAGCTTTTAGCGGTGTAGGCGATTAACTCAATTTCTTCATTTTGGAATACACCGACGTACATTAATGGTGCGCCCAACATGACTAAACGAGCTTGTTCTAATGCAACAAAACGAGGTGATTTTTCAACAAAAATTAAGCCACCATAAACTGCGCCCGCTTTATGGACATCTGCTGCATCACGTGCGTGAGTTAATCCACACACTTTATTTTCGCCTAAAATAAGTTGTCTACAAGCTCGGTCAATATTGGGTTGAGACATAATAGAGCTACCGACTAAAAATCCATTCGCAAATTGACTTAGTTCTTTCACTTGCTGGTGGTTGTAAATCCCCGATTCTGAGATGACGATACGGTCTGCAGGGATTTTTACTGCTAGCTCTTTAGTACGGTTTAAATCGATACTAAGATCACGTAAGTCTCTATTGTTAATACCAATTACTTTAGCATTGAGCGCTATTGCTCGAACTAGTTCATGTTCATTACTGACTTCGGTTAACACACCCATATTTAAGCTATGTGCGGTATCACGATAAGCTTGGTAAGCATCATCATCTAACACAGAGAGCATTAATAAAATTGCATCTGCGTTGTAATGGCGCGCTAAGTAAATTTGGTATGGGTCAACAATGAAGTCTTTACAGATAACAGGTTGAGTGACTTGCTCACGTACTTTATTAATGTACTCAAAGTCACCTTGAAAGTATTTTGTATCCGTTAGCACTGAAATAGCTGATGCGTAGTTTTTATAAACGCCTGCTATTAAGTCTAAATCGAAATCTTCACGTATTAGGCCTTTTGATGGAGAGGCTTTTTTACATTCAAGAATAAAAACACTTTTATCTTGGTCTAGTGCTTGGTAAAAGTGGCGATCGCTTTCTACTAGTTCGTCTTTAAATTTAATTAAAGGTTGCTGTTGTTTTTTTTCTTCAACCCATAGCAACTTGTCATCAACAATTTTGCCTAAAATAGTATCTTGTAAACTTTGATCGTTAAGCATTGCTTTGCTCCGCAAGTTGTTTTAATAGTGAGAGAGGTTGACCTGATTGCATGCTTGCTAATGCCATTTCTGTACCTTGTTTAAAGTTATCTGCTTTACCGTTTAACACGAGTAGCGCAGATACGTTAATTGCGACAGCAGCTTGTTGAGCCGCGGTGCCTTTACCTTGTAAAATTTGTTCTATGATGACTTTGTTTTCTTCTGGTGTGCCACCAAAGATGCTCTCAACAGGGTAGTAATCAACGCCGAAATCTTCCGGTGTTAATGTGTATTCTGTTATTTCACCGTTATGTAATTCAGCGACCTGAGTGCTGCCATGTAAAGCGACTTCATCTAAACCACTGCCATACACGACCATGACACGTTTCATGCCTAATTGTTGGTGTACTTTTGCAATCGGTAACAATAACTCTGGTGCATAAACACCCATTAATTCAAAATCAGGACGTGCCGGATTCACTAATGGACCGAGCACATTGAATATTGAACGTGTTTTTAATGCTGCTCGAACGGGCGCTGCAAAACGCATTCCTGCGTGGTAACTTGGCGCAAAAATGAAACAAACGTTCAAATCATCTAAACATTGACGTGCTGTTTCTGGTGACATTTCAAGATTAATACCAAAAGCCGCTAATAAGTCAGAAGAGCCTGACTTACTTGAAACACTACGACTACCATGTTTACAGACTTTAACACCACAGGCTGCTGCCACAAATGCGCTCGCTGTTGAAATGTTAATGGTGCCTAGACCATCTCCGCCTGTGCCAACGATATCTGTAAAAGGATAATCAGGACGCGGAAACTTTTTAGCTTGCGCTAAGAGAGCTTTGGCTGCCCCTGTTATTTCAGTCGGTGTTTCACCTTTTATTTTTAGTGCCGTTAAGACTGACCCTAATACGATGGGATCGATTTCGCCTGAAACAACTTGTTCAAAAAATGCCTGACTTTGTTGCTCGCTGAGCCCTTCACCTTGATAAAGCTTTTCTAAGGTCGGTTGTACATCATATTGGCTCATTATTTGTTCTCCGTTGCAGTCAGTAAGTTGAGACTGTTTTCTAAAAGCTGTGCACCTTCACAAGTTAAAATGGATTCAGGGTGAAATTGAAAACCGATCACCTTATCTTGTTGATGATAAATCGACATGCACATACCGTTATATTGTGCCACGATTTCAAGTGAAGCGGGAACTGATGTACCCACTAAAGAGTGATAACGTGCAACAGATAGCGGTTGTGATAGTCCTGCGAACATTTTGTCAGCACAATGTTCAATTAAAGAGGATTTACCATGTTGTATTTCGTCTGCTTGGCCAACGACACCACCGTATTGTTCTATTAATGCTTGGTGACCTAAACATATCCCTAAAATAGGCACTTGGCCTTTACATAAAGTGATTAAATCGATCATACAACCCGCAGCACTTGGTGTTCCTGGACCTGGTGATAACACTAAAACAACTTCACCTTCACAAGCATCAATGTGTGCTTTAATTTGTTCTGCGCTTTGGTTATTGCGATAAATCTTAACGGGATAACCTGCGGTTTTAAATTGATCCACTAAGTTGTAAGTAAATGAGTCAAAGTTATCAAGAAAAAATAAGGTCGCTTTAAGCGTTTGGTTGATTTTATTAGTTTGAGTTGTCATGACCTTATTCCCCTTGCTTAGTGGCTGTGTCGTTAACTGCTGACGTTACTTTGGTTGACGTTACGTTAGCTAATGTTGTTCCGTGAGCTAATGCGACTGCATTTAATACGGCAGCGGCTTTACTACGTGTTTCATCTGCTTCAAGCTGAGGGACTGAATCATAAACAACACCGGCACCTGCTTGTGCTTGTGCAATACCATCTTTTACAAAAGCAGAACGAATAACAATACAGCTATCCATATCACCATTACCGTTAATGTAACCAACAGCGCCGCCATAACTACCACGACGTTTTTTCTCGACTTTTCGGACTAGATTAGACGCACTTATTTTCGGTGCACCGACTAAGGTGCCCATGTTCATACAAGCTTGATAAGCGTGTAGTGCATCTAAATCACTGCGTAATTTACCCACAACACGTGACACCAAGTGCATAACATGACTGTAACGGTCAACTTGTAATAGTTCAGCAACGTGGCGTGTTCCAGGTTCACTAATGCGTGCAACATCATTACGTGCTAAATCAACTAACATAAGGTGTTCAGAGGTTTCTTTTTTATCTAAACGTAACTCTAATTCTAAGCGGCCATCTAAATCTTTATTGATAGTGCCATCTTTATTAAAACCACGACGACGCGTGCCTGCAATAGGGTAAATTTCAACATCTTGTGTTTCTTGTGTAAATTTAATTGCGCTCTCTGGTGAGGCTCCAAATAAGATGAAATCACTGTCCTTTAAATAAAACATGTAAGGACTTGGATTGGTTTCTTTTAGTTTTTGGTAAGCTGAAATTGGATCTGGACAAGGTAATGAGAAACTACGAGAAGGCACCACTTGAAAAATGTCACCTTTGACGATATTGGTTTTGAGTTGCTTTACGATGTCGCAATATTCTGCATCTGAGACATCAACTGAAACTTTCGCATCAATGGTTATTTGCTGGTTAATAGGAGCGATGAAGTTATCGCATAGGCCTTGTAATTCAGCAATGCGTTGGGTAATTCTAAGTTCGCTTTCATCTGAATATAAACCACCAAAAATACTGCCTAATATTTCACCCTGTTGAGTTTGATGATCGTGAATCATTAATGTTTCTGCTACATAAAAAACATAATCAGGCGTGGTGTTCTCACCATCAGGCACCTCTATTAATTGCTCAAAAGTAGCAATAAAGTCATAGGCAAATACGCCACCTAAAAATAACGCTTCTGAATGTGCAGAACGTTTTTTGATACGGTCAACTAAACAACGTATGGCATCCATTGGAGAAGCTGATTTTAAACGTTGGTCTTCATCGCCACTAGTATCAGATTGTGGAAAAGTGAGTTGTAATTGGCTTGGTGTTTGACCAGTAATGAGCTGTGTTGAAAATTTTGGTGCAATGAAGGTGAGAAGATCTTTACCGTTATCGGTTAATGCTTCTAGTGTGACCACTAAACCTTGGCAAGTCAGTTTCAAACAGGCATCAACAAGTAGCAAACTTTTTAAATGTTCTTTACTTTCAATCTCTGCTGAGTCGAACAGTAAGTGATGGTCGCTATCTGCACTGATTTGTTGAAATAATCCTAGTGAATCTTGGATGTAACTGCAGGGTGCTTCAATGGTTTTTAATACGCCAATTGGGTGTAGAGTATTCATGTTTAAGTCCTTAATAATATAATGAGCAAATGGTTTTTTATTAGTGTTTTATTTGCCATCGCCAACTAAAGACTGTGTAAAAAATGGTCATTGTCGCCTACCTGTTTATTTTTTGTTTGTTCCAAATATGAAAAAAGCCCGCAAGATGCGAGCTTTAAAATTGGTTTTCTGGGGAAATTAAATATACAAAAACCTCATTGCTCGCTTATGAGAATGAGTGCCACCAAGAATCTTTAAGAGTAATTGTATTAAAAATCATATATTATGCGTCCCGTATTAATTAGGACTTATTTTTTTGCATTCTGCTCCTAATGTCAAGGTTATTTTTAGGATATTCATGTTAATCGATCTTCATTCTCATACTAAAGCCTCAGATGGACAACTCACACCCAGCGAATTAGTACAACGTGCTGAAAATAGACAAGTTCATTTTTTAGCGATTACTGATCACGATACTGTCGATGGATTAGTTGAAGCGACGCAGTATATTCAAGATAATGATTTAAAACTGCAATTAATTAATGGTATCGAAGTGACCACTAATTGGTTGAATCACGAGATTCATGTGGTTGGATTAAATATCGATCCTACACATCCTGCATTAGTTGAGTTAATTGAAATTCAGAAAGATAAACGTGAACAGCGTGCTATTGAAATGGGCAGACGTTTAGCGAAAGCTAATATAGAGAATGTCTATGAAGGGGCAAAGGCCTTAGCTGGCGATGGTGCTATCACACGCGCACATTTTGCTCGTTATCTCGTTGAAATTGGTGTTGCTCCTACTTTTCCTAAAGTATTCGATAAATACTTAAGCCGTGGTAATACCGGTTATGTGCCACATGATTGGGTCGATTTAGCTGATGCTATCGCTGTCATTCATGCCGCTGGTGGTCAAGCAATACTCGCTCATCCAGATGCTTACAGCTTATCGAATAAATGGTTAAGAAAATTGTTAATCACCTTTAAAGCCGCCGATGGCGATGCAATGGAAGTGGCTATCGGACAGCAATCACCACAAATGCGCTTACAGCTAGGTATGTGGAGTAAAGAATATGGCTTAATGGCTTCACAGGGCAGTGACTTTCATTTTGTTGGGCGTTGGCGTGATTTAGGAAAAAGTTTATTTTTACCTGATATTTGCCAGCCAATTTGGCATAATTGGCCTGCTTGCCAATCGGTTTGATTAAGTAACCTATTTTTATAAAAGATAAGCACAGCCATCATTAACAGTAGAAGAGAATTATGAGTCAGTTTTTTTATGTTCACCCTGAAAACCCACAAAAGCGTTTGATGAAACAGGCTGCTGAAATAATCGAGAAAGGTGGAGTAATTATTTATCCTACCGATTCTGGTTATGCATTAGGTTGTGCAATCGATGATAAAAATGCGTTAGAACGTATTTGCCATATTAGAAAAATAGATAAGAAGCATAATTTCACGTTAGTGTGTAAAGATCTTGCTGAAATTGCAGTCTATGCACGCGTTGATAATAGCGCTTATCGTATGTTGAAAAGTAATACGCCTGGGCCGTATACATTTATTTTTAAATCGACTAAAGATTTACCTAAACGTTTAATGAACCCAAGCAAACGTACTATTGGTATTCGTATTCCAGATAATGCAATTGCATTAGCGTTATTAGAAGAGTTAACAACGCCATTAATGACAACCAGCCTTATTTTACCTGGCAAAACCAGCACAGAATTTGACCCTGAAGAGATTAGAGACCTATTAGAGAATCAGGTTGATTTGATCCTTAATGGTGGATATCTCGGAGAATCACCAACGACGGTGATTGATTTATCTGATGACGAAGTTGTTATCGTCAGAGAAGGAGCGGGCGATTTAAGCCCATTCCAATAAAATTGAAAAAAACTGTTTAGTTTAAATCTAAATAGTTTTTTGCATAAATAGTTATATAAGTAGTTATATAAGTAGTTACATAGCGAACTACATGAAGTAGTTAGCAAATAATTCGTAAAGCAGTTAAAAATGAAATGTATGCACAGTCGCTTTTTGTTTAGCGTAGTAAAAAGTGCAGTTGGCATAATGTGAATTACCCAAAGGAAAAGAAAATGAGTGAAAAATTACAAAAAGTATTAGCCCGTGCTGGATTAGGTTCTCGTCGTAAAATGGAAACAGTGATTGCTGAAGGGCGTGTTAGCCTTGATGGTAAAATTGTTGAATTAGGCGAACGAGTAACACAAGAGCAAGTGATTAGACTTGATGGTCATGTTGTTAAATACCAAGCTGCAGAGAGTGTTGTATGTCGTATTTTGGCTTACAACAAACCTGAAGGTGAAGTTTGTACCCGTAGTGACGAAGAAGGGCGTAAAACAGTATTTGATCGTTTACCTGCATTAAAAGGTTCGCGTTGGATTTCAATCGGTCGATTAGATATCAATACATCAGGTTTATTGTTGTTTACAACAGATGGCGAATTCGCTAATAAAATGATGCACCCAAGTCAACAAATTGAACGTGAATACGCTGTACGTGTTTTTGGTGACGTTACTGAAGCTATTTTAAACCGTTTACGCATGGGGGTTCAGCTTGAAGATGGTGAAGCTAAATTCTTAGATATCAAAGAGCATGGCGGTGAAGGTATTAACCGTTGGTTCCATGTAGTATTAACTGAAGGCCGTACTCGTGAAGTTCGTCGTTTATGGGAAAGCCAAGGTCTACAAGTTAGTCGTTTAATGCGTGTTCGTTACGGTAATATCATTCTAAATAATCAATTACCGCAGGGCGGTTGGCAGGAACTAACACTAAAAGAAGTAAATTATTTACGTAAATTAGTGAACATGCCGCGTGAAACAGAGACAAAAGTCCGTGTTGAAGTGAATAAAGTGACTAACCCTCAAGCGAGAATTCGTCGAGCGGTTAAAAAACATAATCAACATCGTAAAGCCGGCGAACGTCGTCGTGTTACCCGTACAAGAAGTTAGATTTTTAAATTATCACTCTATTATGTTAGGTGTTTTATGCATAAAAGAGTGATAAAGTAGATTTAAATCAAGTAAATGTATTCATTAAGTGAGGGGTTATGATTAAAAAATGTTTATTTCCAGCAGCAGGTTATGGGACACGTTTTCTACCTGCAACTAAGTCTATGCCAAAAGAAATGATGCCACTTGTTAACAAACCTTTGATTGAATTTGGGGTTGATGAAGCAATTGAAGCAGGCATGACGGGTATGGGTATTGTGGTTGGACGAGGTAAGCATTCTATCTCAGATCATTTTGACCATAATTATGAATTAGAAAAAGAAATTAGTGGCACACCAAAAGAAGAAAAATTAAAAGATATCCGTAAAATTATGGACACGGCTACTTTTTCTTTCATTCGCCAACGTCAAATGAAAGGTCTTGGCCACGCTATATTGGTAGGACAAGAGTTGATCGGCGATCAACCTTTTGCTGTGGTCTTAGCTGATGACTTATGTATCAATCAAGAAGGTGATGGCGTATTAAAGCAGATGGTTGCTTTATACGAGCAGTTCCGTTGTTCAATTGTTGCAGTTGAAGAAGTACCTGAAGACGAAATTCATAAATATGGTGTCATTAAAGGGTCTGTCATCAGAGATGATATTTACCGCGTTGATGATATGGTTGAAAAACCAGCTCCTGGTACTGCGCCAAGTAACCTTGCAATTATCGGTCGTTATATTTTAACGCCTGATATTTTTGAAATCCTGAAGAACACTAAACCAGGTAAAGGAGGTGAAATTCAAATCACTGATGCACTATTAGCGCAAGCTAAATCAGGTTGTGTTTTAGCTTATAAATTCAAAGGTAAACGTTTTGATTGCGGTAGTGTACCCGGTTACATAGAAGCGACAAACTTTGTTTATGAAAATTTATATGAAGAATAAGCATTAATTTAAATCGCTTATTTATCTAAAACCGTTCACTAACCTGAACGGTTTTTTTTTGCCTTTTTTATATTTTAAGGCGATGTAGTGATTGCTTGTTATTTTTGCTTATCTTCCTTCGTGTGCTTCGTGCAGCGCAGCGACTTCGTGGTCGTTTGTTATTTTTAAAACCTTTTAAAATTCAAAACTAGATTAACCAGGAAGACTCGAAGGGAAAATAAGGTTAGAGAAAAGACGTTTATTGTTTAATCGTCTTGTTATTTTCCTTGTCTTCCTTCGTGTTCTTCGTGCAGCGCAGCGACTTCGTGGTCGTTTTTTTTCTAAAACCTTTTCAAATAAAAAACGAATTAACTACGAAGACAGGAAGGGCAAAGAAGGTTAGATAAAAAGGGTTATTTTTTAATAGCTTTATCATTTTTCTTGTTCTTCGTGCAACGAAGCGGCTTCGTGGTCGTTTTTATTTTTAAAACCTTTTAAAACCCAAAACAGAGTTAACCACGGAGACAGGAAGGGAGGAGAAAATTAAGTAAAAGGATTTTATTACTAAATTGTACTGAATCGAGTGGTAAATAATATTGTGGTTAAATGCATTGTCTTATAAAGCCTTGATGTTGTTTTAAACTGTTTTTGGCTTGGTTAACATCTAAGCCCGTTAGCACCATTACGATTGCTGTTTTACAATGATTACCTGATTCGTTTAATGCAACGTCTGCAATTTCTCGAGAGCACTCTGTTGCTTCCATTATTATTTTCTTTTGTCGCTCTATTAACTTTTCATTGGTTGCTTGTACATCAACCATTAGGTTACCAAAAACTTTACCACTTTTTATCATAGAGCCTGTTGTAAGCATGTTCAGTACCATTTTTTGTGCTGTGCCTGCTTTCATTCTTGAAGAGCCTGTGACGACTTCAGGGCCAACAATGATGTCTAATTTTATATCTGCAATATGAGACATTTCACTATTGTTGTTACAACAAAGGCTGATAACAGTACAACCTTGAACTTTTGCATATTGCATCGCACCAATAACATAGGGAGTTCGTCCGCTCGCTGCAATGCCGACAACAATATCTTTATTCGTTAATTGTATATTCTGTAAATCTTGTTGGCCTGCTTGAATATTATCTTCGGCATTCTCAACTGCTTTTAAAATAGCGGGTTTACCACCTGCAATTAATCCAATCACTTGTTCGGCTGGGCTGCCAAAAGTAGGAGGGCACTCACTTGCATCTAATATACCTAAACGGCCGGAAGTCCCTGCACCGCAATATAATAAACGTCCCCCTTTGCTAAAAGCTTGTTGAATAACATCAACGGCTTGAGCAATATGAGGAAGAATAGCTTCTACGGCAATGGCTACTTTTTTATCTTCGTTATTAATAATGGTCAGCATGTCTAATGTTGATACAGTATCAATATTCGCACTAGCTGGATTGCGGCTTTCGGTAATAAATTGCTGTAAAGATAAACTCATAATAGGCACTTAGTCATAATAGCTTTTAACACTGTGGATGTAAGTTGGTATAATAACAGCTCACTTAATCGAGTTGAATTGATATCATGAAACAGCCTTCGAAAATACCTAAGAAACAAGATCAAAATATAGCTAATCATAAAAGCAATAACATAAAAAATGATGGGGATAAACTAGAAGTGAAAAATGAAGATAATGCGAACAACGCAGGTAATGGAAGTAATCTAGATAAGCCTGATAGCATCGTGTTTACAAAAAAACAGAAAGTAGCGACATTAGTAAAAAATACGTTACAACTCGTATTGGGTTTACTCATTATCATGTTGTTCTTATCAATCGCTAAAATGATTGTTCGTTATTTTGAAATTACTTTTCCTGCTTCTATACTGGGTATGTTGATGCTATTTGTAGCACTTTCTCTTGGTATTATTAAATTAAGTTGGATTGAATTTACTGGTAACTTATTCTTAAAATATTTAGCCCTATTATTTATACCTATTGGTGTTGGCTTAGTTAACTATTTTGAATTAATTGCTGAACATTGGTTAGTGATTATATTCTCTTTGTTTTTTACTACATTATTTACGTTATTCATGGTCGGTCATTGTTATCAATGGTTAAGCAGAGAGGAAAGATAATGTTTGTTTATATTGCAGCGCCACTTACTTTATTGTTATTTTATTTGGCAAAAAAGTTATATAGCTTAAAACCAAGTGGGTTATTAAATCCTGTCTTGTTAACCATCTTTGGCTTAATTTTAACGTTACTCATCTTTGATATTCCTTTTGTTGATTATCAGCAAGGGACTTCTGTCATAACTGCCTTTTTAGAGCCCGCTATTGTTGCGTTAGCGGTGCCACTTTATTTACAACTAAAAGTCATTAGATCACGTTTGAAATTCATTCTTATCAGTTGTTTATTAGCCGTTTTTGTTGCTTTCTTTTGTGCTTTTTACATTATGCCGTTGTTAGGTGCTGATTTAATTACAGCGGCTTCTTTTGCTGGGCAATCGGTTACTACACCTATTGCAATGGAAATTAGTTCGAAGTTAAATGGTATTGTGTCATTGACTGCCGCTATGGTTATTTTTGCAGGTATTATCGGTGCCAGTATTGGTTTACCTTTTTTAACATTATGTAGGGTAAAGGATCAGCAAGCGATTGGCGTTGCAATTGGTTGTGCGTCACATGCTTTAGGGACAGCTAAAATTTTAGAAGATAATGAAGAAGCTGGGGCTTTTTCTTCTATCGCTTTGATTGTATGTGCAATATTATCAGCGTTGATTATGCCTATTCTGTATCAGTGGCTCATTGTTTAATCTTATTTTAATCTTATTTTAATCTTATTTTAAGATTACTTTAAACTAGCTTTATAGTTATGCCAATGGAATTAAATAAGTGATCAGAGATTGCGCAGGAAAAATTAACACTAATAAGGAGATAGTTGTTCTCACTTCAAAACTCACAACGCAGTTAGGGGTGAGTTTAACCAGCAAGAATGATCACCTTATTAATTCTTTTAGTATTATACCCATTACGTTAAGTATGAGATCTAAATTTGGCGCAGAAAAAACAATTTAATTCGAGGTATAAATTGAAGTAAATTATTGTTTCCTTTTACAAAATTTACAACAAAGAAGTGAATTTTTTAGCAAGTAAAATAGATCAGCTATTTATCAGAGTTAGTATTAACAATAGGCAATAAAAAACCGAAGCAAGCTTCGGTTTTTTTGATTTCACATTCATTACAGCTTAATAAATATAATGGGTAGTAGCCAATTAATCAGCCGCGTAACCAAATTCATTTAATTGCTTATCATCTAAATAGGCAAACTGACCTTGCATATTTAAACGACCACTAACAAACCAAGATGCGGCAAGAGCATATATTTGATGTTCTTGCGTTAATACTCGCTCAGTTAAGTCTTGTGCACTATCTTCAGAGAAAATAGGTACTTTAGCTTGTAATACTGTTGGACCACTATCAAGCTCTGGCGTAACAAAGTGTACTGTTGCACCATGCTCTTTATCGCCAGCATCAATCGCACGTTGGTGTGTATTAACACCTGGATACTTTGGTAATAAAGACGGGTGGATGTTAAGCATTTTACCTTGATATTGATTAACAAAATCAGAAGTTAAAATACGCATAAACCCTGCTAATAAAATAAGATCCGGTTGTAACTTATCTAACTCAACTGCTAATAAAGCATCGTATTGCTCACGCGATCCGACACCTTTACTTTCAACTAAGATAGCAGGAATATTTGCATCACTAGCACGTTGTAATCCAAACGCATCTGCTTTATTGCTGATCACAGCAATAATTTCGACTTGTTGATCATTTATTTGCTGCTTATGTAACTTATCCATTAGTGCTTGCAGGTTACTGCCGCTTCCTGAAATAAGTACAACTATCTTTTTAGTCGCCATTGTATTATTTGATCTCTACTTGAGATTCACCTTCAGCAGCGTCTTCGATATGACCTAATACCCAAGCGTTTTCACCTTGTGCATTTAAGATCTCAACTGCTTTTTCTTTTTCAGCAGCAGGAACAACAATCATTAGGCCAACACCACAGTTAAATGTGCGATACATTTCTTCTGTTTCTACGTTACCATTTTCTTGTAACCAGTTGAAAATAGCAGGCCATTCCCAGCTCTTACCATCAACAACTGCTTTGCTGCCAGCGGGTAATACACGAGGAATATTTTCCCAGAAACCGCCACCAGTAATATGTGAAATAGCATGTACAGGACAGTTTTTGATTAATTCTAATGTAGATTTAACGTAGATTTTAGTTGGCGTTAATAAAGTATCGCCTAGTGTTGAATCACCAAAGGGTGCACTTGTATCTGCTTTTGATACTTCTAAAATTTTACGAACAAGTGAGTAACCGTTTGAGTGAGGACCACTTGAAGCAACAGCAATTAATGCATCGCCAGCAGCGACTTTAGTACCGTCGATCACTTCTGACTTTTCAACAACACCAACACAGAAACCAGCGATATCGTAATCATCACCTTCATACATGCCTGGCATTTCAGCAGTTTCGCCACCGATTAATGAACAGTTTGATAATAAACAACCTTCACCAATACCCGTTACAACATCTGCAGCTACATCAACATCTAATTTACCTGTTGCGTAGTAGTCTAGGAAAAATAGTGGCTCTGCACCTTGAACGATTAAGTCGTTCACACACATAGCAACAAGATCAATACCAACCGTATCATGCTTTTTAAGGTCAATTGCTAAACGCAATTTTGTGCCTACACCATCAGTACCGGCAACTAATAATGGCTCTTTATAACCTGTTGGTAGTTGACATAAAGCGCCAAAACCACCAAGTCCGCCCATTACTTCAGGACGTTTAGTGCGTTTTGCTACACCTTTAATACGTTCAACTAATGCTGTACCTGCGTCAATATCAACACCAGCGTCTTTATAGCTTAAAGAGGTTTTTTGGTTGCTCACTTGCATTCCCCACAAATAGAAGTTAAAAGCGAATATCGCTTTAAAAAGTTTAGAAGATTAAAATTGCCCGCATTTTAGCATTTATAAGACTAGGGTCGAATTATTTCTGAAAAGAATTGTCTATTTTGCTGAATATTTTCGTAATACTCGTGCTAAGTGATTAAAATACATATAATAGTCAGGCCTTTTAAGATATTTATTACCTGAAACTTGCATTAGTATAGGATCTGCTTATGATCTCCCTCATATTGATTAATTTAATGGTTGTGTAAATAAATGAAAAGTAATCGTTTAGTTCGTTTTTTTGCTGTAATAAGTTTGTTTTTCTCGGTACATAGCGTTGCTTTACCTCAGATCAGCCCTTATCAAGGGTTAGTACCTGCAGAAGACAGCAATGAAGATAAATTAAGAGAAGAAGCGCTCGAACAAGTTTTAATTAAAGTATCAGGCAATGTCGATATTGTTAAGTTAGATGGCAGTAAAACGCTCGCTAAAAGCATACCTGATATGCTGGCTCAATTTGGTTATCAAGATATTAATGATAAACGTTTCTATTTTGCTCTTTTTGAAAAACAAGCCATTAATAGTGCGCTTATCGCGATGCAACAACCTATTTGGGGCGAAACACGACCTAGTCCATTAATTTGGTTAGTGAATGAAGATAGACAATTAACATCTGAAAACATGGTGGATAGTAGCCAAGATGGCGCAATATCATGGGGATTAAATAAGTCGCAAATAGAACGTGGGATCACGGGTAAATTTCCACTTGTTGATCTTGATGATCTCTTAACGGTTTCAGTGTCTGATGTAAGTGGACGTTTTTACCAAACCGTTGCGGATGCTTCTAAACGTTATGATGCAGAATATTTTGTGTTAGCTAATTTAACCAGTATCAACGCGCAGCAATGGCAGTTAAAATGGGAGCTAGTGCAGTACAATGCGCAGAGTAAAAAAAATCAGGTGTTGATTAAACAAACAAGTAATGGCGATAAAGCAGGTGTGATGTCTACAATGCTAGGTGAGATAGCTGATTACTACGCTAAGCAATTTGCCATTTTAGAAAATAATGGTGCAAGATCTGCTCAGCTATTAAATATTAATAATATTAACTCTCTCGAAAAGTTAATGAGTATTAACGATATTCTTAATAACTTAAATTCAGTAGAGAGTTTTGAAGTTGTTAGTTTAAATGATAAAAAATTAGAAGTATTAGTAACATTAAAAGGTAGCTTAGCAAGTTTGGAAAATGCATTGAATGCACAACCAAAATTGCAAAAAGATTTAATATCAACTGCTCCTTTTTACTATAATTGGCAACCATAGAGTATTTAATGCCTCAAGATGAATTAAGATTTCAATACCCTTTACTTGCTTTAAAGTTTCCAGACGATGAAACGTTTGCCAGCTTTTATCCAGGTCAAAATGCAGAACTGTTAACGTTACTTAAAAATAACGTGGTAGGTATCGGCGAACCAATATTATATATGTGGGGAGAATCCGGCAGTGGTCGTTCTCATTTACTACATGCATTATGTTCCGAAGTAGATGAAATAGGCGAAACCGTTGCTTATATTCCTTTGCACCATTATCGCAGTATGACCTTAGATATTTTCGAAAACATGGAAAATATTACGCTTGTTTGTATTGATAATGTCGATGCAATTGCGGGTGATAAAAAATGGGAAAAAGCTCTTTTTGATTTTTATAATCGTTGGTTAGATAATAAAGATAACCGAGTCCCTGGTGCTAATTTAGTGATTTCTGCTAGTGACTTACCTAAACAAATAGGGGTTGAGTTAGTTGATTTAGTCTCGCGTTTAGAGTGGGGCGCTTGCCATCATTTACAACCGCTTAATGATGAAGAAAAACTAGGTGCTTTACAATTACGAGCTCAATTAAAGGGCATGCGTTTACCGATTGATGTAGGACGTTTTTTATTAAATCGTCTGTCTCGTGAAATGTGTATGTTGCTGAATACATTAGACCAATTAGACAATGCCTCATTAGAAGCGAAACGAAAATTAACCATTCCTTTCGTTAAAGAAGTGTTACGTTTATAACTGGTTTATAAGTGAAAATGGATAGTTGACAACGTAAAATAAAAAACCAATTAAGAAGCCACTTACTGAAGTGGCTTTTTAATTTTAGAGAGCGCCTTAAAGGCAGTTTTAATGGGTCATTTCTTTTTTTTACGAATGCTTAACCCAAGCTCTATCCCACGGTATTTAGCAAAGTAGATATTACCCGCTAAAAATAAACTCGCGAATATAAATTCAATAATAGCTAACCAAAGTTCCTGATCGTTACCCATGATAATGACACTGCCATGCATGATGTAGATAAGTGATATAAAACCACTCCATGCATAGGTATAAGGATTGCCCTGAACAATGCCTTTTAAAGGACATAACAATGGAATTAACCAAATAAGTGTTATTAAAACTGGGCTAATACCTAATGGAGGTGGTGATAAATAAAGGTGCCAAAGGGGAACCAATATTAATAAACCAAAATATCCACATTGTGCAATACGTTGAAAATGTAAGGTGTTCATTTAATCCCTTTATCGTTAATGCTATTAATAAAAAGCAAAGTTTACAACTAAAGTATCGCGAGTACTGATTCAGGTGGACGGCCAATCGCAGCTTTTCCATTTGCCACTACAATCGGACGCTCAATTAGTTTCGGGTTCGCTTGTAAAGCGATTACTAAAGTCGACTCATCATGCTCTGAAGCAAGGTTTAGTTCTTTATATAGCGTTTCTTTCGTGCGCATTAGTTGTCGTGCAGAGTCAAAACCTAATTGTGAAATAAGTGTTTTAATCGTCTCTACTGACGGTGGATTCTCTAAGTACTTTATTATATCAACCGTATTTTTTTCATTATCGACTAACGCTAATGTTTCACGGCTTTTAGAGCAACGTGGATTGTGGTAAAAAGTAATATCTGTCATAACAACCTCGTATTATATTAAGTCTTTATTCGGCAGGCCAAATAGCAATGTAGTCTTCTAAATTATCTGGGTCAACTTGCGTTTCTGATACAATTTTACCTCGAATTGAATGACCCCCTTTATGCATAGCTGACTGGCTTCCTGTTATTAAAGGATGCCATTCAGGTAATGGTTTCTCTTCAATTAATCGTTTATAAGCACAACTCGCTGGCAACCAATGAAATTGTTCAATATCATCCAATGATATTTTTACGCAGTCAGGCACTATTTTTAATCGATTTTCATACTTTTTACATCGACAGGTTTTTGTATGTAAAAGATGACAAGCCACATTGGTAAAATGTAACGCTTCTGTTTCATCATCAATTATTTTATTAAGACAGCATTTACCACAACCATCACAAAGTGATTCCCATTCATTTTGAGACATTTGTGACAGTGTTTTAGTTTCCCAGAAATTATTCATTTATTACTCTTTTCTCTTACTTAACTACGATCGGTGGTGACATAATACGTTCAGATAAGTAAGTTACTGCGGTAGCAAAATAATAAGAACGATTCCAATGCATTAATACTTTATAATTATTGTACGCGAGATAAACTCGGCCATTTTTATCATCAGGAATAACGATAGAAGCTTGTAATTCTACGTTAGGTAAGTCTTGTCCTTCATATCGACGAACGCCTAAAGCTTGCCATTCTGCTAATGATTTTTGTTGTTTAATACCCGCTAGCTCAACATCGAAGCCTTCAGGTAACCTAACTTGACGTCCCCATATATGAGTATCATCCCAACCTTCAGTTTTAAGGTAGTTAGCGGCTGAAGCAAAAACATCGCCCGGTGTATTCCAGATATCTTTTTTACCATCACCGTCGTAATCAACGGCATAATTCAAGTATGACGTTGGCATAAATTGTACTTGACCCATCGCACCTGCCCATGAACCAATGAATTTATCTTGGGTAATGTGACCTTGCTCTAGGATGGTCAGTGCTGCAAATAATTGTTTTTTGAATAACGTTTCACGACGACCTTCATAAGCCATCGTTGTTAAAGATGAAATAACATAATGACGTCCAGTTAAACGACCAAAGTTAGTTTCGATACCCCATAAAGCAACAATAAAACGCGGTTGTACTCCGTATTCTTTACCGATTTTTTGTAGCAGGTGATAATGCTTTTTGTAAGCCGCTCTTGCTTGTTTAATTTTCCAATCAGGTACTGCTCTTGGAATATACGTATCTAATGTCATTTTAAATTCAGGTTGTTGCTTATCTGAAGACACACTGCGTTGTAAAAACTTAACGTCTTTAAAGGCATTATTGACTGTCTTTTCATCAATACCTGACTCGATGGCTTCTTTTTTAAGATCGTCTACATATTTAGTAAATGAAATGTCACGCTCAGTGTTTGCAAAACTACTTGTAGAAAAGCTACATAAAGTGATAATAGATAAACTTTTTAGAAAATAGTTGATGTTTTTTGAAAATAAATTAATTGTTTTCATGACTCTGATTCCAATTGCTGTAGTTTACGATTTTTATGGTCTTTTAAATAATCGATAGGTGGTGGTGGTAACTGTAAGTAAAAACCTGAATCAGTTACTGCTTTGATCACTCTAGAGGCCTCTGCCATCGCCATTTTTGTGGTTTCTTTGATATTTAATATAGAAACTAATTGTGGTGGCCCAAATTGTTCTAGCAAAGGAGTAGGGACTTGAGAGAAGTCATCTCGTTTTGCAACAAAAATATAGGTTTGTGGTTTACGGATACTTTTATATACAGCACATAACATAATACTTATCTAGCCCTTTGCTTGCCTAATGTTGATGCAAACTATAACATGCATAAGCATTTATTTTTTATAGAAATTGACTGAATTTTATGTCAAATAATAAAGATTTAATTAGAAAGGACAATTATGACGTTAAAATCGTTAAATTTTACCTTGTTAGTAGTAAACCTAGACAGTGAAAACCTTTCAGAGCTAGCCGAAGAATTAAATAAAAGGCGTTTAATGGCTCCAGAATTTTTCGCTAAGACGCCAATGGTAGTGAATATTGTAGAAACATCGTTAAATATCGATTTTTTACAATTGCAAAAAACCGTTGAAGAGCATGGTTTTATTTTGACAGGTATTACAGGCAAAGTGTCAGAACAGCAAAAACAACAAGCAAGTCAATATTCGATTGCTGTATTGCACGGTTCGAAAAGACAAATCGTTAAAACTGCCCCTACTGAGCAAAAATCAGAACAGGACGCGGATTCAACAAAAGACATTAAAGAAAGCACTGAAGCATCGCCGGAAGAATCATTTGTTCCTGGCGAAGTGAAAACGAAAGTGCATAGTGGCCGAGTTCGCTCAGGCCAACAGATTTATGCTAAAGAGTGTGATTTGGTGATTAGTGGTGATGTAGGCGCAGGTGCCGAAGTTATTGCTGATGGCAATATTCACATTTACGGAACGCTAAGAGGTAAAGCATTAGCGGGTGCCATGGGTAATACTGGCGCGGCTATTTTTTGTACTGTATTAGAGCCTGAATTAGTATCAATCGCAGGTGTTTATAAATTAAGTGAAACATTACCAGAGGATATGTGGTCAACCTCTTGCTCTGTTTCTTTAGAAGATCAGAATATGGTCTTTTCAAGTTTAAATAAAATTTAAAATACAAAGGAAAGTTATATGGCAAAGGTAATTGTTGTCACGTCTGGTAAAGGTGGTGTTGGTAAAACAACAAGCAGTGCAGCTATTGGCACTGGTTTAGCTAAAACAGGTGCTAAAACTGTCATCATTGATTTTGATATCGGTTTAAGAAATTTAGATTTGATCATGGGTTGTGAACGCCGTGTGGTTTACGATCTTATCAATGTTATTAACGGCGAAGCAAATTTGCAACAAGCATTAGTAAAAGATAAACGTGTAGAAACACTTTATATTTTACCTGCATCTCAAACGCGTAATAAAGATGCTTTATCACAAGAAGGTGTTGCAGAAGTTATCGAAGCGTTAAAAGCGGATGGCTTTGAATACATTATTTGTGATTCACCAGCAGGTATTGAGCAAGGTGCAATGATGGCATTGTATTTTGCTGATGAAGCGATTGTAACGACAAACCCCGAAGTATCGTCGGTGCGAGATTCAGACCGTATTACAGGTATGTTATCAAGCAAATCATATCGTTCAGAAAAACAAATGGAACCGGTTAAGGTTCATTTGTTGATCACACGTTATAGCCCTGAGCGTGTTGAGCGTGAAGAAATGCTTAGCATTGAAGATATTGATGACTTATTAGGCATTGATTTATTAGGTGTGATCCCTGAATCTAAGGATGTATTAAGCGCATCTAACTTAGGTGAACCAGTGATACTGAACCAAGAAAGTGATGCAGGTAAAGCTTATCAAGATGCAGTAGACAGACTATTAGGTCACCAACGTGATTTACGTTTTGTTACTGTTGAAAAGAAAGGCTTTTTAAGCCGCATATTTGGAGGGTAAGATGGGATTATTACAATACTTTAGAAAGGATAAACCTAAAAAAGGTACTGCAAAATTAGCAAAGGATCGCTTACAAATTATTGTTGCTCATGAGCACTCTAGTTTTGATGTCCCTTCATATATGCCTGAGTTACAAAAAGAGTTAGTCGCAGTTATCCGTAAATATATGGATATATCATCTGATGATGTTAAATGTGAATTTAATGATAGAGCAGATGATGACATGTCTGTCTTAGAAGTTAATGTAACGTTACCTAAACTAAAGTAAGTTTTCGATGATTTATTCACTTTGCTCATCGCTAAGTGAATAGATATAAGGATATTGCTGCTTCTTCTTACTATAAAAAATGCGACTACTAAGTCGCATTTTTTGTGGTCATAACATTATTTTATTAACGTATTATTCAGCGCTATCTTTTACTAATGTAATTTTATTAATAATAACAGGCTCTACAGGTTTATCTTGTGATGCTGTTTTAACGTTAGCTATTTTATCAACTACCTCTAAACCTACTGTCACTTTACCAAATACTGCATAACCCCATTTATTAGTGCTTGCATCCAAAAATGAATTATCTTTTTGATTAATAAAGAACTGACGAGAAGCTGAATGAGGATTGCCAGTACGTGCCATTGAAATAGTACCTCGTTCATTACTCAATCCATTTTTAGACTCGTTCTGAATCGATGCGAGCGTCTCTAAACGTTGACCTGATGCTAAGAAACCACCACCTTGGATCATAAAGCCTTCAATAACTCGGTGAAAAGTTGTTTCTTTGAATTCATCTCTTTTAATGTAAGCTAAAAAGTTAGCCACAGTTTTAGGCGCCTTTTCAGGATATAACTCGACAGTTATTTGTCCTTGGTTAGTATCAATCACCACACTTGGGTTGGCTGCTAGTGCTATATGGCTTGTTAATAATAAAATGAATGCCGTAATGTATTTCATGGTGATTCCTTGTGTTTGTTTTTTGTATTTAAATACTAATTTAAATTAGTATTTAAAAGTTGTAGTGAATACTAATTTGTTGTTAGGAAAAGTTCTAACATAATCGCTAATTAAAACACTTGCATCTGTTCGTTTAGTTCTTGGTCTTCAACTATTTGAGCCAATAAAAGTGATAATTGTTTATTCATGCGTTTAGTAATATTGGCTATATTAGCTGAGAAAGCAGCATCCCATTGTTTGTTTGAACGAAATAACTTGATGAAGGAGTTACCTTGGTGTGTTAATGCCACTTTAACCATCATTTGTGATGAGACATCGTAGCTAGCTGTATTTTCTGTCACTGTAGCAAGTGCTTTAACTAATTTAATATCGACCTTGTAATCGCTTGTATGAGCGATCTTTAATTGATTATCTGTCCAAGCTTTAGTTAAACTTTTTTCAATTAATAAACGTAAAGATTGTTGTTCATTAATGAGTTGTGCAACATTATCGCCATCAACTATTTCAATCAAATGACGAGCTACTCTTTCATCTTGGCTATTAATTACCCAGGGTTGTGGGTTTGTAAAAGTATAAGCTCCTTTTTCAATATTAAGCTCGGGCATTATATTGGTATAAGAAGGGGTCGAAGTACAACTGATTAATGTTAATAAACTGGTGATGATTAATAATGATTTGAAAAAAGCATTAAACATTTTAAGATCCTAATAAGAGAATTAAAAACACATCATAACAAACCTATTATTGAAGCGAATTAATAAATCTATCTGTTGGGATTAATTGTTTTAATTTTCACCCCAAATAATTTTAAAAATGACATTTAGCATAAAACAAGCTGTTTTTTATCATTAATACCTATTATTTTCCACTTTCAATAAATAAATGTGTCTATGAGTTTATAAAAACATTTTATGTAAAATATGATCAATATTACTGGTTTTTTATAAGATGAGATCTCCGTCATATTAACTTAATCTTTCTGTAACACTGATGAAGTCTAGGCTAGCGATGGTTATCCACTTTTTCTGTGGATAACTCTGTGGGAAGTTAATGAAGATCGTTCTGAAACCCTTGATATGACTTGGCTCTGGTTAAATAGAGTTATTTTTAACCGTAAAAAATAACCTTTGTTTTTCAACTGGTTATAATCGTCAAGTGGTTTTTTTTAGGTTTCCAAGGTTACCTTCAATATCCCTTTTGTTTTTTAGTCTGTCAATAGATTTCTGTGAATATATAGGGAATAAATATATTTATTTATATTGACAAAGTTTTCCTTTAAGGAATCTTAACCGCTCGTTTAATGAGCGGCATATTTGGTGGATATACTCAATTGATACACTATGCCTGTTATGCCACTTAATATTTTTTATTAATAGTTAAGGTATTTTATGACTGTTTTGTAGCATTTTTGTTAATAGAAAGATTAAGTTCGACATTAGATATCTCTATAAGCTCTATTTCCCTTAGTTTTCTAAACTCGCTTAATTTTTTATCAATATATTATTTTAAAAAATCATCCTACCGTTGCTCATTAGTAATGGTAAGATTAACGACTACACCAAGAGATATAATGAGGATCTATGAGTAAACCGTTTGAGTTAGTTTGTCCTTTCTCTCCCGCTGGAGATCAACCACAAGCGATTACTAAATTAGTTGAAGGCATAGAGTCCGGTCTTGCGTTTCAAACATTGTTGGGTGTAACAGGGTCAGGAAAAACATTCACCTTAGCCAATACCATCGCTCAATTAAATAAACCGACTTTAATTTTGGCACCCAATAAAACACTGGCTGCACAATTATACGGTGAGATGAAAGCTTTTTTCCCCAATAATGCGGTTGAGTATTTTGTTTCTTATTATGACTATTACCAACCTGAAGCCTATGTTCCTAGCTCAGATTCCTTTATAGAAAAAGATGCAGCAGTTAATGCCCATATTGAACAGATGCGTTTATCTGCAACAAAAGCGTTATTAGAGCGTGATGATGTGGTGTTAGTGGCATCCGTTTCTGCTATTTATGGCTTAGGTGATCCACAGTCTTATTTAAAGATGATGTTGCATATTAGTGTGGGTGAAATCATTTCTAGTAGAGAAATTTTACAACGTCTAGTGGATATTCAATACACACGTAATGAAACAGAGTTAAGCCGAGGTACTTTCCGTGTGCGTGGGGAAGTGGTTGATATCTTTCCTGCTGATTCAGAAAAACAAGCTATTCGAATTGAGCTCTTTGATGATGAAGTAGAAAATATTAGTGTGTTTGACCCATTAACAGGTCAACAAATTGAGCAATTGTCACGTACTACTATTTTTCCTAAAACTCACTATGTAACCCCTAAAGAGCAAATTTTTAAAGCGATAGAAGGTATTAAAGAAGAGTTACAAGATCGTAAGAAAACCTTCTTAGCTGAAAATAAATTGATAGAAGAACAGCGTATTTCACAACGTACTTTGTATGATTTAGAGATGATGAATGAATTAGGTTACTGTTCTGGTATTGAAAATTACTCTCGCTACTTATCTAGTCGTGGAATAGGGGAAGCACCGCCGACCTTATTTGATTACTTACCTAGCAACGGATTATTAGTCATTGATGAAAGCCATGTTACCGTGCCACAAATTGGTGCTATGTATAAAGGTGACCGATCTCGTAAAGAAAACTTAGTTAATTATGGTTTCCGTTTACCGTCTGCATTGGATAATCGTCCATTAAAATTTGAAGAGTTTGAAAAACTCGCACCCCAAACTATTTATGTGTCGGCTACTCCGAGTGATTATGAAATAAATAAATCACAAGGAGATATTATTAGACAGGTGATTCGTCCAACGGGTTTGTTAGATCCCATTATCGAAGTACGTCCAGTGGCTACACAGGTTGATGACTTATTATCTGAAATTAATATTCGTGTTCCAAAAAATGAACGTGTGTTAGTGACCACGCTAACTAAGCGTATGGCAGAAGATTTAACGGAATACTTAAGTGAACATGGTATTAAAGTGCGTTATTTACATTCAGATGTTGATACGGTTGAGCGAGTTGAGATTATTCGAGACTTACGCTTAGGTGTATTTGATGTATTGATCGGTATTAACTTATTACGTGAAGGGTTAGATATTCCTGAAGTTTCTTTAGTGACGATTCTAGATGCAGATAAAGAAGGCTTCTTACGTTCAGAGCGTTCTCTCATTCAAACCATGGGGAGAGCGGCGCGTAATTTAGAAGGTAAAGCGATTCTTTATGCCGATAGAATTACTGAATCAATGCGTAAAGCCATTAAAGTCACGGAAGATAGACGAATACTGCAAGATGATTTTAATAAAGCTAATGGCATTGAACCTAAAGGTTTATCTAAAGAAGTCACTGATGTGATGCAGTTAGGGCAAAAACCTCAACCGAAAAGCAATATCACACCTATTAATGTGGCAGAAAACGGTGGTTCATATAATGCCAAGAAACCATTACGTACAGAGAAAGATATCTTAAAAGAGATCGCAAAAATTGAAAAACAGATGTTTGCTTTTGCTAAAGATTTGGAATTTGAAAAAGCGGCACAATTACGTGACCAAGTGACAAAATTACACGAGCGACTGTTGTCTGTAGGGTAATGCGCGACAACATTGTTATAGAAATTTTGTTATAGAAGACACTGTTATGAGAACATTATTATAGAAGACACGGTTATAGAAAACATTATTTACTATAGAGCGATTCACTAGAGCTAGTTACAGTAGGGTTCTAAACCGTGTCATTATTGTAACGATTTGTTAGTGGCGCTTTGTGAATAGCATTGCGGAAGCTTTTACTAGATAGTGTCATTTAAATCTTATGTTTGTTTTGATGAGCAAAATAAACATAAGATTAATTCTTATCAAATTATATTTTTAATCTTGCAGCGTTAACTCGTTAATTAAAGATGTAAGCTGAAATCTTAATAATATTTATTGCGATATAAAGTTAACAATATCACTTGATTCATATAACCATTGTGTTTCACCATTGCTATGCTCGATACGTAAACAAGGTACTTGCTTTTTACCGCCACCTTGAATCAAATCACTTCGGTGTTGGTTATGCTGCTGAATATTTCTTGGTTCAATATTCACACCTAGTTTTTGTATCGCTTTACGTGTCATTACACAATAAGGACAGCCGTCATAATAATAAAGAGACATAGATTTAGGTTGTGTTTGTGATAACGTCATGTGCTTTTTCCTTAATGTGTATTAGTTTATTGTTTTCTATTTTCTATTTTAAATTCAAAGTAAATGCTAAGTAAATTATAGATGTGAATGAAATGTCTCGTTCAGATTTAATTAATTTAAACTAACTAAACTTAACTCTTCATCGCCAAATTAATGACTATAATCAATCGATAACGACAAAGCTGTATTTATTAAATACTCTATTTATGGCATTAATATAAGGTGTTGTGCAGTAATAAAGGCAACCAAATGTCTAAAGTTTGCCCCCATTTGTCCAAATGATTGTTTTAACCAATAAACTCTAGCGGTTATTTATTATGAGATATACCCGTTAGATATTCTTCTTTCTGCCTAGCACCTGCTTATACCAATGGAATTAAATAAGTGATCAGAGATTGCGCAGGAAAAATTAACACTAATAAGGCGTGAGTTGTAGGAGGTAGTTGTTCTCACTTCAAAACTCACAACGCAGTTAGGGGGAATTTTAACCAGCAAGAATGATCTCCTTATTAATTCTTTTGGTATTACTGCACTGCTTGCTGAATTTTGTTCCTTGAATGCTGACGGGTATACATCTACTTTGAAAATATAATTGGTGATCGAGCAAATGTTTTTAAGATAAGTGAGAAAGAGGGAGCTTGAAGTTAGTCTGCTTACTTTAGTTATTATTCGGGACTTACCAGTTATCAAATAAAATAAGAGGCTAACCTAATGGCGTTAAAGCGTGCTTTTTTGCAATGGCATTAGTGACTTGAATTAAACGCTTTTTAATTTCATATTCGATATTGATTTTTGTTTTGATTAAATCAGTAACAGCAATATATGCACTGGTGGTTAAGTTATTTTGTTGATAACAATAGGCTACATGGTTATCGATAATCCAATCCTCTTTATTTATTTCTGCGTTTTTTTCATTACTTATAAATGATAAGTCGTCTGCTAATGCTCTCACTAATGTAAAATGAAAAGATAACATACACGCGTCATCGCCATACCAATTTGCTTTTAATGCTTGAAAATTGATCCACATTTCTAGTTTATTTAATAAAGGGTTAAGTGCACTAGAAAATGTTTGATCTGCAATGATTTGAATAGGGAGTGTTTCTTGTGTCATATTGCCTACTATGCTGTTTTTATTGGATAGGTAGAAAATGACAAGAGTGTTACTTTGATAACTCATGTCAAATCCTACGTTCAGCTTATTACTTACTATGCCATTTATCTCGCGGTATTACTTACCTTACTGATTGTTTGCTTTCTACTATTTATTTAATAGGTATAAGCACAGTAATCAGTAGTCAGTAAATAGAATAATAAACATTAAAGTACAGCTAACCCTTCTTTTTCTAACAACTCAATCAAAGAGATAAGCGGTAAGCCAATTAAACTATTTGGATCTTTACCGTCAAAGCGACTGAATAAACTAATACCAAAACCTTCACTTTTAAAACTACCGGCGCAATTATAAGGTTGTTCTTTATTCAGATAGTTAGTAATCATCTGATCTGATAACGCTCGGAAATATACTTCAAAGGGTTCAACTAAAGAATGAACTTGGCCTGTTTTGCTATTAACGACAGCGAGTCCTGTGTAAAAAGTGACATGTTGACCGCTCGCCGCTTTTAATTGCTTAAAGGCATTTTCAAAGTTACCAGGCTTGCCTAATATTTTACCGTTGTTTAAACAAACTTGGTCAGACCCTATGATTAAGGCATCCGGAAAGTCACTAACCACTGCTTGTGCTTTTGCAATTGCTAGCCTCTCTACTAATTGAACTGCTGTTTCCCCTAGCAGTTCGTCTTCGTTAACCTGTGGGTTAGCTGTGGAAAAGTCTAGATGCAGTTTTTCTAACAACTGTTTTCTAAACGGTGAAGTCGATGCTAACACTAGCTTTTGTGGCATAATAGACCTTACTTAAGTATAAAAATAAGTTTATTTTAAGGACTACGAAAGAATAAAGCGATAGCTGAATAAAAACTTAAGAAAAATAGCGCTTTTTCTTTGACTATATTGAACTCTATCTATATTATTCGCCACCATGCAAAAGGTTAAACTACCGATTAGCGTTGATTCTGTTCGCGCTGCTAATAACAGATTAGAGATACTAGCTAGCCTAGACAAATCTTTATTAAGCAGATTAATAGAGTCAACAATCAGTATTCAATCTGATATCGATACTTATTTTGCCTTTGATGTTGATCAGCAAAAACTGAAAATATTCAATGGTAAAGCAAGCGTCGCAGTAGAACTCACTTGTCAACGGTGCAATGAGCCTATGATTTATCAGTGCGAAGCTGAATTTACGTATTGTCCCGTTCTTAATAAAGAACAGGAAAATAATTTACCAGACGTTTATGAACCCATTTATTACGATGAAAATGGGGAGGTAAATCTTCATCAAATAGTTGAAGACGAGCTATTATTAACACTTCCTCAAATTGCGAAGCATGCAATTGAAGATTGTAAATATGGTGAGTACGAAAGTACCTTCGGCGAAATTGAAGAAGAACAAGAACGTCCTAACCCATTTGATGCATTGGCTCAGCTAAAGCTCAAGTAACAAGCAGGAATTTTTAAAATGGCAGTACAAAAAAGTCGTAAGACTCCTTCAAAACGCGGTATGCGTCGTTCACATGATGCACTAAGTGCACCAACTTTAACTGTTGATAGTACTTCTGGTGAAACTCACCGTCGTCATCACGTTACTGCTGACGGCTTCTACAAAGGCAAAAAAGTCATCGAAAAGTAAGTTATTACTTTGCGTAACTTTACCATTGCGCTTGATGCCATGGGGGGAGATTTTGGCCCCCATATTTCTTTACCTGCCAGTTCGAAATCCTTACAATTACACCCCAATTTATACATCACTATCGTCGGTGATAACCAAATAATATCCCCTTTATTAAAACAATATCAGCTACTTGAACACCCTCGAGTTAAATTTGTGCACGCGCCAGAAACCATATCAATGGAAGATAATCCTGTTTCTGTGTTACGTCATCGCATTCAGTCTTCAATGCTCGTTGCGTTACAATTAGTGGCTAATAGTGAGGCCGATGCTTGTGTTAGTGCCGGTAATACAGGGGCGCTTATGCTATTAGCTAAGCACACTTTAAAAACACTAGATGGTATTTCACGTCCTGCATTAGTTTCTGCTCTTCCGAATAATAAAGGAGGACACAGTTATTTAATGGATTTGGGGGCTAACCTCCAATGTGGCTGTGATACATTGTTTAATTTTGCATTAATGGGTAGTGTATTGTGTGAAAAAGTTGAGCAATTAAGTGCGCCAAGCGTGTCATTGCTAAATGTTGGTCGTGAGATTAATAAAGGCAATGAGACGATAAAACATTGCGCAAATTTGTTGTCTAATACCGAATATATAAACTATATCGGTTATATAGAAGCGAACGAGCTGTTCGATGGTCGTGCGGATGTCGTCGTCACCGATGGCTTTAGTGGAAATATCGCACTGAAAAGTTATGAAGGAATGGGGCGGGTATTTTTTGACCAATTACAAAAAGCGATGAATGCAACTTGGTATAGTCGTTTTATTGGTAAGTTTTTGAATCCGTTGATAAAAAACCAATTAAAACATTTGCATCCAGATCTGTATAATGGTGCCAGTTTGATTGGGTTGCGTGGCATTGTTGTAAAAAGTCATGGTAGTGCAAATGTAGAAGCATTTACTTATGCAATAGAACAAGCGATTAAAGAAATTCAATGGCAGATACCTGCTTGCATCAGTGCAAGGTTGGAATCTGTCTTAGCAGAGCGAGATTGTTTATCACATGAATAGCAAAATTATAGGTACGGGTAGTTATTTACCAACAGCAGTACGCACCAACCAAGACTTGGAAAAGATGGTTGATACAAGTGACGAATGGATCACTGTACGTACTGGCATAAAAGAACGTCGCATTGCTAATGAACAAGAAACGATCGCGTTCATGGGCAAACAAGCTGGAGAGCAAGCTTTACAAGCTGCGAACTTGGAAGCAAGTGACTTAGATTTAATTATTGTGGCAACAACAAGTAACCACAATGCTTTTCCTTCTGCTGCTTGTGAAGTGCAAAACTTGTTAGGCATATACGATATTCCTGCATTTGATGTAGCTGCTGCTTGTGCTGGTTTTACCTATGCACTAAGTGTTGCTGATAACTTCATTAAAGCGGGCGGAGCAAAAAACATATTAGTGATTGGTGCTGATGCATTAGCTAACACTTGTGATCCAACAGATAGAAGTACAATTATCCTATTTGGTGATGGTGCTGGCGCAGTTGTCTTAACAGCCTCTGAAGAGCCTGGTATTTTATCTACTCATATCAATGCAGATGGTCGATTTGGAGACTTACTCAAATTACCTAATGTAGAAAGAGGTAAAGAAGATACATTGATTAATTCATATTTAACCATGGCGGGTAATGAAGTATTTAAAGTCGCGGTTAAAAAATTAAGCCAAGTTGTCGTTGATACATTAGCAGCAAATAATATTGAAAAAGATCAATTGGATTGGCTAGTTCCTCACCAAGCTAATCAACGTATTATTGCCGCTACGGCTAAAAAGTTAGGTATGTCTATGGATCAAGTTATCTTAACACTTGATAAACATGGCAATACTTCAGCTGCTTCTGTGCCGCTTGCCTTAAATGAAGGCGTAAGAAGTGGTAAAATTAAACCTGGTCAACTTGTTTTATTAGAAGCATTTGGCGGTGGTTTTACTTGGGGTAGTGCGCTTGTCGTTATGTAGTTATGTAGTTATATAGTTATACAACTAAGTAATTAAGTAGCTATACAAGAATAAGACGAGTTTATTTTAAAAACATTACAAAAGTAATAATAGAAAATTTAGGAATTAAAGATGACAAACTTTACATTTGCCTTTCCTGGCCAAGGTTCACAAAGCTTAGGTATGTTAGCTGATTTAGCGGCTACACATCCTGTTGTAATTGATACATTTAAAGAAGCAAGTGACGCTTTAGGTTATGACCTTTGGACATTATGTCAAGAAGGGCCTGTAGAAGCTTTAAACCAAACAGATAAAACTCAACCCGCATTATTAGCTGCATCAGTTGCTGTTTGGCGTGTTTGGGCTGAAATGGGTGGTGAGCAACCAACGACGATTGCAGGGCATAGCCTAGGTGAATATTCTGCATTGGTTTGTGCTGGTGTTATCGATTTTAAAGATGCATTAAAATTAGTAGAGCTTCGTGGTCAACTAATGCAACAAGCTGTTCCTGCCGGTGTTGGCGCAATGTATGCGATCATTGGGTTAGGTGATGCAGAAATTAAAGCCGCATGTGAGCAAGCTGCGCAAGGCGAAGTCGTTTCTCCTGTTAACTTTAACTCGCCTGGCCAAGTGGTTATTGCAGGTAATAAAGATGCAGTTGAACGTGCAGGTGTTTTATGTAAAGAAGCGGGTGCAAAACGTGCTTTGCCTTTACCTGTTTCAGTGCCTTCTCATTGTGCATTAATGAAGCCTGCAGCAGATGAATTAGCAATTGCATTGCAAACAGTAGAATTCAACACACCAACGATATCTGTTATTAACAATGTTGATGTCGCGATTGAAACAGATGCAGACAAAATTAAAGATGCATTAGTGCGTCAATTATATTGTCCAGTTCGTTGGACAGATATTATCGTTAAAATGGCAGAGCAAGGTATTAACTTACAAGTTGAAGCCGGCCCTGGGAAAGTATTAAGTGGTTTAGTTCGTCGTATCGATAAAAGTTTTACGGCACAAGCAATTAATGACACAGCAAGTTTAGCGGCTGCATTCGCTGCTGTTAAAGGAGAATAATAATGAGTATGCAAGATCAAGTAGTATTAATAACAGGTGCAAGTCGTGGTATTGGGCGTGCAATTGCAGAAAATTTTGTTGCATTAGGTGCAACGGTACTCGGTACAGCAACTAGCGAAAGTGGCGCTGCTGCTATTAGTGAATATTTAGGTGATGCAGGTAAAGGTTTTGTATTAAACGTAACTGAAACTGAATCAATAGATGGACTATTTGCTGAGATTAAGAAAGAATTCGGTAGTGTTGACGTATTAGTTAACAATGCTGGTATCACGCGTGACAACCTATTAATGCGCATGAAAGATGCAGAATGGGATGACATTATCGGTACTAACTTAACACCTATTTTTAAATTGAGTAAAGCGGCACTTCGTCCTATGATGAAGAAGCGTGCTGGTCGAATTATTAATATTGGTTCAGTAGTGGGTACAATGGGTAATGCTGGTCAAGCTAACTATGCTGCTGCAAAAGCAGGTGTAATTGGTTTCACTAAATCATTAGCACGTGAAGTTGCAAGTCGTGGTATTACTGTTAATACAGTGGCACCAGGTTTCATTGAAACTGATATGACAAAAGCATTGAATGACGAACAACGTGCTGCAACATTAACAAATGTACCTGCAGGTCGTTTAGGCGACCCGAAAGAAATCGCTGCTACAGTTGTGTTTTTAGCTTCTGAAGGTGCTGCTTATATCACCGGTGAAACGATTCACGTTAACGGTGGTATGTACATGGTCTAGTTGTTGACAAACTCTGTTAAGCAATTAAGCTAAAAAAAGATAGATATTCTACTAATTTATTGATTAAAATCTTAAAATACTGGTCTAACCAGTGATAGAATACTTGAATATTAAACGCGATAGAATAAACTACCGCAACTTAACGCAAAAGCGTAATTACAAAGGAAGATAAAAAATGAGCAATATCGAAGAACGCGTAAAAAACATCATCGTTGAACAGTTAGGTGTTCAACTTGACGAAGTTAAAAACGAAGCTTCTTTCGTTGACGATCTTGGTGCTGATTCACTAGACACAGTTGAGCTTGTAATGGCTCTTGAAGAAGAATTCGATACAGAGATCCCAGATGACGAAGCAGAGAAAATCACTACTGTTCAATCTGCTATTGATTACGTTGTTAACAACGGTTAATTCTTCACTTTAATGTGTAGAAAATTTCTAAAAGGCGGTCTTCTGACCGCCTTTTGTTTTCTAAAGATAAAGTTTTCTAAAGATAAATTTTTCTAACAATAAAAAGTGTTCTAAAGATAAATATTTTTCCAACCAACAATAATTAATTTGAAATAATATCTAAGTATTTTATAGAAAGTGTTTAGTTATTATTTTTAAAGCTTCATTTAGGAGAGTCTAGTGTCAAAGCGTCGAGTTGTAGTAACCGGTTTAGGTATGATATCGCCAGTTGGCAATACGGTAGAGCAATCATGGCAGGCAGTACAAGCAGGCAAAAGTGGGATTTCAAATATCGAACATTTTGATACTGAAAAATTCTCTACTAAGTTTGCTGGCCTAATCAAAGACTTTAATGTCGAAGAATACATGCCAAAGAAAGAAGCCCGTAAAATGGATTTATTTATCCAATACGGCGTTGCAGCAGCTGAACAAGCATTCCAAGATTCAGGTTTAGAAGTGACTGATGAAAATGCAGAGCGTATCGGTGTTGCTATTGGTTCTGGTATTGGTGGTTTAGGCATTATCGAAGCGAACAAAGATAACTTTGCAAAAAGTGGTCCTCGCAAAATCAGTCCATTCTTTGTACCTGCAACGATTATTAATATGATCTCTGGTCATGTTTCTATCAATAAAGGCCTAAAAGGCCCTAATATTGCAGTAACAACAGCCTGTACTACAGGTACACATAGTATCGGTTTAGGCGCTCGTATGATCCAACACGGTGATGCTGATGTGATGTTTGTTGGTGGTGCTGAAAAAGCATCAACAGAAATGGGCATGGGTGGTTTTGGTGCAGCACGTGCTCTATCTACACGTAATGATTCTCCAGAAACAGCGAGTCGTCCATGGGACGAGTCACGTGATGGTTTTGTGTTAGGTGATGGCGCAGGCGTATTAGTGATTGAAGAATACGAACATGCAAAAGCACGTGGCGCAAAAATTTATGCTGAATTTGTTGGTTTTGGTATGAGCGGCGACGCTTACCACATGACGTCACCACCAGAAAGTGGTGCTGGTGCAGCATTATCAATGAAAAATGCGATTAGAGATGCAGGTATCGAAGCAACTGATATTCAATATATTAATGCGCACGGTACTTCTACTCCTGCGGGTGATATTGCTGAAACTCAAGCCGTTAAAGGTATTTGGGGTGATGCGGCACAGTCAGTGATGATGAGTTCAACTAAATCAATGACAGGTCACTTATTGGGTGCTGCTGGTGCAATTGAAGCAATCTTCAGTGTATTAGCGATTAAAGATCAAGTGGCTCCGCCAACGATTAACCTTAAAAATCCAAGTGAAGGTTGTGATTTAGATTATGTTACCGATGGTAAGGCACGTCCTTCACACATTGAATATGCATTATCAAACTCATTTGGTTTTGGTGGAACAAACGGTACGTTAATCTTTAAACGTATCTAGTTTTTCTAATACTGTAGAAAATTAAAAACCTGATTTAATCCATCAGGTTTTTTTATATCTAAATTTTATAAACGTTAGCCATGTTATAAATAAAATAGGATCGGTATACTCAACTTCATCAATGAAATTATAAAAGTTAGTGATAAGTCGATGTTAATTAACGGACTAGAAAATAATAAAATTAATGCAGCCGATCGAGGGCTTGCTTATGGTGATGGTTTATTCTCCACCATCAAAATTGAGTGTGGTGATGTCATTGATTGGCCACTTCATCTTGAGCGTCTACAACAGGGAGCTGTTCGTCTATTTTTTCCTGATATTGATTGGCAGCAACTTCAACAGGAAGTGTTTACAGCGGCTAGTTCTGTACTAGGACAACCTCATTATGTATTAAAATTAATGCTAACCAGGGGAAGTGGTGGGCGAGGTTACAGTGCAGAAGGCTGTAATGATGTTCAGCGTATTATCAGCCTGTCTGCTTTTCCTGATGTCTATTTACAATGGCAACAGCAAGGAATCAATATTGTACAATGCGCCAGTCAACTCGCGCGTAATAAACAGCTTGCGGGTTTAAAATCATTAGCAAGATTAGAACAAGTATTCATTAAGCAAGAATTAGCAACCTTAAATGCGGTTGAAGGATTAGTGTGTGATGAGTTTGGAAATGTTATTGAAGCCTGTAGTGCTAATGTGTTTATTTACCTTCATGATCAATGGATAACACCTAAATTAGACTTTTGTGGTGTGGCGGGTGTGATGCGAGCACGTATCATGAAACATAGTGCCATTAACGTTGTCGAAAAAGAAATATCCTTAGAAGATGTAAACCAAGCTTCTTGTCTTTTTCTATCTAATGCTTTGATGGGCATTGTGCCTGTGAAACAATACCAACAAAAAAAATATAGCCAGCAACAGTTACAACGAATAACTGAATTACAAATAATACTTAAGCAAGGAAGTTTGCAACAATGATGAAGAAAATAGGGTTCGTTTTATTATTTCTCTGTTTAGTAATAGCCGCAGCATTACTGTGGTCTAAACAACAAATAGACGCTTACTTAGGTTCCCCGAGAGTACAAGAAACACAATTATTTACCTTAGCTGACGGTAGTTATTTCTCCCATTTAGCACCACAGTTAATTGATCAAGGCTTATTAGATAGTCAACGTTGGTGGAAGGTCGTCTCAAAATTAAGATCTGAATTAACAAAAATAAAGTCAGGCACTTATGAATTACCAAAAGGGGCTTCTTTAGAACAAATTTTGGTCATCTTAACGAGTGGACATGAGTATCAGTTTAAACTGACCTTTGTTGAAGGCAGTACTTATAAAAACTGGCAGGCTATTTTTACCAATGCCGAGCACATTCAACCGCTACAAAAAACAGAACAAGAATTATTAACTGCCCTAGAGAGCTCTTCTACTAAATTAGAAGGGTTATTGTTCCCTGAAACTTATCATTACACTGCTGATATGAGCGCGTTTAGTATTGTTAAAAAAGCCTATCTTCATCAACAACGTGTATTAGAAAAATTATGGGCGGAAAGAGACAATAACTTACCTTATAAAACCCCTTATGAAGCGTTGATCATGGCGTCAATTATTGAAAAAGAAAGTGGCTTAGCCAATGACCGCGATAAGATTTCATCGGTATTTGTCAATCGTTTAAAAATAGGGATGCGTTTACAAACTGATCCAACAGTTATTTATGGTATGGGTGATCGTTATAATGGACGTATTCGTAAAAAAGATTTACAAGAAAAAACCGCTTATAACACTTATACCATTAATGGTTTACCGCCAACGCCGATTGCAATGCCAAGCGAAGAAGCGCTTTATGCCGCATTACATCCAGCAACAACTAAGTATTTGTATTTTGTGAGTAAAGGAGATGGCACTTCTTATTTCTCAAAAAATTTAAGAGAGCACAATCGTGCTGTTAATAAATATATTCGAGGAATGTAATATGTCAGCACAACAAAAATTAGCCGGTAAATTTATCGTTATTGAAGGATTAGAAGGCGCGGGTAAAAGTACTGCGATTCAATATATTCAAGACTGGTTGATCAGCAAAGGTATTTCTGAACAAAAAATTGCATTGACCCGTGAACCCGGTGGCACTGTATTAGCTGAAAAAATGCGTGATATCGTTAAAATGGATGTTGATGATGAGCAGCTAGATGATAAAGCTGAGCTATTAATTATGTATGCTGCACGAGTTCAACTAGTAGAGCATAAAATTAAACCTGCTTTGGCAGACAATAAAGTGGTTATTGGTGATCGCCATAACTGGTCTTCTTTAGCTTATCAAGGTGGTGGTCGCGGGATTGATTTAAATCTTATTCGCGATATTAAACAAGTAGCATTAGGTGATTTCAAAGCTGACTTTACGTTGTTTTTAGATATTGAACCTGAGCTAGGGTTAAGCAGAGCACGTGGTCGCGGAGAGTTAGATCGCATTGAACGTTTAGCCATTGATTTTTTTAATCGCTCTCGTGCCGTATTTCAGCAATTAGTTGCAGATGAACCGAGCGCGGTTTGTATTGATGCAAGCCAATCATTTACTGACGTTGAAACCGCCATTAAGCAACAACTTGATACTTGGTTAGCGAGTTTATAAATGCCTACAAACAATGAAATGCCAGATACAGATAATGCTGAGGTGATTTTTGATAATGTTACCACACCTTGGTTAACGCCTTTTTATGAGAAGTTACAAAACACTTATCATGAAGGACGTTTTGCCCATGGTTTATTGTTCACTGGTAGTGCGGGTATTGGCAAATATAAGTTAGCAAAACAATTAGCTCAATTTTTATTATGTACCGATAAAAGAGACAATGATGCTTGTTTTGAGTGTCATTCTTGTCGTTTAATCAGTGCGAATAATCATCTTGATTTTCACTTGTTAGAAGCTGAAAAGAATAAATCAATTGGTATTGACCAAGTACGATTACTAACCGAGAAGCTGAATGAACGTCCGCAGTTAGGTAACAATAAAGTCGTTTTGATTAAAGGGGTTGATCAGTTAACAGAAGCGGCGGCTAATGCGCTGTTAAAAACACTTGAAGAACCGCAAGGAGACAGTTATCTTATTTTATTGGCGCGTACTCATCACCAATTAATGCCAACCTTGTTAAGTCGTTTACAGCAAACACATATTCATAGCCCAGACGATCAAACATTAATTGATTGGTTATATGCATTAGGGTACCAAGTGAGTGATTATGGCGTATTACGCTGGTTTCAAAATAGCCCATTAGCATTACTTAATCACTTAAAAGCACTTGAACAAGATGCGTCTCTGGATACACGTCGTCAGTGTGTTGAAGGTTTATTTAATTTATTATATCAACCTATTCATCTATTCTCGTTTTCGCAATTACTGATTAAAGATGTAGAACAAAATTTATTACTGGTATTTCATCTATTACACGATATTCATAAATTAAAATTAAATAATAATCAGCTTAATGAAGATGCTATTTATTATTTTGCATTGCCACAACTACAACTTTGGCAAGCGCAGCTCTCTTGCAAAAGTTTACGCGTATTAAGTACTGAAATATTAAAGACCCGTAGTTTATTAACCAGTCATTCATCGCTAAAAAAAGAACTGTTGATTAACGCATTATTGATAAAAATTAAAAACGAATTTAAGGAAAATAAAGCATGTTAGTAGATTCTCATTGTCACCTTGACCGCTTAGACTATAAAGAAAAACATAAGAATATCGCAGACGTTATCGACAAAGCCCAAGTACAAGGTATTACGCATTTATTAAGTGTTTGCGTAACCTTAGATGACTATCCAGCAATGGCTGAAATGATTGCACCTTATAAGCAAGTGTCTAGTACTTGTGGCATCCACCCATTGTACAAAGAGGCAGTGATGGATGAAGCTTTATTACTTGAATATGCAAGTTCAGATAAAGTGGTTGCGATAGGTGAAACGGGGTTAGATTTCTTTTATTCACCTGAAACAAAAGAATGGCAAATGGATGCGTTTCGTAGACAAATTAGAGTGGCTAAACAGCTTAATAAACCGCTTATTATCCATACGCGTGGTGCGCGTCAAGATACCTTAGATATTCTTCGTGAAGAAGGCGCAGAACAAGTGGGCGGTGTATTACATTGCTTTACTGAGTCGATTGAAATGGCCGAAGAAGCAATGAAAATGGGCTTCTATATCTCAGTGTCAGGTATCGTAACCTTTAAAAATGCTAAAGAACTGCAAGAAGTGATCAAAGCCGTACCGTTGGATCGTTTATTAGTTGAAACCGATTCACCTTACCTCGCTCCTATACCACATCGTGGCAAAGAAAATGAGCCTGCTTATACGCATGACGTTGCTAAATTTGTAGCAGATTTAAAAGGCGTTTCCTTTGAAGAATTAGCTGAAGTGACGACTAATAACTATTTCACGCTGTTCAAAGGGGCGATTACCGTTAGCTAATATTATCGTAATGGTCATTTATGCCTTGAATTGAACTGTTTTTCCAGCGCAAAATTTAGATAACATAGTTAATGTAATCGGTATAAACCTATAAAAAGGTCTGATATAAAATATGAGAAAAGGAAACTAATATGCAAACCGTATTATTAAATGGACAACAAATTACACCTTCAAAAGTGGTGTGCATTGGTCGTAACTATGTTGAACATATTGCTGAATTGAATAACGAAGTCCCGACTGAACCTGTTATTTTTGTAAAACCAAACTCAGCTATTTCAACAGAGATCAAAACACATGCCGTTGATGCCATTCATTATGAAGCTGAGCTGTCTTTTATCATAGAAAATAATCAATTTATTGGCGCAGGAATTGGTTTAGACCTAACCAAACGAGAAGTACAAAGTGTATTAAAAAGCAAAAGCTTACCTTGGGAAAGGGCGAAGGCTTTTGACGCTTCAGCGGTATTCTCTGAGTTTGTCGCGATTGACAATAAAGTGGAATCATTAAGTTTAGTCTTATTAATTAATGATGATATTATTCAACAAGCGAATTATGAATTAATGATTTATAAACCAGCACAAATAGTCGCTGCGGTTAATGAGTTTATGTCTTTTGAAACACACGATATATTAATGACGGGCACTCCAAAAGGCGTTGGTAAAGTGAATAAAGGCGATCGATTTACAGGTCAACTTTATGATCAAGACACGCTATTAGTGACTCAAACGTGGACCGTATTATAACGCTATATTTCACCTGTCTTTAGTAAGCGCTGGCTTGAACATGAAATAATTGTTCAATTCCAGCGTTTTATCGCCTGCAAACCGTCCTCAGCACTAGCCATATCACTTTGAACTGCGTAAAATTACACCCATATTTTTTATCACTTGTCTAAAGTAGAGTAATCAAATGCAGCATCTAGATGAAATCGTTGCTAATGCGCAACAACAGATCGAAAACGCCGCGGATACCAATGAATTAGAAGAAATTCGTTTACAGTATCTTGGCAAAAAAGGCTTAATGACTGAACAAATGAAAGGCTTAGGCAAATTACCGCCTGCTGAAAAACCAGCTGCTGGACAAATGATCAATCAAGCTAAACAAGCAATTCAAGCTGTTTTAGTTGAACGTAAAAAAGGTATGGAAGAAGCGATTTTAAATGAAAAATTAGCCTCTGAAACTATCGATGTCACTTTACCTGGTCGCGGTTCAAAGCAAGGTAATATTCACCCAGTAACACGTACAACAGAGCGTATCGTTGAGTTCTTTAGTGAATTAGGTTTTGAAGTTAAAGACGGTCCTGAAGTTGAAGATGGTTACCATAACTTTGATGCGTTAAACATTCCGCCTCATCATCCAGCACGTGCTGATCACGATACTTTCTATTTTAATCCTGATTTAGTATTACGTACACAAACATCAGGTGTACAGATTCGTACCATGGAAAATCAAGAGCCACCGGTTCGTATTATTTCCCCTGGCCGTGTTTACCGTAACGATTACGACCAAACACACACACCAATGTTCCATCAGGTTGAAGGCTTGATGATTGCTGAAAACGTTAGTTTTGCGCAACTTAAAGGTATTTTGAACGATTTCTTACATAACTTCTTTGAAGAAGATTTAGAAATCCGTTTCCGTCCATCTTACTTCCCATTCACGGAGCCTTCAGCTGAAGTTGATGTGAAAGGTAAGAACGGTTGGTTAGAAGTATTAGGTTGTGGAATGGTACACCCAAGCGTTTTAAAATCGATGGGTGTTGATCCAGAGAAATACTCAGGTTTTGCTTTTGGTATGGGTATCGAGCGTTTAACAATGCTGCGTTATGGCGTAAATGATTTACGTTCTTTCTTTGAAAACGATCTTCGTTTCCTCAAGCAATTCAAATAAGGGTTATTAATAATGAAATTCAGTGAAGCTTGGTTACGCGAATGGGTTAACCCAGAAATTAGTTCTGAAGCACTACAGCACCAAATTACAATGGCCGGTCTTGAAGTTGATGACGTAGAGCCTGTTGCTGGCGAGTTCAGTAAAGTACTTGTTGGTGAAGTAGTCGAATGTGGTCCGCATCCTGATGCAGATAAATTACAAGTCACTAAAATCAATATCGGTGAAGATGAATTAATCGACATCGTTTGTGGCGCTAAAAATTGTCGTTTAGGGTTAAAAGTGGCTGTTGCCGTTGTTGGTGCAGTCTTACCGGGCGATTTTAAAATTAAAAAAGCAAAACTACGCGGTCAACCATCATTTGGTATGTTGTGTAGTGAGTCAGAGTTAGGCATGGCTGACAGTGCAGAAGGGATTATCGAATTACCTTTAGATGCGCCAATCGGTCAATGTGTTCGTGAATACCTACAACTTAATGACGTGATTATTGATGTTGATTTAACAGCAAACCGTGCTGATTGTTTAGGTATTGCAGGTCTTGCTCGTGAAGTCGCCGTATTAAATGGCATTGAAGCAACACAAGTAACTTGGAACAATGTTGATGTAACGATTGATGACCAAGTCGCTATTAATTTACAAGCGCCTGAAGCATGTCCACGTTATCTTGGTCGTGTTATTAAAGGCATTAATCAAAATGCAACAACACCGCTTTGGATGGTTGAAAAACTACGTCGTTGTGGTGTGCGCAGTGTTGATGCTGTTGTCGATATTACACAATACGTATTACTTGAGTTTGGTCATCCAATGCATGCATTTGATTTAACTAAACTAGAGGGTGGCATTGAAGTTCGCCTTGCAGAGCAAGATGAAAAATTAACGCTATTAGACGGTAAAGAAGTTAAATTAAATGCTGATACATTAGTGATTGCAGACCAATCTAAAGCACTTGCAATGGCAGGTATCTTTGGTGGTCAAGATTCTGGTGTACAAGAAGGTTCAACAGATATCTTCTTAGAGAGTGCTTTCTTTGCACCTCTTGCTATTGCTGGTCGTGCACGTAGTTACGGTTTACATACTGACGCTTCACATCGTTATGAACGTGGTGTAGATCCAGTATTACAAGCAACGGCAATGGAACGTGCTACGCAGCTGTTAGTTGAAATCTGTGGTGGTCAAGTTGGTCCAATTACAGAAGCTGTCAATGAAGCGACTCTACCAAAACAAGCGACTATCGAGTTACGCCGTAGCAAGTTAGATCGTTTAATCGGTATTTCAATTGATTCTGATCGTGTTCAGAAAATATTAACGCAACTAGGTTGTGTTGTTTCTGAAACAGCAGAAGGGTGGTCAGCAGTTGCGCCTACTTACCGTTTTGACATGGAAATTGAAGAAGACTTAGTTGAAGAAGTAGCACGTGTATTTGGTTATAACAATATTCCAAATATTGCTCCTCAAGCAGCATTAACAATGCCTGCTCATAACGAGTCTCGTTTAAAATTATCTAAAATTCGCGATGTATTAGTCAATCGTGAATATCAAGAAGCAATCACCTATAGCTTCGTTGACCCAGATAAACAACTTAAGTTACACCCTGAAGCAGATGCACTTATTTTGCCGCACCCGATTTCGAAAGACATGTCAGCAATGCGTGTTAGTTTGTGGTCTGGTTTATTGGAAAGTGTGTCTAAAAACCAAAAGCGTCAGCAAAATCGTGTTCGTTTATTTGAAACAGGTTTACGTTTCATTAAAGATGAGCAAGCTGAAAATGGTATTCGTCAACAAGCAATGTTATCAGGTGTTATTATTGGTAACGTGAATGACGAGCATTGGTCTATTGAAACAGGCGCTGCTGACTTCTTTGACTTAAAAGCAGATCTAGAAGCGGTGTTAGATTTAACCGTTGATGATGCAAGTTTTGAGTTCAAAGCTGAAAAGCACAGTGCTTTACACCCTGGTCAATCTGCAGGTATTTACCGTAACGGCGTTAATGTGGGTTATATCGGTAGTTTACATCCAAGTTTGAAAAAACCATTTGCACTAAATGGCCAAGCTATTGTATTTGAAATAGAAATTGATGCAGTATTAACACGTCAATTACCGCAAGCTGGTGACATCTCTAAGTTCCCTGCGAACAGCCGAGATCTTGCATTTGTGGTCGATGATCAAGTAAATGCAGGTAAGGTCTTAAAATTTATAGAAAAAATTGGCGGTTCTCAGTTAGTTAGCATAAACTTGTTTGACGTATACAAAGGACAAGGTGTTGAAGAAGGTAAGAAAAGTTTAGCAATAGGCTTGATCTTACAAGATGCAACACGTACTTTGGAAGAACAGGAGATTGCTGATAGCGTTAATTTAATAGTTGAAGCGGTTTCTACGGAATTTCATGCATCGTTGAGAGATTAATTTATGGCACTGACAAAAGCTGAGATAGCAGCACATTTATCGGAAGAAATCGGATTAAGCAAACGAGAAGCAAAAGAGTTTGTAGAATCTTTCTTTGAAGAAATTAAATCTACACTTGAAGCTGGTTCACCAGTTAAAATTTCAGGTTTTGGTGGATTTGAACTTAAAGATAAAGGAGAACGACCTGGTCGTAATCCGAAAACTGGCGAAGATATTCCTATTGAAGCCCGACGAGTTGTTACTTTTAAAGCTGGTCAGAAACTGAAAGAGTTAGTGGAAACTAGCCTATCAGATAAGCCTAATAAATAATTAATACTAAGTTCTATAATTAGGTCATTATTCAATTTGGCATTATATCTCCTGAAAAAGTCGCTCTGCGGCTTTTTTTTTACCTAAAATTTACTGAACATATTTATTGAAATTCAGAGCAGTGATTAAATACCTAAGTAGTTGAATCAATATATTATGAACTTAGACACAAACTTTTTTTAATATAACACTACAATTAATAATGCTATTTTTTGATTGCCAAATAGATAGTCAAAAAAATAGCGTGTTAAGGTCAATTTTCAGGATAAGTTACTGATTCAGGGTATTGAGCTTAATTATTTAATTCGCTTAGAAAATTATATATTGGAAGCAGAGTGTTGAAATGAATATCTGAAATAAAGTGCTGAGCTAAACTATTAGCTGCTTTTTACTGTGAGTTATTAGCGTATATTTTAAAAAGTCGATGAGGTCTATTGTTGTGAGTGAGTATAAGAAAATTGTGATCTTAACAGGCGCGGGCATTTCAGCTGAGTCAGGCATTAGTACTTTTCGTGCAAAAGATGGTTTGTGGGAAAAATATAAACTCGAAGACGTCGCTACCTTAGATGGCTATAAACGCGACCCAGAATTAGTGTTAGACTTTTATAACAAGCGACGTCAAAGTTTTTGTTTAGGGACCAGTAAACCCAATGCGGCACATTATGCTTTAGCGGAACTTGAAGAAAATTTTGATGGTGAATTTTTACTCGTGACACAAAACATAGATAACTTGCATGAACAGGCGGGGTCTAAAAACGTCATTCACATGCACGGTGAATTATTAAAAGTACGTTGCGCCAAAACTAATCAAGTTATTCCATGGACAACAGACCTTACCAGCGATGATTTTTGTACCTGTTGCCAATATCCTTTAGCATTACGTCCGCATATTGTTTGGTTTGGAGAAATGCCGTTAGGCCTAGATATTATTTATCACCATCTCGCACAAGCTGATTTATTTATTGCTATTGGTACTTCAGGAACGGTTTATCCAGCTGCTGGTTTTGTTGAAGAAGCAAAAAGTGTCGGTGCAGAGTCAATTGAAGTTAATCTTGAACCGAGTGAAATAAATAGTCATTTCGATATTCTACTACATGGTAAAGCCTCAAAATTGGTACCTGAGTTAGTTAAAACACTCTTAGGTTAAGCAAGGTCAAAAATAACTTAGAGTATGCTATGCAGTTGATTTTTAAATAATACGCATAAGCGTTTAATCTACTTGAAAAGCTAACAGAACCCCCTACAATGATTTGCTGCTGAACAGCTGTTATTTAGCTGTTATTTAGCTTTTATTTATTCTAGTAGGGAAGTTAGCTTGTTATGAACTCAAAATATTTTGTATTAGGTGGTGATATTAAGAAATCACTGGCCGAAGGGTACCGATTCGATTTAAAAAAATTGTTATTAGATGCGCTTAAAGTAACCCGTAAACATTTTTTACCACTCCTTACCGCTTGTATTTTCATCATGCTCGTTTCCTTTGCTTTATTAAGTATCTTTATTGATGGCAGCACTTCTTTAAGTGACCCAACAGTGATTGGTGCTTTCTTTATTTTTGCATTACTAATTGCACCACCACTAATGACAGGTTTAATCATGATGGGGGTTCATCACTCTGTTGGTTTAAAAACTAATTCATTCCACTTATTTAACTATTTCAAAATGTTGTTGAAATTATCGTTAGCCGCAATGATGGTTAACTTGATGACGAATGCTGCAAGTATGGCACTTGGGCAAGTCTTTGGCAGTGCAGGAGTTGTGTTGTCTATTATTGTTTTACTGTATTTGAAAATGTCTTTTTGTTTGGTTTACCCTTTAATTGCTGAAAAGAAAGTGTCTCCTGTTGTTGCCTTAAAACTGTCCTTTAAATTAGTACATAAAAATATCGGGCAATTTACACAATTACTTATTATTTTCTGCGTGTTATTCCTTGTTGGGATTTTAACCTCTGGTATTGGCTTATTATTTGTTATTCCATTTTGCATTAATGTCATCGGATTGGTTTACCGTGATATTTGTGGTGTTAGCGTTGCCGTTACTGAAGCCTCTGACTCAAACGATCATGACCAAGATAAAAACAATGACCATAAAAATGATACTAATAACTCAGATGATGATCATCATTCAGGTCCTAAAAGCGGTGGTTTTGAAGCCTAGTTTCAGTCATTTAGTCTTTTATTCATTAATAGTAAGTAAAAAAGTAAGGAATTAAGGCATGCGCTTATTACTTGTCGTTTCGCTAATGTTGTTTTCTTCATTTAGCCAAGCATCGACTATCAAGCTAAATTATTCGGTTTTCTTTAGTTACATGAAAACCATGTATAAATTAGATTACCCTTATGTGACGACGGCTTTTTACTTAATAGACAAGGGTGATCAAAGCTTATGTCATATTAATAACGCAGAGATCGTCGTTGAAAATGTTAATGAACCCATTCTTTTCCAACCAGAAGGGCGCTTATTACCCTTTTATTCTGATCAACATCGTCAAGATGGCGCCGTTTTGGTGGTCGATCTCGATGATGGCAAAACACTTTCTAGCTGTAACTTACAAATAACAGTGATGGCAAAAGAACGTGAGCTTGCTAATTTAAATGAACAAAAGTTAGTCGCTATTGCTGAACAACTCGAAGGTGTATTAAAGAAAAATGCAGGCATGATTGGTAAATACTTTTTACCTGAGTTTGCAGGCGTTCGATTAACACCCACTTCGCCATTAACAGAATCACAGTTAAAGGCGCTAGGTAATCAAGTTAGTATGGCAAGTAACGGCGACCTTTTACTGAAAAAAAATGCTTTCATCATAATAAATAAAATAAATGAACTTAACCTTTTACTTAAACGTATAACCCCATGGATGGTAAATAATAACCCTAGTTAAATTAAAGGTTTAATAGAGGTTATTAACGTCATACATTTTGATAGTATGACTATATTGAAAGTAAAAAGTTATAGATAAAAGTTATTATAAGTTAAAAGCACAAGCACTTAGGAGTTACTCTTGAAATTTACAGGCAAAAAAGCGGTTTTATTTGATTTAGACGGCACTTTAATTGATAGCGCACCAGACCTAGCATTAGCTATTAACCACATGTTAACGAGTATTGGTCGTGAAGAAATTTCACCGACTATTATCCGTTCTTGGGTAGGAAATGGCGCGAGTATTTTAGTGCAAAGAGGCTTGTCTGGTCAGACTGAAATTGATAAAAATTTAGACCCTGAATTACTAGAAAAATCACTGGCTATTTTCCTTGATTTTTATGCTAAAAACTTATGTGTTGATACGGTTACTTATCCTCACGTTCGTGCATCACTTAAGATATTAAAAGCGAAAGGTTACCAATTAGCAATTGTGACCAATAAGCCGTACGACTTTATCCAGCCTATTCTTGATGGGTTAGATTTAAATGGATTGTTTGAGCTGTTAGTTGGTGGCGATACGTTAGAAAAACGCAAACCAGATCCACTACCATTGCATTATGCTTGTGAAAAGTTAGGTGTCACGGTTGCACAATGTGTCATGGTCGGTGATTCTAAAAATGATGTACTTGCTGCGAATGCTGCGAATATGCAGAGTATCGGGTTAAGTTATGGCTATAACTACGGTGAAGATATCAACGAACATAATCCAGATGTTAGTTTTGATGATTTTGCTGACATTATTGCGACGCTTTCTGATATCAATGAGTATGAACTAAGCGAGTAATTACAGTCTTTTAACATAGATATAAATGGTTTTATAATGACTACGAATGAAATGTCAGATAAAAAAATTGCGATTATCGGTGGTGGTATAGCAGGTGCTTCCATTGCATTGTGTTTAAGTGAAATAGGCTTACAAGTCGACTTGTTTGAAAAGGGGACGAGTTTAGTTAACGGTCCACCTATTTGTCATCTACATGCTGGTGGGAATTTGTATCGTGAGATTCCTGATAAGCAATGTATTACGTTATTAAAAGAGTCTATTGAAGCATTACGTCTCTATCCAGATTCAGTGGATTATCGACCAACAGTGGTTGCTATTCCTCAACAGGATGCCGGGCAACCATTAGATTTATTACCGCGTTTAACGTTATTGCAAAATGAATATCAAAAACTCATTGAACATGACATAAATAATCAAGTGTTAGGTGATCCAACTGACTATTATCGTTTATTTGAGCTAGAAGAGTTACAAGCGCTGGCTTTATTAGATGAGAAAAAAGTGCCTGAAACGGCTGAACAATGGATGATTCCATTTGCCAAACATGTTGATTTATCACTGCTTAAATTTCCTGTGGTATTAGTCCAAGAATTTGGTTGGAATGTATTTCGCTTAGGAGCGACTGCAGCACTTTCGTTAGAAAAAAATGAATTATGCCAAATACATTTAAATAATAAAGTGACTAAAATAGACCAAGATAAACAACAAAAATGGTCTGTCACCAGTGAAGAAAATGGCGTAATGAGTACACATGAGTTTGATTATTTGATCAATGCTGCTGGTTTTAAAACCGGTGAAATTGATGACTTAGCAGGTTTTTACCGCCAACGATTAGTTGAGTTTAAAGCCGCTTATGTGACGCAATGGCAAGGTACAGAAGGATTGTGGCCTGAAGTTATCTTTCATGGCGTTCGTGGTACACCAGAAGGCATGGCGCAGTTTACGCCTTATGCAGATAACCTAGTGCAATTGCATGGCATGACAGATGAAATAACTTTGTTTGAAAATGGCTTAGTCGCCAATGCTGAAAATAGCTCACAACCGAAGTTAGCACCTGAATTGTTACGTAAAATTGATGTTGGTTGGTTGAATCAAGAAATAACCACGCGAGGTCAACGTGCCATTGCACATTTGTCTCGTTATATTCCGGCCTTTAAAGAAGCGACGGTGACGGGTAAACCATTATTTGGTGCTCAGCAGATCCCCGGTGAAGATGCTAATTTACGTGCAGCGGGTGTTTCTTTTGAAAACAATAACTACGCGCGTTGTGAAATAGTAAAAGCCTCTTCAGTATTAACCTGTGCTGATGCCTTGATGGAGAAGCTATTTGAAATTGGTTTTGTTGATAAGAGTGCCATTGGTGCTCGTTTATTTCCAATTACACACTCTATCAGCGACCAAGCAATTACTGAACGCTCTGAGCTTTACACACAACAACGTGGCTACCCGATAGCATTAGCTTATCGTAATATTAAGCAGTCATAAAAAATTAAACCTTAAATGATGTAATCAAAAGCAAATCCTATGACTCACAGGTCATAGGATTTTTTGTTTCTCCATTCCTATCCTTGAATTATCCCTCTCTCGGCACCATTATTAACGCTCAACGCCTAATTTTTAGTTAATGATACGATCACCTCCTAACATATTGAGTATATTGTGAATAATACTTCTGCTGATGACGCCTATCTAGAAAACAAATCTAATCCAAAAGACAAGCTTAAAGCCTTCAATAGTTTATTACCTATATTCTCCTTTATAAAACCTTATAAATTAATGCTTTCTTTGGCTCTGCTTGCTTTATTAGTGACGGCCGCTATTAACTTGTCTTTGGGGCAAGCAGTTAAATCGGTTATCGACAATGGGTTTATTGCAGGCTCAGCGCAACAGTTACAAGCGACTATTTTAGGCTTGGTTTTTCTCGTCGGTTTATTAGCGGTGGGGACGTTTAGTCGCTTTTATTTAATGTCGTGGTTAGGTGAACGAGTGAGCGCTGATATTAGAAAGGCAGTATTTAATCGCATTGTCACTTTGCATCCAAGTTATTTTGAAGAAAACAGAAGTGGCGAACTCATGTCACGCTTAACCACTGACACTGCGTTATTACAGTCTATTATCGGCTCTTCATTTTCAATGTCGTTACGCAGTTTTTTTCTGTTGATTGGTGGGTTGGTCATGTTATTTGTCACCAACTTAAAGCTGTCTTTAGTGGTGATCGTCGCCGTGCCTTTTATATTAATACCGATGCTCATTTACGGCCGAAAAGTCAGGGCGTTAGCTGAAACGTCACAGGGTGCCATTGCCGATATTGGCACCTATGCTGGCGAGATCATTCAAAACATTAAAGTCGTGCAAAGTTATACGCATGAAGTCAGAGAGCAAATCGCTTTTGGTGAAGAAGTTGAGAAAGCTTTTGTAGTGGCAAAGCGCAGAGTAAAGCAACGTTCATTTTTGATTGCTATTGTCATTTTCCTCACTTTCGCGGCCATTAGCAGCATGTTGTGGATTGGTGGAATGGATGTGCTTTCAGGTAAAATGACCGGTGGTGAATTAGGCGCCTTTGTTTTTTACGCCATTATAGTGGCAACGTCGGTGGCCACCATCGCAGAGGTTTATGGAGAGCTTCAACGAGCAGCTGGTTCAGCAACCCGTTTACTCGACTTATTAAAAGTAGAAAGTGATATAAAACAACCTAACCAACCGAGTGTGATGAAAGCACAATCCACATCGGCGATTACTTTTGAACAGGTCAATTTCTCCTACCCGTCACGACCAGATATTCCTGCGCTACAGGATATTAATTTAATGATCCCAGCGGGAAAAACCGTCGCGTTAGTGGGGCCTTCCGGTGCAGGGAAAACAACACTCTTTGAATTGTTACAACGGTTTTATGACCCGCAGCAAGGCCACATAAAGTTTAATGACACGGATATTACCCAACTGGCATTAACTGATTTACGTGAAGCCATGGGTATGGTGCCACAACAACCGATTTTATTTAGCTCAGACGTTTGGCACAACATACGTTACGGCAACCCACAGGCGACCGATGCGCAAGTCATCGACGTTGCAAAACGCGCGCATGCCGATCAGTTTATTCATCAATTACCGCAAGGTTACGCGAGTTTCTTAGGCGAGCAGGGCGTACGATTATCGGGAGGGCAAAAACAACGCATTGCCATTGCAAGAGCGATTTTAAAAGATCCAAATGTTTTATTATTAGATGAAGCAACCAGCGCGTTAGATGCTCAAAGTGAACACCATGTGCAATCTGCATTGAATGAGTTAATGCAAGATAGAACCACCTTGATTATTGCACATCGCTTATCCACCGTGATCGATGCAGACTTAATTGTGGTCATGGATAAAGGTAGAATCGTTGACACGGGTGATCATCATTCGTTATTAACCAGTTCACCATTATATAAAAAATTATGTGACTTACAGTTTGATAAAAACAATACGAGTCAATAATGGGGGTGATTGAAAGCTTTAACGAAAGCTTTAAATGAGAAAGTAAGACAGCATTATTTATAAGGACTATTTGCAGAGGCTGCTCGCAATAATCACTAAGGTTATCTGCCTTTTACTCTCTATTTTTTATTATCGGTTGAGGTGTCTGATGCTTGTTCACCACGAAGTGCTTTTTGTGCTCGTTCATCAAGTGGGACACAGCAACGTTTATTTTCAGGCGTTAACCCCATTTCATCTAACCAATCGCAGTAGGTTTTCCATGCTTTTTTTATTATGTTCATAAAACCTCGATTTCTATTAATAATCTATCTACTCGCTGTGCATATAATACAGCGTTATTGCATTCGAAAAACCAATAAATAGTGATTATATGCTGTGGAACATATTAGGTTAGTTTGTTGTGGCAGAATTATGTTGGTCGCTAGTTTGAGGTTTTTCTCCAGTAATTTGTTGCTACGACTGTATTTCAACTTAATAAAAGCAAAAGATAAGATGTGGCCCCATTGGTATTTCTTAATGTAAGGGCTAAACCCTTAATCCAATAAATTCAGCATGTTTAACCTTTTAATACCATTTATGACTCAATTTAATCAATTAGTTAATAAAAACAAAATAATCTATTTAATCTCAATAAAATGTAGGCTACTGTCGTTTTTATTTAAATAAACAGACTGGAAATGAGAAATTCTGCAGCCTCGTTAGGCATTTTAGCATTCAATAATAGGAATTTTACGAATGATAGACTTCTTCTCCAATGGACTTGTTACTTACTGCCATTCTGTGAATCGAGAGTTGTCGAGGATTGAAAAATACAATAGCTTAATTGAAGACCTTTGGGTTAACAGCACGGTGGATATTGATGACAAGTATGCAAATGATTTAGCTTACTTAGAAGGTGATGAGAAAAATGATCTTGGCCAAACATATTACTCAGAATTAATTGAAGAAACTATCATTCCATCGATAATACATAATCAGTCGATAGTTGTAACATTGTCTTCATTCGTCGAATACTCTTTATATGAATTGTGCATAAAATTGGATCCAGTATCAAAAACTGATTTTAAATTAGCTAGGAACAAATCCAAGGTTCAGCAGTGCATGGAATATCTGGATAAAGTATTAGGTGTTAGCGATTGTTCTAAATTAGTCGATTGTTATCGAGTTCGTAACGAAATAGTCCATAATTCAGGTGTTTGTTCGGAAAAATACCATGTGAAACTTACAAAGTTTCCTAGAGAGCAAATAAAAGCACTTGAAGGTGACCGAATAGACATTAAATCACTTTTCATTACGTGCTACTTAAAGGTAATTAAGGAATATTTTGAGAGCTTAGATTTAGGTATTAAGAGCTTTATTCGAGCATATAACCAAACAAATGCTTAATCGGGTAGCCAGAACAAAGTAGGAGAAACCCAAACATTATTAACGCAAGGGCTAAGCCCTTAACTCAATAAATCCCTCATATTTATTCCTCTAATCCCATTTATGACTCAATTTAATCAATTAGTTAATAAAAAAAATAATCTGTTTAATCTCAAGTAAATATAAACTACTGTCATTTTTATTTAAAATAAACAGGCTGAAAATGAGAAATTCTACAGCCTCGTTAAGCCTTTGTGAAAGCTTTCTAATATTTCCACCAAATCATCAAAGAAACACTAAACAAAGACATTGATAATCTAAAATATATCAACTAAAGTGTCTGAATTTGTAATTGCTTGATTAAATAATGATGGTTGTTCGATTGAAGTTAAGTACTAAGTACTAAGTACTAAGTTATTGTTATATTTATCTTTAAAGGGATTGAAAATGAGCGAAATAATTTTATGTAATCGCACCTTTAGTGCAAGTACATTTAGAAATGAGTGTGGTATTGGGATTGAGCTAGCTTCATCTATTACGTGCCCTAATCCTGATATGATTATCGCTAATAAACCTTATTTATTAAAAAGTGGTAATTCATCTATTAGTACTACAACACTAGCAAAACTATCTAAGCCTGCAATTACAAAAAATCTTACGAGTTTATCCTTATCTTTTGGCGGGGATAACCTTGTTGCACTTTCTGCTATTTCTTCTCAATTACAAGAATACAATGTCGGATTAATGGGGGCATCAACCAGTGTATACGCTAATAGGATGGGTGGTTTTGTTGGTTCAGTAAAAAATTATCAATCGGCTTTAATGGAATACCGCCAAGCAGCAACAGCAAAATTGCCATCTAAAATGGCTGCCAAACAAAAAGCAAAAATGGCTTTTGATAAAATGCAGAGTAGCTTTAAACAAGAAGTTAAAGTGGTAACATCCCAAGTTAAGTCTAGTCGCGGTACTCCAATGACCAGCTTTAAGAGAGGTACTGATATTGCGAGAAGCAGTAGAAGTATTGCTAAATTAGACTTAGTTAACCCTGTTCAAGCCGACAATGTTGTTAAATTTGCTAAACACGCAAAATTCTTAGGCAACGGTCTTGCTGTTATTGATTTTGGTAGCCGTGTAGGAAATATTAACAATAGCTATAAAGCAGGTGGAAATTGGGAACGAGAAATGTTCATTGAATCGAGTAGTTTTGCTGCTAGTGCTGTAGCAGGATCTTTGGTGGTAGATGCAGGGTTAGCAATTTTGATTTTTGCAACACCAGTTGGTTGGATGGGACTTGTTGTTGGTGGCTTAGCTGTTGCAGGTGCCGCTGCTATAACTTCTATTGCAGTTAACAGTGAGTTTAAAAGTAATAGTGGTGAGTGGTATGACTCTTTAATGACATTAGTGAATTAGATATGAGTTTATTTTCACAATTATTAGCTGTTTCTGCGGTTGTTGGTTTTTTTGCGTTAATTTTTTATGTTATTTTTGGTCAAATCACAGTGCGAAAACTTAGAAAAAATGCAAAAACCAAAGACGCACTTGGAAGTGAGTTGGCAAGTGGGTGGGATATTTTAAATGTGGCTAAAGCATTGGCTCTTCCGATCTCATGGAGTAAAAAATTTGAGAATAGCCCTTTATCTTTTATGTATGCTAATTCAAGTGTAGTACTTGAATACACCAATAAGCTGGATCGCTTTTTAGGAATAGTATTTTTTTGGTTATGGCTAGTATCGGGTAGCATGATGATATTTCTGATACTTTTAAAGTACATAGGCGTTTTTTCATAATAAGGCGTAAAAGTAGGGTCAAGTCTTGTTTTTTTACCTTTTAACAACAAAGATCTGGACATATATGGACGCTCTCTCGTAGTCAAGACGAGTTAATACAGAACACGAAAATAGTTTCATGTTCGTCATGCTTTATAATCTTAAATACCTTCTCATTAACTCGCTTGTGATGACTGACTCAATGGGTTTATTGAATAAACCGTTCTGACATATATTCGAGCTATGGATAAATACCATGCTCCTGATGAATTGCGAACCAGAATACCAATGATAAAAAATCAACCAAGCGAACTATAAGTTCGTGTCCTTTGCTGGTTTCGTTCTGGTTGGCGTGAGCCTTTTCTTTTCATCTTAAAGCGACGGTTAGAGAGAAGTTAATACTTTTTAATTAAGCACTCTCTAGCGACCTAAACACCCATTCAGGCTCATGGCCTTTGTCCACAACAAGTTTCGCTAGAGAGTAAAACGGGTTAATCATTGTGTTATTTCTTTTGCTATTTGTGGCGTGTAATAACTGTTTTTTTGAAGCAACGTCCACATAATGCGTGCTAGCTTATGTGCCGTGGCAACCGCGGTGCAATTGAAGCTTTTTCGTTCTCTTAATTGGCAAACCCATTGGTTTAATGCATCTTGCTTTTTACCTGCATGGTTAATCATCGCACGCGCACCATGAATTAATAATGTTCGTAAATACTGGTCACCTCGTTTACTGATGCCAGTCATGATGCTTTTATTACCAGAGGCAAATTGTTTCGGTGCAAGACCTAACCACACTGCAAAATCTTTCGCACTAGCAAAGGCTTGCCCGTTACCGATTGAGGCAATAAAAGCAGAGGCATTGAGATAACCGATACCAGGTATGCTTAGTACAACCTTACCTAAAGGATGTCGCTCTATTTCTGACTTTAATTTCTTTTCAATTTCTTTAATTCGATTATTTAACAGTGCGTATTCACTATAAACATCGTTAACTAACCATCTCAATGTCTCTGATAATGATTCATCTGAGCATAAATCAATGAGTTTTTCATTAAATCCCTTATGGCCTACTGGGAAGATAATACCAAAATCAGTGAGTACGCCGCGTAACTGATTACTTGTTGCTATTCGAGTGCCCAATAATCTTTCACGTAAACGATGCAGTATTAATGCTTCTTGTTGTGCCATGGTTTTAATAGGAACAAAACGAATAAATGGACGGCAAGAGGCTTCAAAAATAGCGAGTGTATCGTTACTGTCATTCTTATTACCACGTACAAAAGGAGTGACATGTTGAGCCGGTATTAAACCAACATTATGCCCCATAGACTCAAAGGTACGACCCCAATAATGAGATGAATAACAAGCCTCCATCACCACACGACATTTAATTTGCATCTGCATAAATTCAATCAATTGTTGTCTGTTTAGACGCTTATTGAATAACGTTTTACCTGTGTTAGTAAATCCCATTACTTGAAAAACATGCTTTGCTAGGTCAATTGATATTGTGCTAAGTTTCATGATGGACGCTCCTTAAGTTAACTATTGATATTACATTAGTTTGGCGCATTGACGCCGTATTGGGGAGCGTCCATCTCATCACCCATCTATTTGAATAATTGCCATCGTTAAACTATCTTTTATAAATGCGTGTTTTTGCATTTAGGAGGTAGTTTATTATGACTCAATCTCGCCAATCACAAGTATCATTATCTGATACACCTTATTACCACTGTATTTCACGTTGTGTTCGTAGAGCTTACTTATGTGGTGAAGATAAATACACCGAAAAATCCTTTGAACATCGCCGCCAGTGGGTTGTTGAGCGAATGCATTACCTTTAATATTGATATCTGCGCTTACGCTATCATGTCCAACCATTATCATCTCGTATTGCACATAGATGAGCAACATAATGAAAGCCTAACGCATGAAGAAGTTTGTGAGCGTTGGTGTCAGCTCTATTCGACACCTGTATTAGTTGAGCGTTGGCAAAACGAACAAACCACCTCAGAAGCCGAAAATAAAGCCGCATTAACCATTATTAATGGATGGAGAGGGCGATTAGCTGATATTTCATGGTTTATGCGCTGTTTAAATGAATTCATTGCGCGAAAAGCGAATAAAGAAGATGAATGTTCAGGGCGTTTCTGGGAAGGACGTTTTAAGTCTCAAGCTTTATTGGATGAAGATGCACTATTAACCTGCATGGCTTATGTCGACCTAAATCCAATTCGCGCCAAAATGGCAGCTAGCGTTGAAACATCAGAATATACCTCCGCTTATGAGCGCCTATTACCTTGCAAAAAAGCTGGTGTTGCTCAACCACAAGAAAAACCGTCAGATTTATATGATAAGAAACCACTGTTTGGCTTTATTGGTGATGAAATTCAAAATGATACGCAGGGTATTCCATTTTCACTATTAGATTACATCGAGCTTGTCGATTGGAGTGGCCGTATTATTCGAGAAGATAAACGGGGGGCTATTTCAAGCCAACGTCCAAGAATACTCTCCACTCTTGGTTTAGATAATGATACTTGGTTATCACTAGCTAGTAGTTTTGGAAAAGATTATCACGGAGCGGTGGGCTCTTTAGAAGCATTAGCTGCTTATGCAGGTAACACAGGCAAACGTTGGATAGCCAGTAAAAATCAATTACGACTGCATTAAGTCGCGTATTTTTATTTAAAACAAAATAAACACATTATTAGCAGCGGCTAACATCAGTCATACCTGAAAAAGTCATTATTTGCGTAAAACTTCTCTTAATTTATGATTTTCTACTATCAAAAGTTTTTAGATTACCGTTTTAATAATGGAAATAGGATTATGTTTGATGGTTTAAGTCGATGGATGTCCGCATTTTCCCTCACTTTATAGTGAAATACCAGGCAAGTCTGCTTCTAGTCGCTTACTAATTAGTAGTGCTTTGATTAACTCATTTGTTGATCCGCTTCATTCTACAGGATTAAAAACGAATCCAAATTACTTAAATGATTATAAGCAATGGATAGAAGACTACGAAAAAGCATTACATTACAGCAAAGTTAAAAATCCTGCCGCAGCAAAGAAGGCAAATGCAGAATTATTAAAGTTAAAAGCGAATAAACCTTGGGTTATTTTGTTAAATAGTGATGATATAATGTCAACGCATCGCGTTAAACAAGTTGAGCAAATAAATCATTTGTTAAATAAAACCGGAGAGGTAGTGAAAACCGGTATTGTGTGGGGCGGAGTTGTTTTAAACCTTTGGAATGTTGCAGAAACTGAAATTCCAAATGAATTGAGTTTTGATTTTAAAAAAAATCCTGATTCAGCCAAAAAAACCTACGCTTATGTATCAAATATGGCTTATTTAGCTCAATCTATTACAGGGCTTTTTTCTAGCGCTGAAGACAACCTTATTAAGATGGTTACTGAAAATGAAAGTATCAATAAAGGGAGAGGATTCTATAAAGTAACTGCTGAACTGCGTGAGGGAGATAAAATATTATTAAGACTTTCACTAGCTGAAGCTAAAGTAGCTTATGGAAAAACAACGGGTGCAGCGCTTTATAAATTGATAAAGAGTTTTCGATTATTTATTGGAGTACTAGGTGTATTTACTGTAATTGCAACTGCGCTTGAAGTTGTTCCTTTATATCATAAATTGACTGGCTCAAATAAACAACGTTTAAATAACATTGAATATGGTTTAACCACTATTAAAGCAGCCTCTGTTGGAGTTATGCTGCTAGGTGGCGTGTATCAGGGATTATTGTATTTTAGAGTTTTTGCTGGTTTCGCTTGGGCAGGTCCTGTTTTAGCGATTGCCGGGATTGTTTATTTGGCGGTTACTCTCGCTTTACTTTATTATTCTCGTACGGATATAGACTTATGGCTGAATAACTGTCGGTTTGGTAAAAAACCTAATAGTAACTGGGTAAACGCTCCTTTATTAGAGTTACAAAAATTACAAGATGTTTTATTAGTGCCAAGTGTTTACGCAAAATCCCTCATCGTATTAAGTGCACCTGATACAATAGACAAGAATACACAACCTGAAGATTTTAAGATGGATACAACGGGAACTTGGTTAATCTTATATCTTCCTGGTGATGATTGGTTAATTGATATAGCAGAATTTAATAATGAAAAATTTGTCCTTAATAGAAAAATTATTAATAGTTTTCCTCGTTATTTAACCAAATCACAATATGAGTCAATTCAAGAAAATGGTTTTCCTCAATCTTTCTCTGAACCCATTCCTGGTGGAAGTAGTTCAGAGAATTCTGGCTTGTATTTATTTGGCTTACCTTTTGAGAAAAATAACAGTAAACTTTTAATTAAATTACAACAATTGAGTAGTCATAAATCTCGAGTATATGAAGTTAAGATGAATTTAACTGGGAAAGTATTGACTGAAACAAAGGTACCCTTTCCAGAAGGGCCGGGACCTATTAGTATGAATCTGATCCCAATCTCCAACAATCATAGTTAATCAATAATTAGATAAAAGAATTAATATAGGTAAATATATAATGTCCCATTTAATACAACGACCAGATTACATTCAATATAGCCAAGTAGGTTTAGAAAAGGGAAGGTACACCGTTGAAGACAGAGAAAAGCTAGAAGATGAACCTGCAATATTTCAATGGGAGGTTCCTTATGCTTTTATGTTCGAAGAAGGGCCTATTAAATTACATTTAAAAGCTTTAAGTATTATGTGTGTGCCTTATTTACTTTGTTTTCTATATTCCATCTATAATTCTATTAATCATAATAGAAGCCCCTGGGAAGATAACGGTATATTTGTTTTTTTTGGTGTTTTTATTGTTTTTGCTTACAGCCTCTTTTGGTATATTTCACGCACTCAATATTACCATGTTGTATATAAAATAACGGAGTCAGGTATTTTAAGGGATGTGTTAAAACGCTACCCTAAGTTTCGTTACCGTAAACAAGACCCAGCTAAATTAATGTACTTTCTTCGCTTTGTGTCCATTCCCTTAATAATAATGGCACTTGTCATTGACCCGCTATTATTAGCAGGGGCTGCAGGTGCTGTTTTTTTATCTTTTGTGCGTTTTCCTGCTGATGAAGGCGAACGCGCCGATTATATTCCATCATTTTGGAATAAGCCCAATTTACCTGAAGAAAAAAAATTATCTTATATTAATATTAGCAACAAACGAAAAATAATTGATGTTTTAAGTAAAGATGGCTCTAAAGGTGTAATTATACAGTGTACTTCTAATAATTTTGAAGAAGTTAAAACCTTTATCATAAACAAGCTTCCAAATGCTGAACTTGATGATGTACCTGCATATACCTAAAATATCTAAGTTTAAATTTATTTATAATGTACTCTTTATGTAGTACTTACAGGAAGAATAATGGGTAAACCAGCAGCAACTATTTCAAGTTATCACATGTGCCCCAACAAAACGGCTAAAAAACCACACGTGGGTGGGCCTATTGTTGCAGGTGCGGCTAATGTATTCATTGGCGGTTTACCAGTGGCATTAATTGGTGATAAATGTGTGTGTGAAGGACCCCCTGATGCAATTGCTGCAGGCTCAGCCACTGTCACTGTTAATGGTAAAGGCATCGCGCGTTTAGGTGATGCTACCGTTCATGGTGGTAAAATCATGGAAGGTAATCCAACTGTCTTGGTGGGTTAAACTAAATAATGATTATTCTTACTGACACTTGTCAAGGTAACTTTGTCTGTTGTACGCCTGTTGTTTGGACGTGCTTTCAATGAGCTTATTAACTGAATTGCTTGCGCAGCGCGAGCAATTTATTAACGCCGATTATGCATACAAAAGTAACGTTGATAAAAACCGATTACAGTTATTAGCTTGTGCGCGTTTACTTGCTAAGAAAAATCACCCTTTCTTTGCTGAGACTCAACCAAGAAAAAAGATCTGGACATATATGGACGCTCTCTCGTAGTCAAGACGAGTTGATAGAGAACACGAAAATAGTTCCATGTTCGTCATGCTTTATAATCTTAAATACCTTCTCATTAACTCGCTTGTGATGACTGACTCAATGGGTTTATTGAATAAACCGTTCTGACATATATTCGAGCTATGGATAAATACCATGCTCCTGATGAGTTGCGAACCAGAATACCAATGATAAAAAATCAACCAAGCGAACTATAAGTTCGTGTCCTTTGCTGGTTTCGTTCTGGTTGGCGTGAGCCTTTTCTTTTCATCTTAAAGCGACGGTTAGAGAAGTTAATACTTTTTAATTAAGCACTCTCTAGCGACCTAAACAGCCATTCAGGCTCATGGCCTTTGTCCAGAGCAGGTTTCGCTAGATAGTAAAACGGGTGAATCATTGTGTTATTTCTTTTGCTATTTGTGGCGTGTAATAACTGTGTTTTTGAAGCAATGTCCACATAATGCGAGCCAATTTATGTGCAGTAGCAACGGCTGTACAATTGAAGCTTTTTCGCTCTCTTAATTGGCAAACCCATTGGTTTAACGCATCTTGCTTTTTACCGGCAGTATTAACGACGGCACGCGCACCATGAATAAGCATTTTTCGTAAATATCCATCACCACGCTTACTGATGCCTGTCATGATACTCTTATTACCAGAGGCAAATTGTTTCGGTGTAAGACCTAACCACACTGCAAAATCTTTCGCACTAGCAAAGGCTTGCCCGTTACCGATTGAGGCAATAAAAGCAGAGGCATTGAGATAACCGATACCAGGTATGCTTAGTACAATCTTACCTAAAGGATGTCGCTCTATTTCTGACTTTAATTTCTTTTCAATTGTTTTAATACGATTATTTAACAATGCGTATTCGCTATAAACATCGTTAACTAACCATCTCAATGTCGCTGATAATGATTCATCTGAGCATAAATCAATGAGTTTTTCATTAAATCCCTTATGGCCTACTGGGAAGATAAAAGGATAAAATAGGGTCAAGTCTTGTTTTTTGCCTTTTTAAAATACGACATCAAACCCCCAAGAAAAACGATGTTGGATATGGTTACAACTTCCCCACCGTAAAGCTTTCTGAAGCGATAAATGACTTTCAGCAGCAAACAGGACGTTTGCTGCATGAGTTGGTGCGTTAAGAAAGGATGTCGCAAATAGGGCGAAATCTCAGCTGATAAGAACTTAATTGCCCAAATGAACAGTAATCGTCCCCAAAAACAATAAAAGAAAAAAGTACAGAACACCCAATGTTAATAACAGAAATAGTTTTGTTTTTGATGGTTTAAATTATTGGCTGTACAACTCTATTATTAAATTAAATGATTAACTAATTTCGTTACCGTTTTGATAAATAACGAAATAGTATTAAGTTAAACGTTTATAGATTTTTGATTTTCCATAAACCTAATAGCCTAAGCCGTTGAAACAGGAGAACCGTTATTATAGGGGAAATCGGAATCTGCAGATGTAGCCTCTACTTTAATAAACTGCATTTTCGCCTGACCGACAATATTAGCAAATGACGTGGTTGCGGCATCAAGTCCAATGCCTATTCTGACTAGTCCACTTAAGGGTGCCATTTGAGTGGCGTCAAAAAGATACCAGCGATCCCCTAAATAGGCTTCGAAAAATCCATGGAAATCAGGTGGCTTTAAACCAACGGCATAACCCGATACATAACGAGCAGGAATACCTAAAGCACGACATAGAGCGATACTCACATGTGCAAAATCACGACACACACCTGCTCGTTGAATAAGTACATCACAAGCGCTTGAAGATGCATCGGTACTACCCGCAACATAATCAATATGATTATTTACCCAGTTGCAAATTTCGACGACTCGGGAGTAGCCACTTGGTAATTGACCAAACTCTTTCCAAGCAAGGCGTCCTAGACGGTCTGACTCACAATACCGGCTTGGGTTTAAAAAAGGGAGGACAGAGGTTGGTAAGCTTTTATGCTCAACTTCATTTATATACTTATCCTGTTCAATATCAGGAGATAATTGTACCGTGGCGCTATATTGGATACTTAATTCACAGGGTTCTACTTTTAGGCGAAGCCCACGACAACCAAAGTCGTTAAGTTGAAACCATTCACTGTCAATCGTTGGTGATATAGTCAGGTTTTCTTCTATTGTTTGTTGATGCACCGTATTAGCCGCTGCAATATTAAAAACAAAACTTGATGTAGCATCGACCGTATAAATAAGCTCTGATAAGATTTTTACAAAATACATAATAAATAACCTTTAATGGCTGATAATAACGAAATGAAGAAAAAGACTGATAAAGCTTCCTTTATAATTAAATTTTGCCTTATTGGTTCTCCTATATCTTACAAAACAATGAGCACCCAATATTTACTCTATCAAATTAAATCCATTGTCGATATCAATGAATTAAGCACACTAAACTCTATAAATGTTGACTCGCTAAGTATTGATAAGTAGCGGGCAACCATCTATTTGAATAGTTAAACTATCTTTTAAAAATGCTTATTCCTGCATTTAGGAGGTGATTTTTTATGGCTCAATCTCGCGAATTACAAGTATCATTATCTGATACACCTTATCGAATAAGTACTGGATAGCCGTATAGGTAATGTGTAAGTAATGGACAGTCATAAACACTAAAAGACAAAAGACGAAACGCGACCCCATTGGTATTGTGCACTCCCTATTCACCCCCAAAAGTACGTAAAAACACAACGTTGATTCTGATCAATAAAAGACCGATTAGTTATGTATAACAAAGAATACAAAGCCCTTTTACTATTCAAAAGTGTTTTAATCACTAGCCTGTTTATCAGCTAAATCAATAGGTTTACTCTTAGCCATTTTCTGAAAAGTGACGAGATAAAGAGGATGTGTATTCATGACTACATGAATAATGACGTCATATTTACCTATCTCGATTCCCTTAAGTTATATTTTCTCATAGGAAGTGTTATGACTGAAAAATTGCCAATCGACTTATCTCTCGCAGGCAACGATGTTCGAGCTTTTACCGATGAATTAAGAACCAAACATGCCATTGTCAAAAATACGAGCGGTGAATGGGTTTTATTAAAACACCACAATGTCATGGCAGCAGCGTTGGACCATGAACGCTTTTCAAGTCATGTTTCTCGTTACTTACAAATTCCGAATGGTTTAGATGGTGAAAAACATACTCAATACCGGGAAGTGCTCGATCGTTATCTAACGCATGAAGCACTGACACCCTTTATTCCTGTTTTTGAACGTGTCGCTAGCGAGTTGATTGCACAAGTACCCAAAGGTAAAGTGATTGATGCCGTTAATGATATTGGTGCTGTATTCGCGGTTCGTGCTCAATGCCAATGGTTAGGTTGGCCTGCAGAATTAGAACCACGTTTATTAGCGTGGATGAAAGAAAACCATGCGGCAACACGTTCAGGTAAACATGAATGGACAGCCAAAGTCGCAGAAGAGTTTGATGATATTGTACGTGAAATTATCCAATCTCGTCGTATTGAACAAAATGGAACTGCTGACGACATTACTGCCCAACTTTGTCGAGAAACAGTGAATGGAGAGTTATTAACGGATCAAAAAATTGTTTCTATATTACGTAATTGGACTGGCGGAGATCTCGGCTCTATCGCTTTATGTGTTGGTGTTATTATGACACATATTGCCCAACACCCTGAGTTTATTACCACAATAAAAACATCTTCAAATAAACAGGTAGAAGCAATTATTAATGAAATATTACGCATTGATAATCCTTTTGTTTCTAACCGAAGAGTTACAAAATGCCCTGTACATATTAGTGGGCAGGATATTCCAGCAGGTGCAAAAATACAACTGAATTGGACGTCAGCAAATCGTGACCAAGCGGTGTTTGATAACAATCAATTTGACCCCATTAAAAATGCGAATAAAAACCTAGTTTACGGAATAGGTAAACATGCTTGCCCTGGGCAATTATTAGCTTCTTTGGAGTTAAGGATCGCATTACAAACTCTGCTTTCATCAGTCAACAGCATTAGCTTTGTCGATGAGCAACCACCTGAACGAGAAGTCGCACCTGTCGGTGGATACCATCGAGTCCCTGTGATCTTAAGTTAATGGTTCTGTTCATATCGTGGGGTTGAATATCTTTCGCACAGCATAATGTTCTCGACAATAGAGTCATTCTACCGCCTCGTTATTTGTCATGCACGTACGTGTATTTATCCACTTTTGGGCGTAGCGTTCTATTCCCATATTGAAAGCAAATGTAGGCGCTATAAAAGCGTTCTATATTTATTCGATCTATATTTATTCGTTCCATACTTATTAATGTTGAGAGGTAAACATGAGATTTAGTCATAAAGATAAAAAGGATAGTCGCGTTGCTAAGCAATCAACCTACGCCTTCGATTATCCGTCAAAGTTAGATCAAGCTCCTAAAGAGCAAGGTGCTTTTGTTTTGTTAAATGAAAGTAGTGATGTAATGTATGTCGGGGTTGCATCGGCTAACTGTTTTGAGAAAACGCTGGCCGCCTTGATTGACACAATCGCCACTGATAAGGTGGTGGTATATCGTTGGTTTGTTACTGAGTGCGAAAATTCAGCGAAGTCACTGGCTCAGGATTGGATTAGTAAATATCAGCCTAATAATCAGAATATTCGGTAGTGTAATAGCTAAAGCATATAAGCAATTTAAACGGTAACTGAAATGTAAATAAAGCAGTGGCTTTGCTTTCTATTTCTACACATTCAAACCCACGATGTTTGTCCGCTTAAGCGGGCGTAAGCTTTCTCACTAGTGATAAAATAAAGGTATTGTACGATGGAAATGGATGAATCGATAAATGTGTATGGTGAAGCGTTAGAAATGTGTTGTGATGATCCAATCACAGGCTTTTACCGCGATGGAAAATGCAATACGAATAAAGATGATGTTGGTTCGCATACTGTCTGTATTAACGTAACAAAAGAGTTCTTAGAATATTCAAGGTTTAGAGGTAATGACTTATCGACTCCTATCCCTGAATATGGCTTTAAAGGTTTAAAGCCGGGCAACAGCTGGTGTTTATGTGCTGCGCGGTGGTTAGAAGCAGAAAAGGCTAATATGGCACCCAGAATTCATCTAACGAGGACCCACATTAAAGCGTTAGAAATTGTGCCAATGGAATTACTGAAAAAATACGCAATGGATCTAAATTAGAGTATTAAAAATAAGCTGAAAGTATTGGGATAAAAGTAGTAGATAGCCATAAACTTCGAAGACTAATATTTTTAGTTCTCCCTTTTAGTCATGTAGCTTTTTACATACTAAAAGGTAGTTGTTATGACCTAGTCTCGCTAATTTCAATATTCGTTATCAGATTCCCCTTATTACTATTGTATTTCACGCGGTGTTCGTCGTGCTTATTTGACTAATTAAAGCTGGATAGCCATAACGGTTAACCTTATTTGCTAGTCATATTGGCAAGTGCCATATTTCTCATACTTAAAAAAGTGGGTATAACGACCATTCTTTGTTTAATTCCACGCTTTACCATTAAATAGAAACCTACTTCCGTTACTATTTTGATTTGCTAGCAATGAAAATAATAATATGAGGCGAGTAAAAGTATAGGGATGTCATATTCTATGTTTCCTGGCCTATGTTGTGTCTACAATAATTCAATTAGACGACCACACTCAAAATATAGCCCTGCATATTCATCTTTATCGACAGTATTATTTTCACCAAAAATAATACTGTTAAGTATTAATGATAATTTTTTATCATTATCCCAGAATGTATCTTTGATTGCAGTAATAGCTAAGTATTCAGATCCGTGTTCAAAGAACAATGGAATTAATAACTCAAGTAGCTCTGCTTCTTGAAAAATAACTCCCCATCCTCTGTTTTGATATCCATAATTAACTATCTTGATTCTATCTATATTTATATTAAGCAACTTTAATGCTTCAAATTTTTCCGTAAGTAATGATACATTTCGTGCAGGCTGTGGCGCTATAAAATAGAAATGCTCATCGTCTGATAATTTGAATTTAATTTGTTCTTCAAGTAACTTAACGATTGTTTTTTTTGTTTTAAAATCATCATCAACATTACTTTTTTCCTGCCATTCTATTTGTGGTAACTCTGTCATTTTACATACCTTGTTTAACACCGTGTGCAAGAAGTTTCAATAACCCTTTAACCACAAGTTTCCAATTTCCTTCATGATTTAAGACCCGATTAACTCCTACTATCCTACCATTAACAACTAATTTACCACTATGAGTAACGAATCTAAGAATATATTGGCCAGAGTTATTACTAATATTAATAATTGTCATTCCATCTTTTGCTCGTCCACTTGCATAGCCCATTGCAACACGACCAACTTCTAATCCACCAGGTTGCCCCCCAACTCCAAAACGGACAGCTGATCTTTCCCAAGTTATTTGTTCATTTTAGTAAAGCTAAATAGGATGTTTGGATTAGTTGAGGCTAGTGAATAGATGCACATTCGAAACGGGTCGTTTAAAATGAGTTAATTACTTGGATGATAAAGTAGAGACGCCGATAGGGCGAAACCACTGTTATCAAATATCGAAAGGCTCCGAAGAGGGCAGACGCGTTAATTACAAATTAAGAGTGCTAAAGTTGGTGACCTAACTTTCATTAGTCCAATGGTAATATCGTAGGAATCAATTGACTCAACTTATTGGCAAGTTTTATATGCTCCCCAGGAGGCCAATGTATTCCCTCTTTTTTACAAGGTTCTATAAACTTAGCAGCGTCTAAAAAGTGACAACCTAATTCCTTCGCGCGTAACTCATAGTAATAAGCAAACTGTTCGGATTTAGCTTGAGCACCATCCCAGCCTTCTTTACCATTATCTAGTTCCAATACATGTGCTGGAGAAATTAAAAGCACTTCAGGCGCTTGGTTCATAAAGCCTGGATTGAAATTTTTAGCAAGTTCAACTAACTTTGCGGCGCCCTTAGATATATCGCTCGCGGTAACATTAAATCTGGATTTTAAATCGTTGGTACCCAACATAATGATCACCAAATCAGGGTGATGGCTTCCTAAACAGGGGAGTATGTACTCGAGACCTTTTTTACCCGCTTCAAATGGGTCTTCAAATACTGTGGTACGGCTATTCAATCCCTCTTCAATAATACGATATTCATTAGGTAATTGAGATTGCAGCAACATAGTCCATCGTTCAGATTCGTTATAACGTCGTTCTAGAGAAGGAGAGTATCCCCAAGTGTTGGAGTCACCAAAGCATAGAATGGTTTTCATTGTTCAATATCCTTTAATAAAACTAATTAATTTATTTTAGAATATCCAATAACTTACAATAAAACAATCAAGATAAAATTAGGCAGATTCAAGTCTGAAGTGCATAACGACTAAGCAGCTATAGCTGCCATATGTTCAACCATTAATTTTGCGCAGGAAAAATGACTTAGTGTAAGGCGTAAATTGAGCCTTTCGAAGATTAACTTCGTTAATCGTCTATCGGAGAATTAATCAAAAGATGTTAATTCTTTAATGGCTGTTTCCTTTATGAAATTTACAACGAAGAAATAAGTTATTTTAACCAGTAAAATAGATTAGTTAATTAGTGTGATTGGTATAGTTACTTATACCAAAAGAATTAATAAGGTGATCATTCTTGCAGGTTAAAATCACCCCTAACTGCGTTGTGAGTTTTGAAGTGAGAGCAACTATCTCCTACAACTCACGTCTTATTAGTGTTAATTTTTCCTGCGCAATCTCTGATCACTTATTTAATTCCATTGGTATTAGATTGCTATCATGTATTCAGGGCCATTATCAGAGCGGATATCTTTAGGATGTCACGCCACTCAATAATGCTATCAATCGTCCGAATGACTCGTTTAGTTGGCAAAGATATATTCGTATCAACCACTAAAATTTAACGAGGTTGGGAAGGTGATAGCATGTGAGTTGCTAATATTTGTCTACTTTATTCTATTTTCTGCTTGGAGATGTTTTCAGGTTGATAAAATGCCTTATGAAGTGCCTGACGGTTATGGATATCGTGTATGAATTTCACTTTCACGATATCAGTTTTATCGTGAAAAAATGGGTAGCGGTGCTAGATAATTACATCCAACACACAGGCTAAAAGTGAGATGATTTTTTATGCGTATCTCTTGATAAACCAAGACGTTTAATGCGTGAAGCTAACGTTGTTGGTTTCATGCCTAATAGTTTAGCCGCGCCAGCATCACCAAAAACTTTCCAATGGCACTGTTCTAATGCCGCTAGCATGTTGTTTTCAACGATTTCCTGAATTTTTATATCTGAAATTATCGTTCTATCTTGTTGGGTATAATCTTCAAATATGTCAGGGGTAGCATTATTACCATTAGGTAAATTTAACTCTGCTACACCGTTAACGGCTGTTATTACTGCTCTTTCTATAACATTTTGTAACTCTCTAATATTACCTGGCCATAAATATTCTTCGATTTGTTTTAAAGATGATTTCTTTAATTTAACTAATGTTGCTCCATATTTTTGTGATTCACGTTGTAAAAAGTGCATTGCTAATAATGCAATATCACCGGCTCGTTCACGAAGTGCTGGCGAGTGAATAGGAAAAACATTCAATCGGAAAAATAAATCTTCTCTGAAATTATTTTTAAGTGACTCTTGTTTTAAATCACGATTAGTCGCTGCAATTATTCTTACGTCAACCATACGAGTACAGTCTTCGCCTACTCGTTCAAATTGTCCTTCTTGTATTACTCTTAGCAATTTACTTTGTAAGTTAAGTGGTATTTCACCCACTTCATCTAAAAATATAGTACCGCCATTAGCTAATTCAAAACGGCCTATTCGGTCACGAACTGCGCCAGTATAAGCCCCCTTTATATGACCAAAAAACTCACTCTCAAATAATTCGTGTGGAATAGCTGCACAATTAACGCGTATTAAAGATTTTTCTTTACGGTTACTGGCTTCATGTATTGCCATTGCGATTAATTCTTTACCGGTGCCAGACTCACCAGTAACCAACACATTCGCATCGGTTTTTGCAACAAGGTCAATTTGCTGCATTACATGTTTAATAGATGAGCTTTCACCAACAATGCCATAAAAATTCTTTTCGATTAAAAACTCTTGCTGCAAATAAGCATTTTCATCTTCTAATCGTGCTTTTAATTCATTTAATTCGTCTAGGGTGTCTTTTAAATATTGTTCTGTTTTTAAGCGTTCGCTAATATCTCGAAAAACAACCACTGCGCCAATAATTTTACCGTCTGAAATAATAGGCGTGCTGGTAAATTCAACAGGAAAAGGGGGGCCATCATGCTTCCAAAATAACTCTTGTTTACCTTCATAGATAACGCCATCTCTAACGGCTGCATAGATAGGGCAGTCTTCAACATGGTAATGGCTGCCATCATCATGTGTATGATGGTGAATGTAATGAACATTTTGCCCTAATACTTCTTCACTTGTACGGCCCAATAATTTTTTTGCTGCTGGATTCATAAAGGTACACAAGCCTTCGGTATCAACACAATAAAGTCCGTCACCTACTGACGACAACATTAATGCGTTATCTAGCTTATGTTGATGGTACATATTTTCTAAATGTTTAAGTTCTAATAAGCTACTACTAGAAATGCGGTTTATTTCTTTGGTTTCATACTTTAGCTTTTCAAGCTTACTGTCTTTCAAGCTTAAAATAATTAATTCACGTTGATTAATAACCGTTCTAGCTGCTTGTAACTCTACTGAAATATAGTCGCCTTTGGAATTTTTACAGTGTATTTTCGAACTTGATGCACGACCATAAATTAATACCTCTTCAGTAAAAACAATTAATTCACCTAGGTCTTTATCATGTATTTTTGAAATAGGCATCATCAAAAGCTTTTGCCGTGGATAACCTAATAAAGCTGACGCAGCTACATTACAATCAATGTATTTGTTTTCGATAGGATCTAAAAGCATCAATGCTTCAGGGCAATGTTCAAAAGCCGCATTTCGCATCCAATAAGCCAACTTGCTCCAGTTGTCGCTCGAATCTAATTGATGTTCCATAAAGATAACCTTACCGAAGAAGTAGTTTTAATATTGTTAACATTAATGAGTAGGTCATCATGCTTCAATGCATCTAATGTTACTCATTATCGTAATTATTTCAACTTTCCATTCAGTTTCATAAAAACACCCCCAACCAGATCCCTTATATAAAAGGCTTTTGTGCTTCGCTTATATTTAATCGATTTTCTACACAGTACTTAAAATACAACACTCGGATCATTATATTCAAATAACACTTTGTATTACTCAAATTCGTAATTAAACACTAATTTGCGTAATAACTACAATATTGAGTAATTATTGCTTTTAGTAAAACGAATGGTATTGGTTGTTAGTTATTGATATTTAAAGGTAATTTTTTTATTTTCATTTTGGCACAGTTTTCGCTATAGCTGAGTCAGTGAACTAACAATTTTGTAGTCACGTGATACACAATAACTTTAGAGGATTTAAACATGCCAAAAGTCGATAAAGAGCATCATAAAACGGGTGATTTTCTCGTAGATTACGAAGAAAAGGTATTTGAAGATGTACAAGCTGAACCAGGTGCAAAAGCGTTAATTACATTTCATACCGTTGCATTTGAAGGCTCAATTGGTTTAGTGAATTTATTACAAGCTAAGCGTTTACAACGCAAAGGGTTTGAAACAAAAATTTTGTTATACGGACCAGGTGTACTTTTAGGCGTGCAACGTGGATTTCCAACATTAGGTTCAGAAGCTTTCCCTGGTAATTTGGCATACAACACTCAAATTCAACAGTTCATGGACGAAGGTGGTGAGGTTTACGCGTGTCGCTTTGCTCTTCAAGCATTATATGGCCAAACAGAAAAAGCATTAATGGAAGGTATACGCCCAATTAATCCTTTAGACGTAATGGATTTACAACTATTAATGGCAAAAGAAAATGCATTTGTTGTTCATACCTGGACAAGTTAAGCAGTATCTCTACTTAGCTAAGCTCTGATTAATATTAATAAAATAAGATAATAAGGCACAAACGATGACAAAAATAATTGCCGCTGCGGTTCAATGTAGTCCAGTACTTTACTCATGTGCAGGTACTGTCAATAAGATATGCGATTGGATTCACAAGCTTGGTAAAGATGGCGTTGAGTTTGTTGTTTTTGCAGAAACATTAGTGCCTTATTATCCTTATTTTTCATTTGTTCAACCTCCCTACCAAATGGGAAAGCAACACCTTTTATTAATGCAAGAAAGTGTTGAGGTACCTTCTATTTATACACACCAAATTGCAGAAGCCGCCAAAGCCGCAAACATGGTTGTATCGGTTGGTATTAATGAACGGGACAACCAAACACTTTATAACGCACAGTTATTATTTGATGCTGACGGCACGCTTGTTCAGCATCGACGAAAAATTACGCCAACCTATCATGAACGCATGATTTGGGGGCAAGGTGATGGCTCTGGTTTAGCGGCGGTAGATACCAAAGTAGGCCGTATTGGATCACTGGCCTGTTGGGAACATTACAACCCATTAGCACGCTATGCCTTAATGGCTGATCACGAGCAAATTCATGTCAGCATGTTTCCCGGTTCATTAGTAGGAGAAATATTTGCCGAGCAAATCGAAGTCACTATTCGTCATCACGCACTAGAAAGCGGTTGCTTTGTGGTAAATGCGACTAGTTGGTTAAGCCCTGAACAACAGCAGCAAATAATAGATGATACTGGTTGTCCAATTGAAGCCATTAGCGGCGGAAGCTTCACCGCAATTGTATCACCAGAAGGCCGTTTACTCGGTGAAACATTACGAAGTGATTCAGGTGAAGGTGCTTGTGTTGCTGAATTAGATTTAAGCTTAATCAGTAAACGTAAACGCATGATGGATTCTGTTGGGCATTACAGTCGTCCAGAACTATTAAGTTTACTGATTGATAAAACTCCTACTGCACATATGCACGACATGAGTCAATTGTCAGGTATTCAACAAGAGAAAAAACCGACTGACGCACCAACCATTACTGCTGAGGAGTTGTAATTATGGGGTTGAATAAGCAACAACTTACCGACCTTCAAACGCTTGGTATACGTTGGTTTGATATGGATGAATATGACCTAAATCGCAAAGGTGGTGCAGGGCCAACCGATCACAAAGCATTTAATTTTGCAGAGCAAACTACCATGGTGCCGATTTTTAATGACCAAGTTAAAAAATCAAATTATTCAGCAACCTATAGTGAAAATAAAGATCACGTTTTAATTTATGAAAATGACACGTTAGTGGATAAAGCAACCATACCTGCGCAACCTAATTTTTATAAATTGAAAACAAAAGAAGGCATACCTTACTCAAAAATAGCCACCTTACACAGTAAAAATGTATTAGCGACAACCGTCTTTCAAAAATGTGTACGCTACGGTAATAGAGATACTTCATGTCAATTTTGCGCTATTGAAGAATCACTAAAAAGTGGCGCGACTATCGCCCATAAAAAGCCGGAGCAATTAGTTGAAGTAGTCAAAGCCGCCATTGAACTCGACGGTATTACGCAAATGATAATGACCACCGGTACTCCTAATTTAAAAGATCGTGGCGCAAAAATGTTACTGGAAAGTGCGACAGCCGTTAAAGCTGCGGTTGATATTCCTTTACAGGTGCAATGTGAGCCACCTGAAGATGATTTTTGGTTTCAAGCACTAAAAGACGTAGGCGTTGACGCCATCGGTATGCACCTAGAAGCCGTGAGCCAACGAGTACGTGAAGCTATTATGCCCGGCAAAGCCAGCGTGCCAATGTCGCGTTATATATCCGCTTATAAAGCGGCAGTAAAAGTGTTTGGCCGGGGTAATGTAAGTACCTACATACTGGCAGGGCTTGGCGATACAGAAGAAGAAATCATTTCAGTAAGCACTATGTTAATCGACCTAGGCGTTTACCCGTTTGTTGTGCCATTTACGCCTGTTGCAGGCACGCCGTTAGAAAATCATCCCATGCCTGATCCTGAAATGCTGAAACGTATTTTTTCTACCTTAGGCCCGATTTTGAAAGACAAAATGATGACCTCTGATTCATTAAAAGCTGGCTGTGCTAAATGTGGTGCATGCTCATCAATGAAAAGTTACGAATAGGAGTAATACCATGGCTAAAGCTAAATTTGCGGTAATTAATGATGTATTTCCAAGTTTTCGTTCGCAACATATTCAAGTAAAGGTCGCGACTTCTCCATGGGAAAAGCAGGAATATTTTCAATTACGTAATAAAACATTTACGCAAGAACAAACAATATTGACGGGAAAAGAGAAAGATACAAAAGACTTTGAAGCTATTCCTATTATTGCGTTAGCGTCTAATTGGTCAATTGGTGAAGAAATCGCAGGCGCGGTGCGTATTTATAAAATCTCTGACGCCGACAACACATGGTATGGCGGTCGACTTTGCGTTGCGCGTACTTATCGCGGTTATCAAAATATTGGCAAAGCGCTTATTAACGAAGCGGTATCTCGTGCTAAAGATCTTGGTTGTCAAACGTTTCTAGCAACGGTGCAGCCTCAAAATGAAAAGTATTTTAAATCCGTACACTGGAAAACACTCGGTTCAATAGAGGTAGCGGGCAAACCTCATGTGCACATGGAAGCTAACTTAGACATGTATCCCTTTATGACGAGGGATCTGCAATGAATCATTGTCAGACTATTTATGAAGCAAATATTGAACCTGAAGGTGAGCTTGAGTCACTATGCCGTAGCTTAAAAGCATTGCCTGAAATAGAAGCTAAAAGAGCAATAAAAATAGCGGCCTCACATGCTTATAAAGAAAGTAAACATGCTGAAAATATTGAACAACTTTATGCATTACCCGGCGATGATTGCGCGGCATTTAAAGCAGGAAGCGGCTATCAGCTATTAGCAATGGAAGGCATGCTGCCTGATTTTGTAAAAAAAGACCCAAGAGCTGCTGGCTGGTCATCGGTAATGGCGAATGTAAGTGATATTGCCGCCATGGGGGGAAGACCAACCGCCATTGCCAATGCTTTTTGGCATAACGACATAGCGCAAAGTGAAACGTTAATTTTTCATATAAAGCGTGCGTGTACTACGTTCGGTGTTCAGTTCTCAGGAGGCCACAGCAGTATTAATGCATCAATGCATCCTAATTTAGCGGTCGCCATCACTGGTTATGCTGAAAAACTCTTATCGTGTTACCACATACAACCCGAAGACAAGCTTTTTATATTGTCAGACCTTACTGGAAGCTGGCATGGCAACTTACCTTATTGGGGCTGTGTACAAGGTAAAACAGACGAACAAATTCAAGCGCAGTGGGGCATTCCAGCAGACCTTGCTGAAAAAGACCTCGCTATTGCCGCGAAAGATATTAGTAACGGCGGCATTATGGGGACGCTAATCATGATGATAGAGCTAACCAAATGCGGCGTAAACATAAATATAGACACCATTCCCGCGCCAGAAAATCCACACGACATACGTTGGCTTAGAGCCTTTCAAAGCTTTGGTTTCTTACTTGCCGTTCGCCCAGAAAAAGTAGCTGAATTAAATAAATACTTTGCTAACAGCCACCTTAGTTGTGTTGAAGTCGGTACGTTTAATCACAGCGGAAAAATTCATATTCAAACCCAACATTCATCATCTGAATTTTGGGATATAAACCACGAACAGCTTACCTGTATGGGTAAAGCGCCTCTTTAAGGATCTACATATGCCAGCAGTAAACTTTACCGTAAATTGGCCTGACGGCGAAATAGTAAGCTATTACTCCCCATCTACGGTTATTCACAATTACTTATCATTAGGTATTGAGTATGACCTTAGCAAATTTAAGCTCACTGTTGATCAAGCATTAGACGCTGCATCCGAGCGCGTTAAAAGCACGTATGGTTTTTATTGCTCTGCCGCAAGCGACGAAAAGTCAAAAATCGAACGTAAATATAACCAACTCATTAACACACACAAAAACGGTAAAGTTTACGTTACCGTTTTTAATTAAAAAATAGGCTAACAATGACACATTCAACCACAAACTCACTTTCGTCTAGCTCAACGCATTATACTGTTATTGTTGTCGGCTCAGGGCAGGCAGGTATGTCAATGAGTTACCATTTAAAACAAGACAACATCTCTCACTTAGTTATTGAAAAGAATAGTGAAATTGCATATAACTGGAAAAATGAACGTTGGGATGAATTTTGTTTAGTTACCCCAAATTGGCAATGCCAACTGCCAGGTCATCATTATCAAGGCGACGATCCAGATGGCTTTATGGTTAAAGATGAAATAATTAATTACTTACAGTCTTATTTTGATTCTTTTAAGCCGCCAGTCGTGTTTAACAGCGTTGTTGATTCAATTACAAAAGTAGACAGCATATTCCATGTGACAACAGACTGTAATGGTATCAAAAACCATTACACCGCTGATAAAGTAGTACTTGCCTGTGGTAGCTACCACCAAGCCTTTATTTTACCGTCAGCACAAAATATGCCTGAAAAAATAAAACATATTCATTCACGTGATTATAAAAATGCAGAATCACTACCCGCTGGCGACATCATGGTAGTAGGTACAGGCCAAAGTGGGGCACAAATAGCAGAAGACATTCACCTACAAGGGCGAAACGTTCACCTTTGTGTCGGTAATGCCCCGCGCGTAAACAGACGTTACCGCGGTAAAGACGTTGTGCAATGGCTTGAAGACATGGGCTACTACGACACAACCATTGACAAGCACCCAGATGGTGAAAATGCACCACATTCAACAAACCACTACGTCACTGGTCGAGATGGCGGCCGCGATTTAAACCTACGCATATTTGCTGAACAAGGCATGAAACTTTATGGCCAATTAGGCGAAGTAAATAACGGTGTCGCAAACTTTTTAGACGACTTGTCAAAACATTTAACAAACGCAGACGACTCAGCAAAACGTATTACCGATAAAATTGAAGAATACATTCAACACAACAACATTGAAGCACCTGCAGACGATAATATTCATTCAACCTACCTGCCTGACACGCCAGCAACACTTGATATGAACACAAGTAAAATAAGCACTGTTATTTGGGCGACAGGTTTTAGAATGAATTTCGATTGGGTTAAATTACCTGCGTTTGATGACCGAGGACTACCACTAGAAAAACGCGGTGTTAGCCCAGTAGAAGGATTGTACTTTTTAGGTTTAAATTGGATGAACACATGGGGTTCTGGACGTTTTTTTCACGTAGGGAAAGACGCACACTTTATAAAAAATGAAATATTGAAAAGCTAAAGGCTCTGAAATAATAGGGCAGATTCAATTTTGAAGTGCATAACGGCTAAGCATTTAAGCAGCTAAGCACCTAAGTTCCTATAGCCACCATGTATTCAAACATTAACTTGCACACTTTCATTACAGGAAGTGTGTTTTTTACATTCTTTCTGCAAAAATGGATTTGTCCAAATAATTAAATACTTGGTATTCATTAGGGGATATCAGTCAATTTATAATGACTACCAAAAGAGGATTATATGAACATTACACTTGAAGAAACGAGATACCCAATACCTAACTTTACTGAAGAAGAAGCGATTGAGAAGGTACGTAAAGCAGAAAATGCATGGAATACCAAGGATCCAGAAGTGGTTGCTACAGCTTATACACTAAATAGTAAGTGGCGTAATCGAAATGAATTTATAACGGGAAGACAAGAAATTATTACGCTTTTAACCCAAAAATGGGAAAAAGAGCAACACTATAAATTAATTAAAGAATTATGGGCTGTAAAAAACAACAGAATTGCCGTTAGATTTGCATATGAATGGCAAGATAAATCAGGGCAATGGTTTAGGTCGTATGGCAACGAGAATTGGCAATTTAGTGAGAAAGGACTAATGGAAGAACGTTATGCCAGCATTAACGACCTTAAAATAGACGAGTCTGAACGAAAACTATTATGGAAAGATGGAGTGCGTCCTTTAGATTACCCAAGCTTATCGGATTTAGGCTTGTAAAACCTATAAACTTCCATTGATTAGACGACTCTTAGTGACATAAATTAAGAGTCGATGTGATTCGGTAAGAACAATGCGCAACAATTAATTTAATTAATTGAGAAAGGTGAGAGTAGCTAAGTATGACGTACCTTTTGACCTTTCTCAGATAAAGATTTTTTATTACAGTTTCCATTGAATTAAGTAAGAGTTAAGTAAGAATTAAGTAAGCATTAAGTAAGCATTGGTCATCTTATTTATCTTATTTAGAGTTTCAACACTTTTAAATTAACAAAGCTAGTCCTCAACGACCTTTCTACTTAATTAACTCAGTATTCTTGCGAAGAAGTTAGTGTTGCTAAGTGAAAATATTTCAGCTAACAAAAAGCCAATTAATAAATACACAGATTTAGCTAGTGATAAATTTAAATTATTTTCACCTTTTGAATATTGCAAAGCGTCCTCTCAAACAAGGCTTTGCTTTTTGAAACCGTTATCAAGTTGTTGTGGTTCGGGTTTTTGGGGCATAAATACATAGCTTCTAAGTCGGAAAGGGGCACAAAGCGACATAGGGTTTATGTGTTATTTTGAAATATCTAATGTCAGCTGTTCCGACATAACAGACATTAGAATTAATAATTTTTTGGTCTATTTACAGCGTTTCAGAAGATACAGGTTAACTCATCCTAATAGACAACTGAGCACTTTATGTCTAAGGAGGATGTTATGAATCTCGTCATTAATGAAATGGTTAGCTCTAGTGATAAGTTCCTAAAGGGTGACTATTCACTAATTAAAGGTAACCAAAGCGAAATCAAGTTCAAAATTAATGAGCTATTTCCTCACTTACATAATGGATTAAGCAGCGTAAAAGCAATAAAAGATCAAGTTGAAAAAGATCTCATTATATTAAATGCTACTATTGATAAAATTGAGAATGAAATTAGAACTGTATTTGAATCAGAAAAAACTATCGTAATAAAAGACTCCCATATCAGTTCGGATAAGGAAATGTTATCAAAAATCAGAGGCACGCTTGATAAGCTAAAGTAAGTGTATTGTATTAAGACCAATGTGGTATATGTAGCAGGTGAATAAACTGGGCACATAGCTAGAGTTTTTGTCATGAGAAAAAGTAAGTCAAATACCAAACCAAATATCGTACAGAAAATCTAACTTAAAACACAATGTGGCATAGATAATTTACGAAACACATTAGAGAAAATTCGGATATTTTTTAGCCGGGCATACCACCACAGATAGCTTGTGAATGATCAGATGCAATAACTGAAAATGGGGCAAAGCCGAGTTAGCTTTAACATGCGAAGTGAATATTAAAGCGTCTTTACTGAATTTTTTTTCATCATCATGGAAAGAAAAATAACGCTCGCTTTTGTCCGAAAGCAAAGCATAATTATGAACACAAATTTTTAGTTTTGTAAGCCGCTATGGTGCCGTTAGCGAGTTAGTTTTCTTAGTCTTGTCCCTTTGTTTCTGAATCAAAATTTACTCCCCCCATACGTGGTGGAGATGGTGTACATTCAACCTTTTTTCTGAATTTATGCAAAAGGCTTGTCTGTCTCTCTTTTTTTTGCCATCTGTGATGCTAACCTTTAGCCATAATTTAAAACAAGAGATAAGTGAAATACGAGCGATGGAAAATGTCAGTTTTATTAATATCGAAGACGATGGTATCGACTTGATTTTATCATTTGCAGTTTATGATTCAGATCCTGGTGACATAGAAAGTCTCATCCTTATGAGGACACCAAGTTATGAGAGTTTTCTAGAAGATTATGAGCGTGGTGTATCTGTTTCATTCAAAAACATTGAAGATAGCTTTCGTCTAAAAAGCGTGGCGCTAGGAGATGATATTGTTGAAATCTCTGATGAAGAAAATAAATATGTTCTTGATATGAGGCGTGTAGAAAAAGAAGATATTAATGAGTTAGAAGGAATATTGAAGAAAATGAATTTTGATAATAACTTCATCATCGGCCGTGTATAGAAAATCTGCTTTCTAAGTCGGAAAGGGGCACAAAGCGACATAGGGTTTATGTGTTATTTTGAAATATCTAATGTCAGCTGCTCCGACATAGCAGACATTAGAATTAATAATTTTTTGGTCTATTTACAGCGTTTCAGAAGATACAGATCTTCCTTATCCTGAGAGACAACTAAGCCACACAGGTGACCTTATTAATTTTTAGTTCTATCTTGGAAAGGGGCATAGCGAGTTAGTTATATTATTAAGTTTCTTATTTCTAAGGTTCTAATGCCTTTAAATAATATTGTTAACATAGCAATTACTCTCCACTTACTTTATTTTCTATCAATCATTAAATCTGATAGCGGACTTCTTACACAATTTGCACCCGCATGTAATACATGAGTGTAGATTTGTGTGGTACGGATATCTGTATGGCCTAATTGCTCTTGTACAGTTCGAATGTCTGCTCCCCTTTGTAATAAATGAGTTGCAAATGAATGGCGTAATGTATGAGGGGTAACTTGCTTACTAAAGTTCAATTTTTGTGCCGTCTTTTTTATTGTTTTTTGAATATTTGTTTCATGTATATGGTGACGTCTTAGGTTTTTAGTTCCTGGTTCAATCGATAGCAGGGACGAAGGAAATAGGTAATGCCACTTGAATTCTTTAGCCGCATTCGGGTATTTACCTGCTAATGCATAAGGTAAATAAACTCCTTTATAATCAGCCCGTTGTATATCTTCCTGATAATACAAATGAACTTTAGCTATTTGATCTTGTAAAACACCCTTAAGTTCAGGAGCAAGTGTTACTCTGCGATGTTTACCTCCTTTAGCATGCCAAATATTAATTGAGAGGTAATCAAAGTCAATATCTTGTATTCGTAATTTAACAGCCTCCATTAGCCTCAACCCACTCCCGTATAATAAATAACAAGGGAGTGAGATTGATACCGGAATCTCTGCTAGCAAAACCGAAACTTCTTCGGGTGTCAGCACAATCGGTAGTTTGGGTTGTGTATTCGTTTTTTTAAACTTAAGCGTCAAAGTTAATGGTTTATCTAAAAAATCTCGATATAAATAAACTAATGCATTTAGGGCTAAGGCTTGACATTATCTTAGAATAAAAAGGTGGTGCGACTTTTTTTGTATTCGCTAGATGAGAAAGGAAAGACTCTACTTCTTTATCATGGCAATCAAATGGGTGTTTTTTATTATTAAAGTAAATATAAGACTTTATCCAATATACATAAGCTTTAATTGTTTTTTCTGCATAAAACTTCATGCGCATATTTTCAGTAACTGCTGACAAAAATGGAGATTTCATATTTGCTCCTTACTTAATTCATATGTTCTTATATGGCTCTGTTGTAGTTTGGTGTTGATGGTTTAATATTTAGTTATCATTACTTTGAAATTCAAGGTGTAGCTATGATCAACAATAAACTAAAAGGCATTCTCAAAGAAGTTACCAACCTAAACTAC
>NZ_CBRF02000008.1 GCF_000470315.2 Psychromonas sp. SP041
CATTGGCTAATACATCAATCGTAACCGGAGTATCTTCATTGGTTGTTGCTAAATCAGCACCGACAACCGTGTCATCAGCAACCGCTTCGACGGTTACGCTCACCGTTTCGGTCGTGCCATCTTCATTAGTGTACGTAAACGTATCAGAGCCGTTGAAATCAGCATCAGGCGTATAGGTTACCGTTCCATCATCATTGATAGTCACAGTGCCGTTGTTGCCATCCGTTACTGAAGCGACAGGCGAGACTACGCCATCAGCGTCGGTATCATTGGCTAATACATCAATCGTAACCGGGGTATCTTCATTGGTTGTAGTAGCATCAGACGTTACAATTGTTGGATCATCTACAGTCGTTACAATTGGGTCATCACTGATAGTCTCACCATCCGCTGTGCCATCGTTCGCTGTTAAGGTATAAGCAGGTAATTCTTCACCACTATTAACCAATGCAGCACCAGCTTCGGTTAATACAACGGTATTACCAACAATTTCGTAATTAATAGTATCGCTTAAGGTAACAGTAACTTCGTCACCGTCTTCATCAGTAGTTTCAAACGTTGATACCACTGCGCCTTCTACCGCACTGCCGTCATCTTCGGTAAAGTCGTTTGAGCTTGTGATGGTGATCATTGGGGTATCGTTCACGGTGGTCACGCTTGGGTCATCACTGACGCTTTCGCCATCCGCTGTGCCATCGTTCACTGTTAAGGTATAAACAGGTAAATCTTCACCGCTATTAACCAATGCAGCACCAGCGTCGGTTAATACAACGGTATTACCAACAATTTCGTAATTGATAGTATCGCTTAAGGTCACCGTAACTTCGTCACCGTCTTCATCGGTAGTTTCAAACGTTGATACCACTGCGCCTTCTACCGCACTGCCGTCATCTTCGGTAAAGTCGTTTGAGCTTGTGATGGTGATCGTTGGGGTATCGTTCACGGTGGTCACGCTTGGGTCATCACTGACGCTTTCGCCATCCGCTGTGCCATCGTTCACTGTTAAGGTATAAACAGGTAAATCTTCACCGCTATTAACCAATGCAGCGCCAGCGTCGGTTAATACAACGGTATTACCAACAATTTCGTAATTGATAGTATCGCTTAAGGTCACCGTAACTTCGTCACCGTCTTCATCGGTAGTTTCAAACGTTGATACTACTGCGCCTTCTATCGCACTACCATCATCTTCCGTAAAGTTATTTGAACTAATAATTGTTAAGGTAGGTACTGAATTGACTGAAGCCGTATCTAGGTTTTCACCTTCATCGGTAAAAATAGTCGGTGTGAAATCATCATTAAAGCCAACTGTTTGAAAATTGGTTGTAGCAATTGTTTCTTGCCCATCTCTATCAAAATCAACTAGGGTAAAACCACCTCCGGATTCTTCACCTGCTACAGTTTCAATATCTAAATCAAAAACTTCTTCACCAAGTGCCAATATAGCATCAAGATCATTAACATCAATTTCTGTATTAGTTTCATTTAACTCTGAAGGCGTAGAGGCATTAGGTTTTTCAACCTCAACTTTTAATTCTCCAACTTCAGCTTCTTGTGGTAATGGCTGTTCGACAGAATTCAGTGCTTCTTTAGACTGATCTAATTCCTCTTTAGCTAGATTTAACTGCTCTTTAGTTAATTCAACTTTAGTTTCATTACTTTCGTTTACTGAATTATTCTGTTCGGCCATGATGATTTCCTACTCGACTTTAAAGTTCTAATAAATATATATCACATACTTAATAATGGGACCTGCAATTAAGATGATCAAACGGTGCAGCCCTTTCGATATTGATTGTTCAAAAAACAGACTATGGGTAATAAATTAAGAGTTAATACCTCTAAGGTAATGAAAATGGACAAATATTGTCAAATAGTAAATTTGATTATTAATTAATCTTTAGACAAAACACAAAAAATTACCAAATAAAAACCTTCACAACCTTTAAAATGTTTACTTATACTATTTTCAAAATATTTTTATGGCTTAAGTATAGCCAACTTTAAAAAATATAGCAGCGCTACATATATTTTATAAAAACATGGAAAACATGAAAAATAACACCCACATTTGATTAACATTAATGACGATGATTATTTAAGATTAGATGGTATTGAATAACAGTAAAAATATATCTACTGTTATTCAAATTTATTTTCATCTTGAAAAAATTACTTCACGATGAAGGTGACAGGTTTCATTAAAGGGTAATTTAAAAATAAACTTTTACTTTATTTTTAATATTCACTTATTAACCAATATTAGGTCCTAACCAACGTTCAGCTGTTTGCATATCCCATCCCTTACGTTTTGCATAATCTTCTACCTGATCTTGTTGGATACCAGCGATAGCAAAGTAACGACTTTCAGGATGAGAGAAAATCCAACCTGATACAGCAGCTCCTGGATACATTGCATAACTTGATGTCAGTTCCATACCAATTTCTTGTTCTACATTCATTAGGTCCCAAATCACCGCTTTTTCAGTGTGTTCAGGACAAGCAGGATAACCAGGAGCAGGACGGATGCCTTGATATTTTTCGCGAATTAAATCGTCACTACCTAAAGTTTCATCAGCAGCAAAGCCCCAATAATCTTTACGTGTTTGTTGATGTAAATACTCTGCAAAAGCTTCTGCTAAACGATCGCATACTGCTTGTACTAAAATCGCATTATAATCATCATTATCTGCTTTATAACGGTCAGCTACTTCACGCTCTCCAATACCACCAGTTACCGCAAAAGCGCCAATATAATCAGCAACGCCAGATGATTTAGGTGCAATATAATCAGCTAAAGAATGATTTACAAACGGTGGTTTTTTCTCAGTTTGCTGACGTAATTGATTACTGACTTGTAGTATTTCTGTACGTGTTTCATCTGTGTATATTTCAATGTCATCACTCACGCTGTTAGCAGGGAAAATGCCAACAATACCAGCAGCAGTAATTTCGCCTGCAGCTTCCACTGTATCTAACATTGCTAGTGCATCTGCAAATAAACGGGTTGCCTCTTCACCAACCACTTCATCTTTAAGGATACGAGGATATTTACCTGCTAATCCCCATGTCATAAAGAAAGGTGTCCAATCAATGTATTCACGTAACACGCTAATTGGCATTGTTTTAAATACTTGCACGCCTAACTTGTTAGGCACTTTAGGTTGGTAATTAGACCAATCTATCTTAGCTGCATTAGCACGTGCTTGCGGTAGACCAATCGGTGCACTACGCGGACGTTTATTTGCATGTTGTTCACGTACACGCTCGTAATCTAAATTTAACTTCTCAACAAATTCAGGTTTATGCGCTGGTGTTAATAACTTCTGACAAACCCCTACCGCACGAGAAGCATTAGACACATAGACAACTGGTTGATCGTAATTTTGTTCTATTTTAACCGCTGTATGTGCCTTAGAAGTGGTTGCTCCGCCAATCAATAAAGGAATAGTCAATCCTTGGCGTTGCATCTCTTTTGCTACGTAAACCATTTCATCTAATGAAGGTGTAATCAGTCCCGATAAACCGATTAAGTCAGCATTATGCTCGAGCGCTGTTTTAATGATTTTCTCTGTAGATACCATTACGCCAAGATCAATAATTTCATAATTATTACACTGCAAAATAACGCCTACGATGTTTTTACCAATATCGTGAACATCACCTTTAACCGTTGCCATAACAACTTTACCGTTGGTTGCTCCAACCGCTTTAGTTTCTTCGATATAAGGATTTAAATAAGCAACCGCTTGTTTCATTACACGTGCAGACTTAACCACTTGCGGTAAGAACATTTTACCTTCACCGAATAAATCACCAACGATATTCATGCCATCCATTAATGGACCTTCAATCACTTCAATTGGCATGTTTGCATCTTGACGGGCAAGTTCAGTATCTTCTTCAATAAACTCAGTAATACCTTTTACTAGAGCATGTGCAATACGCTCATTAACAGGTAATTCACGCCATTCTAGGTTTTTACTCTCATCTACTTTAACAGAGCCATCACCACGATATTTTTCTGCAATATCTAATAAAGCATCTGTCGCATTATCATTTTTATTTAAAACTACATCTTCAACCGCGTCTTTTAGCTCTTTAGGAATATCATCATAAATGGCTAATTGAGCCGAATTTACAATCCCCATATCCATACCATTTTTGATACAGTAATAAAGGAATACGGCATGGATCGCTTCACGTACCGGGTTATTACCTCGGAACGAGAAAGAGACATTAGAGACGCCACCAGAAATCATCGCATGTGGTAAGTTATCTTTAATGTCCTTAACAGCTTCAATAAAATCAACAGCATAGTTGTTATGCTCTTCAATCCCCGTTGCAACAGCAAATATATTAGGATCGAAGATAATATCTTCAGGTGGGAAGCCAACTTGATTCACTAGAATGTCATAAGAGCGTTTACAAATTTCAAATTTACGCTCACGTGTATCGGCTTGACCATCTTCATCAAAGGCCATCACAATCACAGCAAAGCCATAGCGACGAATCAATTTAGCTTGGTGAATAAAGTTATCAACACCTTCTTTCATACTGATTGAGTTAACAACCCCTTTACCTTGAACACACTTAAGTCCTTCTTCTAAAATTTCCCATTTAGAAGAATCGACCATAATTGGAACACGTGAGATATCAGGTTCAGAAGCACATAGATTTAAGAATTTTTTCATTGCATATAATGAATCAAGCATCGCTTCATCCATATTAATATCAATGATATCAGCACCCGATTCTACTTGATGTAACGCGACTTCAAGCGCTTCATCGTAAAGTTCATCTTTAATTAAACGTTTAAATCGTGCTGACCCAGTTACGTTTGTTCGTTCTCCCACATTTTGGAATAACGAGTTACTACGGATAGTTAATGCTTCTAATCCACTTAAACGACAAGCAACTTCAATTTCCGGTAATACACGTGGTTTAACACCTTCAACAGCATCTGCCATTGCTTTGATATGCGCAGGTGTTGTTCCACAACAGCCGCCCACAAGGTTTAAAAATCCACTTTCAGCCCACTCTTTAATATGAGTTGCCATTTCATCAGATTCTAAGTCATATTCACCAAACGCATTTGGTAAACCTGCATTGGGATGTGCAGAAACATATGTTTCTGAAATACGTGACATTTCTTGAATGTATTGACGAAGTTCATCCGGTCCTAAAGCACAATTTAAGCCAAAGGTAAGCGGCTCAGCATGACGTAATGAATTATAAAAAGCTTCAGTCGTTTGGCCTGATAAAGTACGTCCAGAAGCATCAGTGATCGTACCTGAAATCATCACTGGCAATTTATAACCTAACTCTTCAAACACTGTCTCAACAGCAAAAACCGCCGCTTTAGCATTTAACGTATCAAAGATTGTTTCAATTAGGATTAAGTCACAACCACCTTTAATCAGTGCTTTAGTTGATTCGATATAAGCAACAACTAGTTCATCAAAGGTAACATTGCGGTAAGCGGGATCGTTAACGTCAGGAGAGATAGAACAAGTACGGTTAGTTGGACCTAAGACGCCAGCAACAAAACGAGGGCGTTCGGGTGTTTCATCGGTTTTTTCATCAGCAATACGACGGGCAATGCGAGCCGCTTGTAAATTGATTTCTGCCGATATAGATTCCATTCCATAGTCAGCCATTGCGATGGTCGTCGCGTTAAATGTATTGGTTTCAAGGATATCTGCACCAGCATCAAGATATTCTCGATGTATATTAGCAATAATTTCAGGCTGGGTTAGCACTAATAAATCATTATTACCTTTTAAATCAGAACTCCAGTCTTTAAAGCGTTCGCCACGAAAGTCTGCTTCTTCAAATTTATGGTCCTGGATCATGGTACCCATACCACCATCAATCAGAAGAATGTGTTTTTCTAGTTGTGCTTTAATCAACGCACTACGATCGCTTACTGACATAGAGTTCCCTGCTACTTATTCTAAGATAAAAACCAATTTGTATAATAACATAAAAGTCATCAGCAAACCCTTTCAAAGCGGATAACGTCTTGAAATATTCTGTTATAAATTATGAATTTTTTGATAGTTGTATCGCTAGGAATGATGCTAAAAAAGTAGAAATGACAATTAATAAATATAAAAAAAGCGAGCTAAATAGCTCGCTTTAAAATAAAAGAACAGTTTAATTGTGATTATCAAAAGCATTATTAATATTAACTGATGAAATAAAAAATTAGCTATCTATTAACAAAACTTTACAAACAATCCACTATCTAATTTGATAAAAGTAAATGTTAGAAACGCCCGTTGGCAATGAGTTTTAAATTAAAAACTCCTAACTCTGACATTCACTTTTAATAAAGTGATAAAACGTAATAATAATTAAGCTCCTGTATATTTGAATACAACCAGCATTAACTTCCAAAACCAAAACAGCTCCCTATCGAGGGAAATGAGTGCTTAGTAAACCAACTCAATGATTGATGATTTTAGAACACTGGTACGAGTAAAATTTAAAATAACTTTATACCTCCGTCTTATTTTTATGAAAAATGTGAAAACTAAACAACTGCATTCCACGCCATAGTAACGCTATGTTAAGAACCAATCTGTGAACTTCACAGAACCTTTTCGAAATAATATATATTTATCTAGCAATTTCTTCGTTAAGCTCCTTGTCGTTTTCCTATTACTAAATAAGTATAGGAGAGCTTTTAACCTTTACCAGTTTATTGTTGTATTAATTCTTAAAAACTTAAATAACCCCTATTTGCTATTTCAAATCAGTTAAGTCGTACGGCGTAACTTGATAAACACAATAATTTAACCAGTTATTGTATAAAAGATTTCCATGGCTGCGCCAAATAGCACGAGGCGGTTGGTCAATATCATCACTTGGAAAATAGTTAACCGGTAATACTGGATCTAAATCCTCTTCTATATCTCTTAAGTATTCGTTGTTTAAGGTATTCGCATCGTATTCTGGGTGTCCAGTAATAAACACTTGGCGACAGTCAGGACTTGCAGCTAAATAAACACCAGCATCTGGCGCATCAGCAAAAACCGTTAAGTCCGTTTTACTCTGAATGTCATTACTATTAAATTCTGCATAACGCGATAAAGGCGCCCAAAATTGATCATCAAACCCTCTAACAAGTGGATGTTGGTGATGGTGAGTATTGTGAGAATAGATCCCAGATAATTTATCATCTCTTGTTACTTTTTCTAGATCATAAAGAATTTTTAACGCAGCCTGTGCAGCCCAACAAAGAAACAAGGTTGAAGTCACGTTATGGCGAGACCAATTTACAATTTCAGTAAATTTATCCCAGTAATAAACATTTTCAAACGGGATAGTGCCTAATGGTGCACCCGTTATAATAAATCCATCCCACTTTTGACTTTTTATACGCTCAAAATCACCATAAAATTTATCAAGATGTTTTTGGGGCGTATTTCGACTTGCCCTTGCATCAACTCGTAATAGTTCAATATCAACCTGTAGTGGAGTATTAGACAACAAACGCATTATTTGTGTTTCAGTTTCAATTTTTTTAGGCATTAAATTTAAAATTAATACTCGTAATGGACGAATGTTCTGATGGCTAGCTCGTGACTCAGACATAGTAAAAATATTTTCAGACTTTAAAATGTTCGATGCAGGTAAATCATCTGGAATACGAATTGGCATAGCTGTTCCCTTTACAAGTTATCGTTTAGACATCTAGAAGTCTAACATTAAAATTGAATTTGAAAACATAAAATTTAAATAAGACTTATACTAGCTGCCATGTCATCCATTAGTTAAACTGAAAAAAGTGCTAATCATTAAAGTTTAAAAGGAATTAAAATGTTAAAAATTCAAATCGTTACGGCTGATTTACGTAACCAACAACATGCAGATGCTTACCTCAGTTTAATGTCCCATTATGCTTGTGATCCTATGGGAGGGGGTGAAGATATTAGTGACTTTGCTAAACAGAATTTAATAAAAACATTACTAAAACGCTCAGATATTTTTATTGTTTTAATATTTAATGACGGTAAACCTGCCGCTTTATTAACAGCGATTGAAGGTTTCTCTACTTTTGCCTGTAAGCCATTATTTAATATTCACGATGTGGTTGTACATAAAGATTTTAGAGGAAAAGGTTTAACCAAACATTTATTTAAAAAAATTGAAGAGATTGGTAAAGCTCGTGATTGTTGTAAAATTACATTAGAAGTTTTAAGTGGGAATGAAGTTGCATGTAAAGCTTATAAACGTTTAGGATTTTCTGACTACCAACTTGATCCAGAATTTGGCAGCGCTTTATTTTGGACAAAAAAGATTTAATAAGCATTAATAAATAACTTAGCTACAGATCTTAACTGAATAAACCGCTTAGCCTGACTCTACTAAGCGGATGAGATAGATTGATCAATTAAATTAAATCGAACCAAATAAAGCTTTTTCATAATAAACACTAGAGAGTATTAGTTACCCTGGGCCCCAATTTGAGTAACGTATTGCTGTTGTAATTTCTTGATATCTTGAACCATTAAATCCATATCAACACTATTGATACCTTGTTTATTAGGTACTGACTTAAACGTGGCATGTAACTTACCTTCAGGATCAATTAAAACAATAGATGCACTGTGATCGACTAAGTAAAAATCTTCAGTGTCACCTGCTTCAACAATCCCATAAATCAAACCTAGTTGTGTTACAAAAGGCCACAACTGTTTATGTGTACTGGTTACACCAATAAAATTTTTATTAAAATAATGAACATAATCTGCCAGCTGTTCTGCTTTATCTCTATTAGGATCAACAGAAATAAACACAACCTGAGTTGTTGTATCATGATCATTGGTTAAATGAGGATAAATGCGGTCTAAGTCAGCGAGTGTAGTAGGACAAACATCAGGACAAAAAGTATAACCTGCAAAAAAAAGTGTCCATTTCCCTTTTAATGATTCATTAGTAAAAGCGACTTTACCTGCTTTCTCAAAAGCAAATTCATTTAACGTAATACGCGGTTCCGCTAAAAATAATGCATTATTACCTGTTACAAGTGTTTTGTTATTTTTAGTATTCGGATTAATGACTTCCAATCCACCTAACGCGAAAAACAAGCCCACAACAACAAGGCTGCATATCAGTATTATACGTTTCATTTATCTACTCTATTTGCTTAAAATAAGTTATGAAAATGCCAATAAATAGCATTACTATTTATTGGCATTTTCTTCGCTTTATTTATTTACTACATTTACTTAAGCGACTAAGTTTCAAAGTAGATAGCAGAATATCTACATCCAATCAGCAGTGCGAATAACGCCAACAGCAATACCCTCAATATCAAATGATTGATATTCTAAATCAACTTTAATAGGTTCGAATAAAGTATTTTCAGCTTTTAATGTTATTTTTTTACCATCACGATAAAAGCGTTTAACGGTTACATCATCTTCAACTCTTGCAACAACGACTTGACCATTATTGATATTTTGGGTTTTATGCACGGCTAATAAGTCACCATCCATGATACCGATATCTTTCATACTTTCTCCCTGAACACGCAATAAGAAATCTGCAGCAGGATGAAATAAGGTAGGATCAACATTATAATGAGTTTCAACGTGCTCTTGAGCTAGAATCGGCTCCCCAGCAGCAACTTTACCGATTAAAGGCAACCCTTCGTTGGCGGCTTCATTATCTTTATGGCCACTAATAACGCGAATACCGCGAGATGTGCCTGAGAGTATTTCAATAGCCCCTTTACGCGCTAATGCTTTTAAATGCTCTTCTGCAGCATTAGCACTTTTAAAGCCTAGAATTCTTGCCAATTCCACGCGTGTTGGCGGCATACCTGTTTTTGTGATTTGATCTTTAATTACGTCTAGGACTTCACCTTGGCGTTTAGTAAGTTCTTTCATTAGTATCTCCACGCGATAATAAACTGTAAACAAACACAGTGTATATTCATACATGGTTAAATACCAGTTAAGACTCTTTTTTTATTATTAGATAAGTGATAAAAGAGCATTAACTAAATGATAATGGAATATTGAGTCAAACAATGACTCAATGATACCTCAGTAAATTATGCTTTATAATTTTCCACTAAAGCTAAGTGTTGTTGCACCATTGTCATTTTTTGGACCAATCCAAGTTAATGATTTAGCAACTGAAGGAGCCAATTTATCTGTTCCTTGGATTTCTCCATTGAGTTTATATATACCACCTTCACCCACACTAATGTCTAAGGTTGTTGCAAGTTCATCTGACTCTTGAGTCACAAAAGCAGTAATACCTCCGTTATCACACCCTAAATCAACAGCAGGAGATGCTAAATTTACTATGCCTAGTTGGCTAGTCACAACAGCATTTTGCCAAAGTACATTACCTTCTAACTGCTCACAATAAGGTTCTCCTTGTGTAAACTCTTTAATAATGGCGGAAAAATCTCCTGAAATTTTAACCGGTAAACGCATTGGCAATAATGTTAATAGCTCTTTTGAGCTTAAATCTAAAATAACATTTGATGCACTTATACCTGAAAAACTATAACCAACGACACCTTTACCAGACATCGCTTGAGGACCATTATTAAAGGAAACATCGGCTTTTAGGTTTAATGTAAATAATGCCATTAATTGTACATCCCATTTTACATTATCAAAACTCAACTTACGATTAACTACAATCTGCTTTGCCTGCCCCTCCCAAAGTGAACCAGTGGCATTATTGATTTTAATAGAGTTATTAGGAAGCCAATTAACAACCACAGCCATCGGTAAATTAACCACTAAGGTCATGAGGTAAACGAGCACGATTAATACCACGATTTTAAATTTCATTTGAAACCTTTTTTGTTCTTGAATTTAAATCCAAAGTCTAATAATTAATAACTTAACGATAAGCGGCTAACTTTAATCATGCCTTGAACTTTATCCTGGCTTATATCAACACTAACTGTTTGCACATTATGTTGATTTTGCAATGTCGTGATCCATTCTATAAATTGATTAAATTCGATTTGATTAATAGAAAGATCAACAGTCCCATTACGATTTTGAATACGTGAAATATTAATTTTATTACGTCTAGCCGTGCTATTGATCAATTGTGATAAATTTTGCGATGTCCCAGCTTGATTATCAAGCAGTCCAGCAGCAATAATTTTATTTGAATTAACTTCAACCCATTGCAAAGTTTGTTGTGCATTATTTAACTTTTTCTGACTAACCGCTAAATTATTAGCTAATGGCTGCCATAAAAGAAAATAAACAATAGCGATAAAAACGACCACAGCTGAAATAAGTGACAATCTCTGTTCTCGTTCAGTGGTGTTTTCCCACCAGTCTTTAATTTCTTCAAACATTATTGGATCCCCACAGTCACAACACCACTAATACGATTTTTATTATTGCTTAAAGCACCTTGTTTAAAATTATATTGTGTTGGTACTTTTGATGAAAATTTCTCAAAATCTTGGAAGCTATCGGCACTAATGGCTAAACTGATTTCTTGATTTTTACTATTAAACTTCAATGTTGATATTTGTAAACTAGGAACGGCTTTTAAGCTTGGAAGCAGATCATTTAAAATAATCAATAAGCCTGAATCTTGTTCTGTAATTGAAGCATTAGCTAACAACCCTTTTAGTTTTTTCTTAATACGGCTATATCTCAAAGGACTTTGATCTGAAAAAGCCTGTTGGTAAACCGTTTCAACTTGCTTTTTAACTTGTAAAGTTTGTTGATCTAACTGTTTTGTTTGTACAAATAAATTAACTAATAACACCACAAACAATATAACAGCAGCTATCGCAGGCGCTTTCCATTTATATAGTTGTAAATTACTCTCTCTCTTAACAGCGAATTCACCCGTTAATAAATTGAAAGAATTCTGAGAACAACCTTCAGATAATAATTGCATAGGTAGCATGACTTGCTCAGCTTGCCATTGTCCGAATATACTTTTAGGTAAAGGGCTATGACTTTTAATAATTTGTTGTGGGTTATCCGATAAACGTAACTGTAAAATGTCATTAAACATTTCATTATCACAACTCCATCCTTGATATTCACTTTCGCGTATCAACCAGTACTTTTCAAGTTGTAATGCTTGCCACTCATCCTCTTCAGCCAAAGGTAATGCAAGAGCTTCTGGTAATAAGCGATGACAAAAAATATCTGCGTCAGCTAACCAATCTAGCCACATTTGTAATTTACTTTTAAAGCAAATAGCGACATCCACTAAGTCAGTTTTTTTAGCCAATACTGAAAAGTGCAGTTTATCGACATCACTAGCTAAATCATCTTCTAACATATAAGGCAAAGCTTGTTGCATTTGACGTGTAAAATTACCTTTTATTACCACTGATTTTAGAGTTACATCTACACTAGGCACTAAACAAATCACTTTACGTGACAGTGCTTTTTCAGTTAACAATTGCAGGGCTTGAGCATTTTCTAACTCACCAGAAGCAATGATCTCTTTTTCACTATCAGACCAAATTAACCAATGAATAATTTGGTCTACTTCACTAGCTAGGCGAATAATTAATTGTTCACTCACTGAGTATCTCCATTTCCTATCATGTCTTCTATTCCTGCAAATTGGAAACGAACCGTAGTTGCTTCCTCATCTTCTACTTTAAATAATGACTTTAATACGATTGTTCGATCATCAAACTCTGCTGAACCATATAGTTCGAAATAATCACTGGTTACACTTAATTGTGATTGTACGTCTTCCGGTATTATTTTATCAGTTAATAAATCCGACTCTAAAAACTCTTCAACTGAACTCCAACCACTAGCTGGTCTGTCATCGAGTAAATCTTGAAAGTCTTCTATTGATAAGCCTAGTTCTTCTGGAAATAAAGCATATAAAACTTCGGCTTTATCTTGTTTGACTGTATTTACATTAATGAGTTGTTCTGACGTCGGTAAAGCACACAAATGTTTCTTTATATGATTGTAAATATTACCAGTCACTCCTTGCACAGATCTTAATTCAGAGATATCAACCATCAAATTATTAGCGGCTAAATGAGGGACATTTTGAGCTTCATAATACCTATCTTCTGCCCCTTCAGACTGATCTACGGTGTCATTACTATCTAGCCAATCCCGAGTTGATTCTGCAATTACATCTACACTAAAATCTTCAACCTCTAAGCCGGTTAACAGCAATTTAAACTGCGTTAACGCTAATGGTTCAGTATCGTCTTCTTCTTCGACCGAAAGGGCATTAATATTGAAACAGCTACGATAATCAACAATATTGCCTGTGATCGTACCTTCATCGACAGGAAATACTAGACCTGGTGTCGCCCAAGTTTGATCTAAACTGATCACTTCACTATCTTTAAAATCACTCTCTAAAATCATACGGCCGAATTCTATAGTTGCTTGTCCATACCAATAAATTTTTTCCGAGTAGTTTATTCCTTCAGTTCGTAATAAACTGGATGTCATTCTACCCGTCATGGTAGATGCAATGGTTACCATAATAGCGAGAATCATTAATACCGTAATTAATGCGATGCCTGTTTGTTTTTTAGGGCTAGTCATTAATTTCCCACCACACTATTAGGTAATATAAATACACGCTTTAACTCGCCGTAATGTTTACTAGTAATAGTGATTTCAATACCTGTTGGAATTTCTGATGATGAGCTCCATGAACTCACCCAATTTTCATCCCAAAATCTAAATGTTAAGTTTTCAATATCATGAAGAATCACTTGTTGCTCAGGTTCTTCGTCAGAGACAGTATCTGGATGCAAGTAATATAAACGTTGTAACTGCCCTTCTTGGACACGATAACCTACACGTAATATATTAGAACGAGGCAGTAAATTAAGAGGATTAGCCCAGCCTACACGATTAAACTCAATGCCTTCATAGTCTGAATCCAAAGTATTTTTACCGGTGTATAACACTTGTAAATTATCATCATCAGTATTACCAGTACGTGAACTCCTTGCAACCATTTGCACAAAATCTCGTTCAATTAATAACATGCCTCGTTGAATTTCAACTAAATTTTCATCATGCTCTTTACTGATTTGACCGCTACGTAAGACACCTTGTAAAATTTGATAAGCAGAAAAACTTAATACCGCAAAAATAGCAATAGCGATTAATAGCTCAATTAAGGTAAAACCACTATTTTTTTTATGCTGATAGCTTTTATTGTTTAGCAACATAAGTCCTTATATAACCCAGTGCCTGACCATCTTTGCTATCACTCACTTCAACATCTAATGCTCTAAAGCTTGAATTCCCAGTTTCTACGCCTTCATAACGTAAGTACCACTTAACACCAGCAAACTCTACTTCTTCTCTAACCCATGCTAAGCCAGGCCATTTTTCTTCTAACTTCAACTCTGCCAGTTTATTGCTAGCGATCCATGTCGCGAAGGTTTTTTGCTGTAAGTAGTTTTGATTATTTAAAGATTGCGATGCTGCTTGCATAACTGCTAATCCGGCGGTTGCTAGAATCACTAATGCCAACATAACTTCTAATAACGTCATACCGCCTTTATGTTTTAGGGAATAGTTATTATTAAGTCGTTTTGTCATTAACATTACTCACTTAATATTTCGATTAAGCCGGTCATAGCGACTTTAACGGTTACTGAATGTTCTGCATCACCAACATTAGAAAATTGGTAACTGAAAGGGGTGACTTCACCACTAGACATAACATAAACACTAGGCTGAAGAGTACTTTTCTGTTCTTCACCAATATTCACTGTATATGACTCATCAATGAAAGAATCATTATTAACTGCATTTTGTACCGCTTCAAGTTCCCCCCAAACACTACCTGCTAAGTTATATTCAGCAATCACAGTATCAGGGAGTATTACATCGGCTTCGATACGAGAATTAACCAGTGGTAACCATTGCTTTTTATTAACGTCATACGAAGCAAATGTATAGCCTTGCTCATTAAACTGGATACCAAATTCGGTGTTCAATATTAACGCTTGATCTTGAGCGAGTTGTAATAATGTACTGAAACGTTGCGCATGCCATTGACTACCTTCAGTAGTACTACCAGAACTGGGTAACGTCATGACGACACCAACAGAAATCATCCCCATTAAAAGCATAACAAGCATGATTTCTAATAGAGTAAAACCGTTAGCTTTACGCATCGAGATTAACATTAATAATATAAATAATTATTTGTCATTTAAGTTCCAGTTACCGATATCATCATCAGTCCCTTCTTCACCATCTAAACCAACAGAAAGAATATCAATCTTACCTTTTTCACCAGGACTGTTTAATACATAGTCATTTCCCCAAGGGTCTTGTGGAAGGCGCTTAATGTAGCCATCCTCACGATAATTACGTGGTGATGGAGTAGAGCTTGGTTCTGCTACTAATGCTTCTAAACCTTGGTCTGTTGTTGGGTAAATACTGTTATCTAATTTATACATATCTAATGCATTTTCTAATGCCACGACATCTGATTTAACTTTTTGAATATCAGCTTTGTCTTTATTGCCTATTAAGTTAGGTACAACCATTGCAGCTAATACACCTAAGATCACGATAACAACCATAATTTCTAATAAGGTAAAACCTTTTTGTTGAGTCGTTGATTTTGAATTTCTCACTCTTTAATCCTTTTTTATTTTATGAAAACGAATGGTTCAGCTAGCCTGATACCATATTATTAAGTGCCAAAATTGGCTGTAAAATAGCAGCAACAATAAACAAAACGACACAAGCCATCGAAATAACCAGTGCAGGTTCAAATAAGCCTAACGCTAATGTTACTTGTGCTGAAAACTGTTTGTCTTGATTATCCGCAGATCGTTCCAACATATTACCTAATTCGCCACTACGCTCCCCACTCATGATCATATGTAGCATCATAGGAGGAAATAGCTTAGTGCTTTCCAATGCTCTGCCTAAACTTATCCCCTCACGAACACGTTCAGCAGCTTCGCCAACTTTTAAACGAATGTATTGATTGCTTAATACATCACCAGCAATACTCATCGCATCAAGTAATGGGACAGCACTACTGTTTAAAATACTCAATGTTCTTGCAAAACGAGCTGTATTTAGTTCATTAGCGACCTTACCTACGATAGGCACAGTTAATAAATAGCGATCAAATCGTAATTGGTTCTTGGCTTTTTTGAGATACTGTTTAAACAGTAAAGAAGCAATAATACACAGAACAACAAAATAGAAACCATAAGCGCTTACCGCATCACTAGCGGCAATCAAAAAAGTAGTCGAGCCAGGAAGGTCTGCTCCCATATGTTGGAACTGTCCAACAACTTGGGGCACAACAGAGGTCAATAAAATAGCCACAACCGATATAGCCACAAGCGTTAAAACGATCGGATAGATCAAAGCTTGCATCATTTTACTTCTCATTTCTTGTCGTTGCTCAGCGTAATCAGCGAGCCGATCTAATACCTTTTCTAAATGTCCTGATTTTTCACCGGCGGCAACCATTGCACAGAATAAGTTATCGAAGATCATCGGATAACTACGCATACTATCAGCGAGACTATGCCCTTCAATCACCCCCCCACGAACCGATGAGATCATATCTTTTATTTTTGGTTTATCACATTGATCTGCAACGGCTTGTAATGATTCTTCAATAGGAATAGAGGAAGCAACTAAAGTAGATAATTGACGAGTAATTAAAGCAAGATCCGCCGTTTTAATTTTGCTTTGAAGAAAACCCTTACCTGCTTTTTTACGCTTAGCTGAAATGGCCTCCACTTCTAACGGAGTCATCCCTGCATTACGTAGTTGTTGGCGTAACATACGGGCAGAGTCAGCCTCTTGAGTCCCTTTTTTTTGTTTACCTTTTGCGTCTAGCGCTTTATAAGAAAAAGTAGCCACACTAATCCTCTCTAGTTACACGTAAGATTTCTTCTAACGTAGTCAGACCCGCTAAGACTTTCTGTAGACCATCATCACGGATACTCTGAGAGGTTTTACGAATTTCACGTTCAATGGCTTGTTCGCCAGCACCAGTATGAATTAATTCACGTACTACTTCATTCACCACTAATAATTCATGAATACCTGTACGTCCTCGATAACCTGTATGATTACAATTATGGCAACCAGCAGGTCGATAAATAATAGCTTCTTCGTTTTCAGCTTTACCTAAAATAACTTTTTCAGAAGAAGTCGCTGGATGAGCCGCTTTACATTTCGGACATAACCGTCGCACTAAACGCTGCGCTAACACACCAAGAATACTTGAGGACAAAAGGAAAGGTTCTACACCCATATCACGTAAACGAGTTACCGCACCAACGGCCGTATTAGTATGTAAGGTAGATAATACTAAGTGACCTGTTAAGCTGGCTTGTACTGATATTTCCGCAGTCTCAAGGTCTCGGATCTCACCAATCATCACAACATCAGGGTCTTGCCGTAAAATAGCACGCAGACCCCGCGCAAAGGTCATATCAACCTTTGTATTAACTTGTGTTTGACCGATACCGTCAATGGAATACTCAATCGGGTCTTCGACGGTTAATATATTCCTATCTCTAGAATTAATTTCTAATAAACCCGCATAGAGAGTGGTACTTTTACCCGAACCAGTAGGACCAGTAACGAGGATAATACCGTGTGGTTTATGAATGAGATTTTGTAAGAGAATATGATTTTGCTTGGTCATACCAAGCGTTGATAAATCTAATTTAACGGCGTTTTTATCTAATAAACGTAATACAACACGTTCACCATGACTGGCAGGCATAGTCGATACACGAACATCCACCGCACGCCCACCAATTCTTAATGAAATACGGCCATCTTGTGGAATACGTTTTTCAGCAATATCTAACTTAGCCATTACTTTTATACGTGAAACCAATAATGCCGCTAACTTACGTTGTGGTTTTAATATTTCACGTAATACACCGTCAATACGAAAACGAATAACTAATGTTTGTTCAAATGTTTCAATATGGATATCTGAGGCTTCTTCTTTAATAGCTTCTCCTAACATCGCATTAATCAACTTAATGATCGGCGCATCATCTTCGGCTTCTAATAAATCATCGTCCGAGGGTAACTCTTCAGCTAACGTAAAGAAATCATCAGCTCCTAAATCTTGCATTAATTGCTGTGCTTCTAATGACGATGATTGATAAGCACGGGCAACGAGCCTATCAAAGGTTTCATCATCAACCTGCTGAGTAGTAAAGGAGTGGCCAATAACACGTCGAGCCTCTACTAATAAATCAACAGTAGGCACTTGCTTAAAACATAGCGCACTACTTTTACCATCGTGAGACATAACGAGCTCATGCTTTTTAGAAAAAGCAAAAGGCAACTGCCCCGAAGGCGTAAATTCAACGACTTCTTGATCAACAAGCGCAGCATCAACATCGTTTAAATCACTCATATTGGTCGATCCGCTTCTTTAATTACACTTTCAACTTTTTTATCAATAAAAGCATCAGAATGTCCTATAAAAGTCTCAGGATCAATTTCAACTGGCTGTCCCCATTCAGGTAGAAGAGGCACATTACTATCAGGCATTAGAGCAATGCCTTTTTCATCTTCACCAAGTTGCACTTCTCGCATTAAGCTATACTTACGTTGACTTAATTCTCTCATTGTTTCGTCATCACGAATAATGGTTGCACGTAAAAAGATCATTAAGTTACGTTTTTCAGTACTACTTTTAGTCGAGCGGAATAACCAACCGATATAAGGGATATCACCTAAGATAGGCACTTTATCAACAGACTCATTAACTTCTTCATCAATTAACCCACCAATAACGATAGTTTCACCTGATTTTGCTAACACAGTTGTTTTAACTGAACGGGTTGCAAAAACAACATCCACAGAAGTTTGCCCTTGGATACTCGACACTTCTTGTTCAATGACCATCTGCACCGAGTCACCTTCATTGATTTGTGGCGTCACTTTCAGCTTAATACCAACTTCTTTACGTTCAATTGTTTGGAAAGGATTAGCATTTGTTGAGCTAGACGTAGAACCTGTTAGTACAGGTACTTCATCACCAACAATGAAACTAGCTTCTTGATTATCGAGTGTTGTTAAACTTGGTGTTGCAAGAATATTTGATGTACTAGTACTGCTTAAAGCTTGTAAAATTGCTGCCCAATCACTACCAACATAACCAGCAATTCCACCTGAAATTGAAGAAATAGCCGATGCTAAGTCTTCAAAATCATCTGAATCATTATCAATAGCATAAGCGCCTGCTGCTAATTCACCAATAGAAGCTCCGTTATCATTAAACTGAGTACCAAGACCTGAAGTAGAAGCCCATTGCACACTTAAATTGACACCGTCCCCTTCAGATACTTCAACGATAATGGCTTCAACTAATACTTGCGCTCTACGAATATCAAGCTGATGAATAATGCTGCTTAATGATGACATTAACGCGGGTTGTGCAGAAATGATAATTGAATTAGTTGCATCATGCGCTTGAATATTTACATTCGGTTGTTTATTTGTTGAGTTAGATGATTTACCTGCTTCTTCAAGACCTTGGCTAACACCACTTAACACCTGAACAACTTCTTTGGCATTCGCATATTTCAGATAAAAAACACGTGTATTACCATTATTTTTTAATTCGTTATCTAATGATTTAACTAACTTAATAACCCGTGCTCGCGTATTAGGCTCACCACTGATAATAACTGAATTGGTTCTTTCATCAGCCACTAAACGAGGTTTAAGCACACTGGTAGAACTATTTTTTGAACTAGTTGATGTTTGTTGAATAGAATTGATCATATTGACCATATCTAACGCGCTAGCAAATTTTAATTTAACAATATCAACTTCTTGGTCACCGGCTCTATCAACTCGTTGAATAATTTTGACTAAACGGTTAACAACCGCAGCACGCCCAGTGATCATAATGACATTTGAAGGATCGTAATGCACAACATTACCACCGCCAGCACTATCATTAAGTTGACGTAATAAAGGCGCTAACTCTCTTACTGATACATTGATAACGGGCACAACGCGCGTAACCATTTCATCACCTTTGTATTGATTACCATCATCAATAACAGGAATGGCGGCTACTTTGGCATCTTTCGATTTAATAACTTTAAGGATGCCATTATCCATTTCAACGACAGCAAAACCATAAACTTCTAATACATTTAAAAAGAATTGATAATATTGCTTTTCATTAAGAAGGTCATAACTACGTACATTAATTTTGCCTCGTACAGCAGGATCCAAGATAATTGTTTTCTGTAAGTTTTTACCAACAATATTAATAAACTCATTAAGGTCGGCATTTTTAAAGCTAGCTGAATATTCAACAGCTTGCACTAAAGTTGACTGTGTAAATAAAATAAAAACACCGGCTCCTATTAATCTGACCAGTTTTTTCTTAATCCCTAAAATCATTACACCAACCTCATTGTTTGTATGTTTCTGCATTACACGCTTCAGTCTATAGCTATCGATTAATAAACGACTGTTTTTTAATCATTTAATTGTCTAATATTTATTAGTATTCCCATATCATGGAATACTAATAAACAACTCATTTAACTCACCATCTCGATCAACTGTTAAGCTCATCTCCGTCATGGTAGGAAACTCTTTCATTAAACCTAATGCTTGAGTTATATCGGTTAAATCGACCCCATTTAATTCAATGACTAAATCGTCTGGTTGCAACCCAGCATCTTCGAATAGTTCTGGATTTTTACCGGGGTTAACTTTATAACCTTTAATTTTATTTCCATCTCTTACGGGAGATATATTTATATAATCAAGTAATTTATTTGGATTTTCTACTAATACATCTCTATCTAAGTCTATTTCTCTTGTTTTCTTTTTACGGTTCTTACGATCTTGAGATGCATTATTAACTTCTTGCCCTTTTTCGATAGTGCTCATTCGTTTATTATATTGCTCTAATCCATCTAATATTAACGTTTGCTCTTCACCATTGACGCTAATAATGATGCGGTCACTATAAATCTCATTAACAATTGCATCTGTATCTTGGATTTCAGAACCAATAAAATAACTATCTTGTATTCTTTTATACTCAATAATAACACTTGATAACTTCGCATCAGATGATGCAACAATACCTACTAAAGTGAGTTTAAGACGAGTTTTAGGGGCTTCAGTTGGTTTTTCTTGGTTAAGTATTTGGCGGTTTTCACCTTTATATTGTCCAAATAATGCTTGCTCTTGTAATTTTTTAGTATTTAACGCGACCGCTTTATTTTCTGTTTTTTGAGCCGTGGGGGTCCAATGATAAGGCGTTTCTTTAACTGGATATAAAGACCAGGTTAAGACTCCTGATTGATAAGCGATTAAAGTACAGATCACTGCCAGTATTATTTTCGGTAGTAAGGAAATCATAACCTCTATTTTCATCCTGTAACTAAATCATTAAATATCAATTCTTATTGCTGCCATACTAATGCTAACGAAGCTGTTTATAAAAAGATATCATAAGACAATTTCAATAATGGGACTTAGGCTATAAGTTTAAGGTCTAGTTGTCGATAAAATAACAACTTTACAATCAATATTATGGCACATGTATACCTTGATTTATCGCCTTTCGACCCCAACTATACATAATCGGTTCATTATTTTGTTTTAGTTTAGTAAATAAGTGCTTGTTACTATACTAAAATATACTTTTCGAGTTAAAAATTATGGCAATATCAACAGTCAGGTTAGACAAATGGTTATGGGCTGCTCGATTCTATAAAACGCGGGGCTTAGCACGAGATATGGTGCAAGGTGGTAAAGTTCATTATAACGGCCAACGTTGTAAAGCGAGTAAAACAGTAGAACTTGGTGCTGTATTATCAATACGCCAAGGAGAACTTTTATTTGAAGTAACTGTAGAAGCCATTTCTGAACAACGTAGAGGGGCTCCGATTGCACAAACGTTATATCAGGAAACAGAAAAAAGTGTCGTTAAACGAGAACAACACCAGTTGCTTCGTAAGCTAAGTTTACAAAATGCACCACACCCTGACCGTAAACCAAACAAAAAAGAACGCCGTGAGTTAATACACGCAAAAACACAACGTAACACAGCGAATTTTGATTAACTGCTGCAGAATATATATTGAGAGAAATTATGACAGACCAACTACAACGTTTCCTATTTGATGACTTTGAAATTCGCGGTGAAATTGCACAAGCACATAGTGCATTTGAGCAATGTATTGATAACCATCATTATCCTAAAGAGATTGCCAATACTATTGGCGAGTTATTAATAGCGACTAGCTTACTAACCGCAACGTTAAAATTTAAAGGTAAAATCACTGTACAAATTCAAGGTGATGGACCACTCAGCATGGCAGTCATTAACGCAAACCAAGATTTAGAAGTACGTGGTACAGCTCGCTATGAAGGCGATACTACTGGGTTATCATTTTCACAATTAATTGGTAAAGGTAATCTTATGATTACTATCACGCCTGAAGATGGCGAACGCTACCAAGGAATAGTCGCATTAGAAAAAGACACGCTAGCGGCATGTTTAGAAGATTATTTTGTTCAATCTGAACAACTCGCGACTAAAATCAGCTTATTTGCAGATAGCCAAGCAACTCCTGTACAGGCTGCTGGTCTATTAATTCAAACATTACCTGCTCACAGTGATACACATGAAGAAGACTTCGCTCATGTATGTGCATTAGCGGGAACAATTAAAGCTGAAGAAATTTATACATTACAAAACGATGAATTATTATTCCGTTTATATCATCAAGAGCAAGTGCGTTTATTCGAAATGCAACCAATTAGTTTCAAGTGCGGCTGCTCAGAAGAACGTTGTTTATCATCATTAGCGTCACTTGATGAAACAGAAATAAAAGAGATACTAGAAGAACAAGAAAGCATTGATATGCGTTGTGAATATTGCGCAACAACTTACTCTTTTAAAGAAAAAGATCTTCAAATTTTATTTACTTCTACAAATCCAAAACACTAATTATCATACAAAAGTGTGACCTCACAAAGTTGCCATAGATATTTTTCTGTGGCATCTATTTGATCAAGAATTAGACCCAGATCCCACTTCTTTTCCCGCAATTCACTTACTCTCCAAATTCTTACTTCACTTTTTTTTAATAGAAAAATCATAAGTTATAAGGGGAAAAATAACATGGCTCAGACAGTACTATCAACAACACAACTGGAAAAGTACGGCATAACAGATATCTCTGAGATTATTTACAATCCTAGTTATGAAACCTTATTTACAGAAGAAACAAATCCATCTTTAAGCGGTTATGAAAAAGGCATTATCACCGACAATGGAACTGTTGCCGTTGATACAGGTATTTTCACTGGTCGCTCACCTAAAGATAAATACATATTAAAAGATGATACGACTCGCGATACTGTTTGGTGGAGCGATCAAGGTAAGAATGATAATAAAGCGATTGATCAATCAACATGGTCTGCGCTAAAAACGGTCGTAACAGATCAACTTTCTAATAAAAGACTCTTTGTGGTTGACGCTTATTGCGGAGCTAATGCTAACTCACGTTTAAAAGTGCGTTTTATTATGGAAGTTGCTTGGCAAGCACACTTTGTGACGAATATGTTTATTCGCCCAACCGCAGAAGAGCTAGTCAATTTTGAACCTGATTTTGTTGTAATGAATGGTTCTAAAACAAATAACACTCATTGGCAGCAGCAGGGACTTAACTCAGAGAATTTTGTGGCCTTTAACTTAACTGAAAAAATACAAGTTATCGGCGGCACTTGGTACGGTGGAGAAATGAAAAAGGGTTTATTCTCTGTCATGAACTACTTATTGCCTCTCAATGGTATGGCTTCAATGCATTGCTCAGCTAATGTCGGAAAAGCTGGCGATACGGCTATTTTCTTTGGTTTATCTGGCACCGGTAAAACAACACTTTCAACAGACTCTAAACGTCAATTAATCGGTGATGATGAGCATGGTTGGGATGATGATGGTGTATTTAACTTTGAAGGAGGCTGTTACGCTAAAACAGTGCGTTTAAGTGCTGAAGCTGAACCCGATATCTTTGGCGCTATTAGACGTAATGCATTGTTAGAAAATGTGATGGTCAATGAACAAGGTACAGTAGATTACGATGATGCCAGTAAAACTGAAAATGGGCGAGTTTCATACCCGATTGAGCATATTGAAAATATCGTCAAGCCTATTTCAAAAGGTGGTCATGCTCAAAAGGTCATCTTCTTAACAGCTGATGCATTTGGCGTTTTACCGCCTGTATCTAAACTCACTAAAGCACAAACACAGTACCATTTCTTATCGGGTTTCACTGCTAAGTTAGCCGGTACTGAGCGAGGCATAACAGAACCGACCCCAACTTTCTCAGCGTGTTTTGGTGCTGCCTTTTTAAGCCTGCATCCAACACAATACGCAGAACAATTAGTGAAACGTATGGAAGCCTGTGGTGCAGAAGCTTATCTCGTCAACACAGGATGGAATGGTTCTGGCAAACGTATTTCAATTAAAGACACTCGCGGTATTATTGATGCTATTTTAGATGGCTCTATTGAAAAAGCAGAAACAAAAACTATCCCATTATTTAACTTAGAAGTGCCTACGGCATTACCTAATGTAAACAGTGCAATTTTAGATCCGCGTGATACTTATGCAGATGCCGAAGAATGGAATGTTAAAGCAGAGAAGCTAGCGCATTTGTTCATTGAAAATTTTGCTCGTTATACAGACAAAGTAGAAGGTAAAGTATTACTTTCTGCAGGACCAATATTTACAAGTTAATAAACGCTTAAACTATTCGTGATACAAAAAAGCCCATATTCACTGTTTAATGTAATATTAAATCGATGAATGTGGGCTTTTTTATTTCAGTATTTTATTTTTCACAATCAAACAGCCTAATATATAGGGCTTAGGAGAGGTTGAACTTAGGTTGATAATATTGGTCTATTTTTTCCAGAAAAAGGATTTGAATATAATTGCTTATTTCTAACTGAGAAAATTTAGATAATCAACTACCCTATAGGAAATAATAAAATGAAATATTGGTTAACTTCTTTACTTTGTACGTTGATGCTCACTGGATGTGGCGGTAATTCATCAAGTAGCACAACGGAATCAACGAGTGCCAACGATATAGAAAACACCTCAACAAGTTCACCTACTGAGGTTGATCAATCAAATGATGAAAGCACTTCCGATGAAACCTCAGTTAATGATTCGGCAACTGATTCTACGACTACAACTGATACCGCGACAGCAAGTGTCGATTACAGCCTAATGACATGTGAAAATGACTTATCTGATGTATTAGCACTAATTAACCAACTTCGTATTGAAAGCCAGACCTGCGGTGATACGAGTTACCCAGCCGTAGCAGAAGTGACTTGGAGTAGCACATTAACATTAGCTGCCACTGAGCATTCAAATAATATGGCAAATTATAACTTTTTCGATCATACAGGTTTAGATGGCAGTACTGTTGGCACACGTGTTACTGCACAAGGTTACACGTGGAGTCGTGTGTCTGAAAATATTGCCGGTGGTCAAACTTCAGCACAAGAAGTTGTTGATGGTTGGATGTCTAGTGAAGGTCACTGCACTAATATCATGAATGCAGATGTGACTGAGATGGGATTAGCTTGCCAAGTAAATAGTGACTCTGACTATCAGCGTTATTGGACTCAAGTATTTGCTAAACCAAGATAGCTATAAAATTTAAAAGGAATTAGGCTTAATTCCTTTTAAATCATTACTTAGATTAGCGGCTATATATACTCGTCACCATTCAAGATGCAAAAATCAGAAAGTCCTGCGGGTCGCCAACTCGACAACCGATACTGCGTTGTAACACTCGATAAGGAATCGTCATTGCCATCATGTTACGCTTGGCCGAGTTAACGACTGAATAATACATATTGGTTGATAATGAGTATACATAATGGCTTTGAATGAATAAGCCTGATTTAACTTAGCTTAACAACATTCTTACCCACATACCAAATGGACTAGTGAACCCAGTTGTTACAGAAGTTACTTCTCCTTTGTTAATCACAAGGATAGTCGGCGTTAAACTAATTCCCCATTCACGACCTATTTCCCCTTTAGGATCATTGACTACAGTAAAATCATAATCTTTAGCACCAAGGTATTGTTGCACACGCTTATTTTCACCAGAATTCAGTGCAACAGTAACCACTTGCATCTGACCACTCACAAAATCAACAGAGGGAGAAACGAAGCTACAGACACTGCACCATGTGGCCCAGAAATAAACTAAAACAGGTTTATCTTGACTCATTGCGACCAAATCAACCTTGCCTCCTTGTACACTGGTTACCACTAATTCAGGCGCTTTACCAGATGCAATGGATTGAGCTCGCCATATATCAACGCCCCAACCTAATACCAATGCTAACAGCACATAAACTGCGAATGACTTGATGCGTGCTCCCCAGCTTTTTTTTACTTTAGGTTGTTGAGGATTACGTTCAGTCATCTTATTGCCCCTTTGCTTGTTCTATCGCATTAAGAACATCATCACTATTTAAAATAGTAGATAACTCAATACCATTAGGTGCCGCTGGGCCATAAATAATATTAAAAGGAACACCATAACGTCCGAATGATTGTAAATAGGCTGTCACAGAGTCAGAACGTACTGTCCAATCACCACTCATCGCTATAACACCGTCTTCTTGTAATGCACTATAAATAGGATCTTGTAATAACACGCCAATTTTATTGGCCTTACAAGTGACACACCACTTTGCAGTCACATCTACAAAGACAACATTGCCTTTTTTCACTTCTTCCTCTATTAACTGTGCGTTTAATGGTACCCAAGAAATCTCATCTTGTAGTGGATTCGCCCAATGCTTAGCCGTTAAACTGCCTACGATCAAAGCAATAGCAGCCACGATCATAAACACACCAAAAATAATAAAGAATAAACGTTTACCATGCTTTTTGAGAATCAAAGCAGCAAATATAATTAAAATAAATACGGCCACTAAAATGCTATAAAGCAGTCCGATAAAGCTACTTAGCAAACTCACTAACCATAAACATGTCGCTAAAATAAGTAAACCGAACACCAGCTTAATAGTGCCCATCCACTTACCAGGCTTAGGCATTAACAATGCAATACTTGGGAATAAAGCAATTAATAACCAAGGTAATGCCATCCCTAAACCTAACGCAGTAAAGACAGCAAATAATTGCCATGAAGAAGCACCTAAGGCAAATGCAACCGCCGTTCCCAAGAAAGGTGCGCTACAAGGTGTGGCTAATAATGTTGCAAACATGCCTTGCAAATAATGACCTAGGTAAGAATGGCCACCTTTTGTCGCTAACCAAGTTTGCATTGAAGGAGGTAATTGAATTTCAAATAAACCCAGCATATTAGCAGTAAAGATAGCGGTAACAATTACCATGAAGGTGATGAAATAAGGGCTTTGGAATTGTATTCCCCAACCTAATGCTTCACCTGACAGTTTAAGTACTAATAGAAACAGCGCCAATAACCAGAATGAGCTAACAATACCCGCACTAGAAGCTAAGAATTGTTTACGTACTTGTGAACGTTGACTACCATCGACGCCTAAGACTGAACTCAGTTTCATGCCTAATACAGGTAATACACAAGGCATTATATTTAAAATTAAACCGCCTATTAATGCGACCAAAAAGATAGACCAAATAGATTCTCCAACGGCTGAGATAGTCTGATTACCTAAGGTAGTGGCAATTTCTACAGCAATATCTGCATCAACCACTGTAATGTTGACATTGGCATTACTTAAGTCGACCTCGCCTCCCCAACTGCTTGCATTAAACGTAGCGGTGACCTGTTTACCTAAAACGGAAATAATAGGCTTAGAAAAGAAGACATTCTCTAATTCAGGATCGTTGCTATCAATGAACAAATCAGGTGCTTCCCATCCTATTTGATGCACTAACTGCACTGACACTTCTTGATTAAATTGATCCCATGAACTAATAATATTCGTAATATTTGCATTATTTTTTTGTATTTTAATGGCATGTTGGTCGACTAAAATAGGCACACTACTGGTCGCTTGCGCATAAGCAAACGCAACATCTTCATTAATGGCCAGTTGGTTAGGATCAAAACTTAAATCAATTTCGTAATCAGTTAATACACAAATCGTCGTACATGAAGCTAGCGTTAACGTACCTTTTAAACGGCTGACTTGTTGAGGGTCTGTCAGTTGTAACTGAATGGGAAAATGAATTTGATCTTTATAACCAACGGTTTCAACGCCTAATACGGGATAACGTTTAGGTGTTGGCCAAGACCAATCAACTGTATCAATATTATATGATTGATCAGTCCATTCAAATGTAGGAGCAACCCCGCCTTCACCTGGAGATCGCCAATATGTTTTCCAATCTTTCGCTAAATCAACATTCAAAATACCATTCACAGCATTTTCTTGAACTTGCCCTGTTAGCTGCAAATTAACTTTAACAGGCAGGTGGTTAAAATTAGTGATCCACCCTGTTTCTGGCGCTTGTGCAAATGCACTACTAGATAGACCAAAAATGAACAGTAACAATAAAAAACAATGCTTTAAAAAAGGCATGAAAACTCCGAGAAAATACCAAATGAAATAGTTTGTAGCACAAATATATGCCTGTGACTGAATAAAGATTAAAAAGTTCGCCATAATTAAACATAGTAGACCGCCAACGATCTAAATTTATTGCATTTTAAATCTAATTATTGATGAAATAATTTATATCGTTATTTATGCACTTATTTATATAACAACAAAGTAATCCCTTTGCTTAAGTTACAACGTATAAGGTGTACAATTATAAAATATAAAACAACAATAGATATTATCGTATTGCTGTTCTTGATTAAAAGAATGATTACTTTATTACAACATTACTTTTCAACATGGAGTTCCCTTTATGAAAGTCGCAATGTTCAGTTCCCGTAGTTATGATATTCAGCATTTCGAACCATTGATTTCAGACCCTATCAGCATCAACTTTTTTGATACTCAACTTAATTCACACACCGCAGCATTGGCTACTGGCTATGATGCTATATGTGCCTTTGTAAACGATGATTTAAGTGCCCCGGTTTTAACTCAGCTTCACGCATTAGGCATAAAATATATTGCCATGCGTTGTGCTGGTTTTAATAATATTGACTTATTTTGTGCAAAATCACTGGGTATGACGATCGTTCGTGTTCCTGCTTATTCACCAGAAGCGGTAGCAGAGCATGCCATTGCATTATTAATGACGCTTAACAGACGCACGCACAAAGCATATCAACGCACCCGTGATGCAAACTTTTCATTAGAAGGGTTAGTTGGCTTTAATCTACATGGTAAAACCGTTGGAATTATCGGGACCGGTAAAATTGGATTAGCAACAATGGCCATTTTTAAAGGTTTTGGTTGTAAAATATTAGCTTCTGACCCTTACCCATCAGATAAAGCGACGGCATTAGGCGCAGAGTACGTTAGCTTAGAAACACTCTTTGAAAACAGCGACGTGATTAGCCTGCATTGCCCACTCACTAGTGACAATAAACACTTATTAAATAAAGACACATTTGCATTAATGAAAGATGGTGTCACCATTATTAATACCAGTCGAGGTGGTTTATTGAATGCACATGATGCTATTGAAGCATTAAAATCAGGCCGTATTGGTGGCTTAGGTCTAGATGTATATGAAGAAGAAGAGCATTTATTCTTTAATGACCATTCAAGTGAAATTATTGCCGATGATATTTTCCGTCGTTTGTCTGCTTGCCACAATGTGATATTTACAGGTCACCAAGCTTTCTTAACTAAAGAAGCATTAACGAGTATTGCACAAACAACGCTCGATAATTTACGTGAGCTATTAGAAGATGACACGAGTGTTAATCAAGTTAGTGAATAGTCACTAACATTACTCAACAGATAAAACCGTAATAAGCTTTATAAGTTAAGGGTTTTATCTGTTTTTATACACTACCTTTAAAGCCAACGTCTAACTTTCTGCTTATAGTCGATAAATGACTGTTCAAAAAGAATTTCTAACGCAACCTCTTCCGGCTTAATGAAACATTTATTCATTGTCATAATATAAAGAGGTAATAAAACTAAACTCAATAGATTACCCAACAGCAAAACCTCAGCGATTAAGGCCCCCAATAATCCTAAATACATAGGGTTTCGAGAATAACGATATATTCCAGAAATGACTAAACTCGTGGCTTTTTCAGGTGTCGTTGGGTCGACTGTCGTCTTTGCCTTTTTAAACCTCCAACCACTACTCAGGATGACTAACACAGAAGCACACAAAACAAAGCCAGAAACCCCACTCAAGACAAGTGAACCAACATTAAAAAAAGGAATTAACAAGCCCATCAAATATATCACGAGCATAAATAACAGAGTGACTAACGGAGGATACTTCATCATTCGTTGCATTTTATTACCCTTTTTCCATAAACAGATCATTAAATAAAGTGTTACTAACACTAAGATCAATAAAAGCAGCACGATTAAATGCCAGAATAAATAATAGTAACGTGTTGAAAATCTATAACTTACCTTGTGTAGCCATTATTTTATAGGATTTTTAGCATGCAAATTGTGCAGAGAGGACTTTTTTAGTTTAAACTGCGCGACTAAATTAATTCCAGAGGAAAATGATATGTCTGATAAAGTCTTTATCACTGCACAACAATTACTTGAAGACTCATTTCGTCTTGCAGCACAAGTTTACGATAGTGGTTTTCGCCCACAGTTTATTGTTGGTATTTGGCGTGGCGGCGCTCCAATCGGTATTGCAGTTCAAGAATTCTTTGACTATCAAAAAGTAGAGACAGATCATATCGCTGTACGTACTTCTTCTTATTACGGTATCGGTAAACAAAGTAAAACAATTAAAGTACACGGTTTACATTACATTATTGAAAATGCTAATGCCGATGATGGCTTGCTAATTGTAGATGACGTATTTGACTCAGGGCGCAGTGTTGTTGCGTTAACTGAAAAACTAAATGAAGTAATGCGCTTAAATATGCCACGCGACGTACGCATAGCAACGCCTTATTACAAGCCTAAGAACAAAGCCGTATCTATTGTGCCAGACTACTATATTCATGAATCAGATGAATGGTTAGTGTTCCCACATGAAGTATCAGGTTTGTCACCTAAAGAAATTTCTGAAGGTAAAAGCGACTTAAAAAATATCGCACACTTGTTTACTAGAGAAGACTAAAAAATTACTTATAGTTAATTAGGTTTAAAGTAGCTTAAGCTTAATAATACGATTTTATAAAAGGAGACTATTTCGTCTCCTTTTTTGTATCGAAAAAATTAAACAACAACTAAAAAGTGAATAGTCACTTACTTTTTAACCTCTATAAATTCTTGGCTTGCTTTTAACACATCCTCATATAAAGCAAAAAATACGACACTCAGATCTACATAATTTTCCCTCAATACTTTTCCTGTTTCAGCTAAAGGTGCCATTCGTTCGCTTCGTGTTGCCATACGTTTTAAAGCATATTCAATATTTTCTATCTTTTGATAGGACTCGAGCCACTTATCTTGCCAAACCCAACCATTAATACGTTCAAAACGTTCTGGTAAAATAACGTCCTTTGCTTGTGTTTCACTCACAATCTTTTGTTCTGCTAATTGGCAAAATTCAGCTAAAGTTAAATGATGAAAAGTGGTCCAATGTCGAGCCAAGAAATGATCCCAGAACATATCAAGTGCAATAGGCGCGTAACGCCGTAATACTTTAGGAAATAGTAATTTAGCAGCGAGTACTTGTGGGTGTTTATCCGTAAAACTATCGACATAACGATGTAAACGGATACCTTGGACTATATTAGTAGGAAATTGACCATCAGGATTGCCTTTAACGAAATCTCCTAAAAAATTACCACTAAAACTCGTATTGGTAGAAGCCGCTATATGTAAATGTGCAAGATAGTTCATAATGGCTTTACCTTAATCGCTATTGAGTTTGTATGTTTTGGCTAACGTTAGCATGGCGTTTACTGACCACGATACCAGTAAAAACAACAAAAATACTTCCCCATTGCCAAAGTGTTAATATCTCATTTAGTAATAATGCCGATAATAACAAAGCAAAAATAGGGACTAAGTTTGAATAAGCTGCGGCGGTTAATACTGAGCTTTTTGCAAGTGCATAGTTATACATCCCATAAGCACCTAGTGTCACCGCAGAACCTAAATAAACAATATTCATTAACGCATTAACATCATGTAGTGGTGGTAACTCAATAAAGAATAAAAAAGGGGCAAAAAACACGGTACCTGAAAAACCTTGTAAAGCGATTAATGACAAAGCGGAGTATCTATTCAATAAATTTTTCATACTAACAACATAGAAAGCAGCACATACCATGGCTAAAAATTCTAACGTATTCCCGAGTAAAGGATTCGGAGCATGATCCGTATTAGGAGAAACCATACTTAACAAAATACTGCCCGCAATACACAAACTGAAACCTATAATGATCTGCTTACTGAGTTTTTCTTTAATTAAGAAGAACGCAAACAAGGCCACCATTAATGGTAAGCAAGAGACAATAATGCCAGCCTGTGAGGCAGAGGTATATTGCATTGCATAACCTTCAAATAAAAAATATAAACACGGCTCAGCTAACGACATAACCAACAACCACTTCCAATCGCCCTGTTGATACTCAAAACGTTTTATCCAACGCCACAAACATAGACAAATGAGAAGAGTGATTAACATCCGTAAAAAAATAACAAAAGACGGAGGGTAAATATCAATCGCCGCTTTCAAAGCAACAAAGGAACTACCCCATAAAAAAGTAGCGATTATAAAACAGAGTCCTGCTGGCATAGGTTATCTCTAAAAATACATCAAGGGCGGTAAAATGATGACTGTAAAACTACTTTTATTTTTTATCATCACTTTAAAAGAGCACTATTAATAGCCGTTAAGTAATACACGTTAGGTAATAGGCCTTAGGGTGTTACTAGGAGGTAGTAATGTCCATGTTTATTCTATTTCTTGATGATATAAAACGAACCCTCTCGCTTGGTAATTAGCGAGTGCACTAGGGTGATCCAAACTGCACGTATGCACCCAAACTCGCTTAGCATTACAAACAGTCCAAGCTTGTTGAATTGCATACGTTAATAAATAGCCACCAAAACCTTTACCAATAAAAGTAGGTGCCAATCCAAAATATTTAATTTCAACTTCCTGTTCTTCACTTACTTCTAACTCAAAATAACCCGCGATAGCACCTTGATAATACGCCACCCAAGTACGTAAATTATCGCGCTCAGCGTAGGACTTCCAACTTTCATCAGACTCATTTAATTTGTCCAACCACTGCCATTTCTCGCCTACCAAAGAATATAAGAAACGATTAAAGCGATATTCTTTGATAATGGCTTCGGAAAGAGTTAAGTCTTCAACTTTTGGTTTTTCGTTAAGTTGTTCCGCTTGGTTCATTTCTAAATAATAGATAGTCGTTTGACTCATTCTGTTCCCTTATTGACACCATCTCAGCTATAACTTTACGCTTATAACAATACATTTAAGCACTAGTGAGTCGTCGCTTTTTCATATAACTCTTTAAAACCTTTAGCACTAAATACAAAGCTTTCTTCGCCTGTATAAGGCTTTAATTTAACCACTGTACTCTTCATGAATTGATCAAGCACAAAGTCATTACCTTCTTCTGTATCGGCATAAAACGCCACTATTTTCTCTTTACATAAAAGAGTGAATTTAACTAAATCACCATTAACATACATAGGTACTGACTGAGATTTCTGAAGAGATTCATCTTCACAGCCTTTTTCTGCACTTGCTTGAAAGAACACACTCAAATCTTGATATGATCCTCTGCCTAATATAGCGACTAATGATCCGCTAACGACTTCTTTAGTAATAATCATTTTCTGTTTTTTATTAATGTACCAACCTTTGCTGTCTTCCACTTTGGCTTGGAGAGAAATGTTATCTAAATACTTAGGCATATCATCAACATAAATATCTACCGCTCTGGCAAAGTTTTTCCAACGCTCTTTTACAGGCACATAATAATAAGCCAAATCGATAGCTTGACCATTAACGGTCAATTCCCATAAGCCTTTGTAATTAGCGTCTTGTATTGCCACTTGGTCAATAATAATATTTTCAGGCAACACATCACCACATGGACTACATAGCTTTTGAATAACATGGATATTTTCAGTTTGTAAAAGCTGCAAAGCGGCATTCGCTTCTTTCTTGCTGATTCGTTGAGCTTGATCGGCATAAGCAATGGTATAAACAGTGCATCCAAGAAACACGACTAACAAACGTTTGATGATATTCATTAATTTTTTGAACCTTATTTTTATAAGCCATTTATTTGTAAGAAATTGCTTTGTAATTAACTTTCTCTGTTAAGGATTTTTTATATTAACTTTTTTTATATTAAGTGTTTATATTAAGAATAATGAATAATATTGAAAAAACGTAAAGGGATATCACCAGTATTACGATAAATATGAGGCTGATCGGCATTAAACTTAGCTTTTTCGCCTGTATTCAATGTATTCCATTGTCCACCAGCAAAATATTCCATGCAACCACTAGTGACGACAATATGCTCTATAACGCCTATTTGATGAGCCTCTGAATGTTGCTCATGACCCACTGTAAAACATAGCTCAAACATCTCAATACCGGTGCTTTGATCATATTCGAAAATAGTTTCAATACTAACAGTATGTTCTTGATTAAAACCTTTAGTGCCACTATCTAAGGGGTTCTTTTGCCCTAAAAACTCTGATAAAGGTAATTCAAAACCTGTCGCTATTTTCCATAGTTTAGCAATTGTCGGACTTGATTCACCTCGTTCTATTTGTCCTAACATTGCCTTGGAAACACCACAATGTTGACTTGCTACCTCTAAACTCCAGCCTTTATTAGCTCGAATTTTTTTCAGCTGTGTGGCTACTGTTTTATTGATTGAATCAGACATATTTACCTTGTACGTTATAACAGCCAATGTTAACTTTGTTTTTTGTACGTTAAAACGCACAAGGCTATTATGAAAACACTTTTCCAACAGGTCAACTCAATAATTGCAGCAATGAGTGCAGGGTTAGTCGCTGTGATCGTCGGATTTTCTAGCTCGATAGCATTAATATACCAATTGGTAATCAATTTAGGTGGTGACAGCCATCTTGTGGCAAGTTGGCTTCTTGCACTAGGCACAAGTATGGGTATTTTAAGTATTTTACTTTCATACTGTTATCGCATTCCAATACTTATTGCTTGGTCTACGCCAGGGGCCGCATTACTGATTGCCAACATACAAGGCTTTGACCTTAACCAAGCCGTTGGTGGTTTTATTGTCTGTGCATTGTTGCTATTTATTTTCCCACTATTAATACCATTGGATAAATTATTTAAATGGTTACCTACACAATTAGCATCAGCAATGTTGGCTGGTATTTTATTGAAGTTTGGTTTTGCTGTTTTTACACAAATGGAACTTCAACCAATTTTAATTATTAGCATGTTTATCAGTTATTTATTAGCAAAAAGATTGATACCACAATGGACCTTATTAATTGTCATCGTTATTTCAGCAATCTTAGCTTGGCACTTACAACTAATTGAAAGTAAAGTGATTGAATGGCAATGGAGTGAGTGGCAGTTTATCAAACCTGCATTTTCATGGTCAGTCATTGTGGGGATAAGTTTGCCTTTATTTATTGTCACTACTGCCGCTCAAAACTTACCAGGCATAGCCATGCTGCAAAGTTTTGGTTACCAAGTCCCCATTAAGCGAATTTTATCACTGACTGGTTTATTTAATATTATCGCAGCTCCGTTTGGTGGTTATGCACTCAACCTAGCAGCTATTAGTGCTTCAATTTGTATGACTGAAGAGGTACATAAAGATGCTAATAAACGCTATTGGGCAAGCATTTGGGCTGGTATTTTTTATATTATTTTAGGGTTGCTAGCTGCCTATATCATTGCTTGGTTCGCCCTACTACCAGAGTCATTAATATTAGCCTTAGCGGGTATTGCATTATTTGGTACCATTACTCATAGCTTACAGCAAAGTGTTAATAGTAAATCTAAACACATTAACGAAGCAGCAGTGATCACCTTACTCATTACAGCATCTCCCATTGCTTTGTGGGGATTGAGTTCAGTGATATGGGGCGTTATCGGAGGGTTGTTAGTTTTAATGTTCAGCCAATTAAGATTTAAAAAAACACCATTAAAAAGTTAACGTGATGCCTGAATTAAAAGATTACGGGGAGTAATATTGGCATCGCAAAATATTGATATATTCACTTGATAACCCGCCTCTTGCAAACTTAATGCACGGTCATAAACTAACCATAACTCTAAGGAGCGACGAAAGAATTGTGATACTAACTCACCGCGTCTTAAGCGATTAAAACGCACTTTACCTTGCACTAAATACATCGATAAATCGGCTGGTAATTCAATATCCAATTGTTTATATGCTTTAACCCATTCTGCAAAATCTCTAAAGTTATTGGATAACAACGTTTTGGGAAAACTAGGTACGGTTAAGTAGTCTTCTGTTTTTAAAAGTGCCTTTTGTAAACAATCAAAACTTAAACGCCACCAAACTTCTTGATCATTTAATTGTGTTTGCCTTTCTCCAGACGTACTTTGTTGTGTCACTGCTAACTTTAAGTCTTGCTTGCTTAAAGTGATTGATGACAACAATTGGCTTTGTTGTAAAGCATAAGAGGACACCGCTTGGTAACTGTCATGTTCAGTCAAATGGTAGCAACATGGACTTATGGTTACTTTTTCTGTTAATGCTTTTTTAACACCATTAATAAGATGTACATGTAAATCACCACAAGCATGCAAAGCAACAACATGCTGTTCTTTATTAAGTAATTGGTTCCCCTCTCCCAACAAAACGTTAGCAACAAAGAAAGGTTGTAATATAGATTGTTGTTGGGCTAATGCCAGGCCTTGATTGCATAGCTCAGCATTCCATTCCACTGCACTGATTTCATTTTTTGTCTTATAATGAATCAACCTCCCTAAATGCCCTTTACCAGCACACCACTCTAAAACAGGAAGCGTCTCATCTATAGAATTAGAAAATCGATCTATTTGTATCCATTTTCGCCCTTTAATCCCTTTTTTTAACCAAAAAGGCATATCAAGATCATGGGTAAGATTGTTATTGTTAATATCAAAAAGTGGATCATTTATATTCAATAATTCGGGAATAAATTGCTTTAATAATGGATATAACGAAGCAGGGTTTTTCTGATAATTCAGTAATTTATTATCATCGATACGGTGTAAAAAGTTAATTAATGCGCTATTGCCTGAAAAGGTGGGGTAATCATTTAACATGAAAGCATTATAGTGCCAGTATTGTTTCGTTGCCGTTAAATAGCGATCAATCTTATCAAAATTATGTTTTAGCACACGACATTCCGCCAAAGCTTCAAAAAATACGTTTAAGTTTTTAAATTGCTTAAATACAAACTTTATTATCGAATAACATTGGTAATCATTCTATACAAAAATTGATAAAAAATGATTGAATAACCTCGATAATAAAATGATGTTCTGATTATAAGTGGATGGTCATCGATTATAAAATAGTATTTAATCACTGAATCAAAAAATACTTTAAAATTCATTTAAATCAAACAATTACAAATTAAAATATAAATTTAATTAACAAAAAACAAACTATTCACAATTAGATATCGAAAAACCTTACACTAAATTATCTCAACGAATATCTTTTAAATATAAAATTTAAACTAACCAAAAGTAGTTATAAACAAAAGATCACTGAAAAACAAATTACATTAAAAACAAATAGTTACGATAATTTCATATTCCTCATAAATAAATTAATGCTTAAAACTTAAACTACAAATTTATTTATACTCCAAAAACACTGTTGAATAACTTTACAACTTAAATAAAATATCAAATAAAAAGCACAAAAAACACCTTTTAATTGAATTAAGTTATTGAAAAACAACAAATTTAAAAGTTGGCATATTATATGCTCCATTACTATATATGGAATTATCCATTTATACGAAGGAGAGAACACATGAAAAAAATTATTTCTTTAGCAATAACTTCACTAATATTTTTATTAGTATCTAATACAGCATCTGCTGTGCCTATTACAGGTAGAATTGATTTTACAGGTACAGCTACCGTGGTTAAATCAGGAACAACTGTTAGTACAATTACTTTTAGCCCTTATTCAAGCGTTGTATCTGATCCTTCTCTTGTAACAGGTGATTTTACACCTGAACTTGGTGGGGCAGTGGCATTTACTAATTTCGATGCAAGCACACCACTTAATCTTTTATGGACTACTAGTAATTTCACCTTTACGATAACAAATGTACTAGTAAATGCATTTAACAGCACTCTAGAATTGAGTGGTTTAGGTACTATATCTAGCTCTATTGCAGGCTTAGATGACACTGCAGGTACATGGGTAATAACTGCAAATGGCGGAAGTACGAATGTATCTTTCTCTTCAACTACTATTCCAGCTCCAGCTGGTGCAGCATTATTAGGTTTATCTCTATTAGGTTTTGGTTTCGCTCGTCGTAACAAAAAAGCTAAATAAGACGCTTTTCTTTATAAACTGAATAATTCTATAAAGCCTAACAGTCGTTTGATTGTTAGGCTTTTTTATATCAACACTGACTAGTATTAAATATTAATTAAGAAACGTGTACTCAATATATCTTACTTTTTGTTATTAACTTTTGTACTCGCTTTGCTATCTATTCCACATGCTTTATCTTTATTAGGCTCTTCATTGTCTGATGCCACAGGGTCGCTACAACAACTGCCAAAGTGAACGCCATCTAACCATTGCTGTAACTCTTCTTCGCTCGGTTTGTTAGCTTTATTTATTTCTTTTTTATCAGTCATATACTTTCCTTTGCAAGTAAAAATATTCTTTATTAGAGGACCTTATTAGAAAACCTTAAATACCAATGCTATCTAGTATTTCTAAGAACACATCTTCTCGAGTTTTAGGCGTTAAGTTTGGATACAAACGACATAAGCGGATTGCTTGGCTAAACTTCTTTTTACCTAACACACTCAAAACTCTTGTAAACAATGCTTCATCTAAGAAAAATGTTTTAACTGCATGTGTTACTGCGTCATCTAAAGAGACGTATTGCACCCCATCAAATTCAAAACTTTCATTATCGCTATCCACTGCTAATAACTCATTGTTAATAACAAGTGGCCAGCCTTGATAATTAATACGCGCTTGCATCATTTCAAACATAGGCCATGCACTACGCTTGAAGCCTTCAAACGCACTACCTTCAAACTCTGACTCTTCTAACTCTTGTTTCGTCCAATTAGACCCGATACTAAGCACTTTCTGATGTTTGGCAGTAAGAGCTTGTTTAACAGCATCACGATAACTGTAAATAGAAGGAAATGCAGAACGCTTTACGATATTCGCACACTCTTTACAACTAGGTAAACTCAGTGCTTGGTGATCTAATATATTGATTTCGTATTCATGCCTAGGGAACTTAATTTTTTTATCGCTTGGCTCACCACAAAACCAGCAAGTATTACGATAGTTAAAAGGAACTTCGACAGCAGAGAAAGTGGCCATATTATTCACCCATAAAAAGAGCTAAGGGTACGTTTTGAATCACCAATAATCAATGATCAATAATCTAATTTCTTCGGCATATATACTCATTACAGTTCAAAGTGCTTTGTTCAGTCATTAGCTTGGGCTCCAAATCAAGGCGCAACATGATGACAATGGAGAGTCCTTATCGAAGGTTGCAACGCAGGCTAACAACCTAGAGGGCAGGCTATGAAGTAAACACCTTTGTTGTTAGAAAGTGTCAATTTAACCTGTTAGATCTTTCTCTTTCTACCTAGCATCTGTTCACTTCCACCGTTTTCTGAATTTTGCACCTTGAATGGTAACGGGTATACATAAGCGAATAAATATTAAAGATGTGCTTATACCAAAAGAATTAATAAGGTAATCATTCTTGCTGGTTAAAATCCCCCCCTAACTGCGTTCTGAGTTTTGAAGTGAGAACAACTATCTTCTACAACTCACGCCTTATTAGTGTTAATTTTTCCTGCGCAATTTCTGATCACTTATTTAATTCCATTGCTATTAGTCATCGATCTGATTGCAGTAAGGAATGGTAAGAATAGTGGCAAGGTTAATGATAGGTAATTACACAAATTTCAGAACAGGGTCCGATATGATAAAAGCTTTTCTAATACGTAAAAACAGGAAAGGGCAGCCGAAGCTGCCCTAATTTAGTCACACTATCAAATCCATGATAGAAGTTGCTCCATGCAATAAATCCATTTGACTACTGCCATACTAGGCATCCTCTTCCCAAATCCTTTGAGCTTCTTCCTTGTTTCATATCCTTATCCGATAAACATCCAGTTCATCAATCCAACATCCTGCTGGCTTCTTCCATGACACATCCATATTTAATAAACATCCTGCTTATTAACTGCTCCCTATCCTTGGAAGGTGTCCTTTTTACATCCTGTAATATCTTCCGTGCTCTTCCTTAAATGATAAACATCCTGCTTATCTAACTCCAGTCCTTGAAGCGTCCTTATTACGTCCTGTAATATCTTCCGTGTTCTTCCTTAACGATAAACATCCTGCTTATCTAACTCCATCAACCCTTGAAGCGTCCTTATTACGTCCTGTAATATCTTCCGTGTTCTTCCTTAACGATAAACATCCTGCTTATCTAACTCCAATCCTTGAAGCGTCCTTATTACGTCCTGTAATATCTTCCTTGTTCTTCCTTAACGATAAACATCCTGCTTATCTAACTCCAATCCTTGAAGCGTCCTTATTACGTCCTGTAATATCTTCCGTGTTCTTCCTTAACGATAAACATCCTGCTTATCTAACTCCAATCCTTGAAGTGTCCTTTTATCATCCTGATAGGATAAGTAATCTCTATTTACCCTTTAACAACATCCTGTTGTTTCCTTGCTGTCCATTGCCGATTTACATCCTATAAATCATCTACGGTCCTTGTTTGCGGAAGAGATAATACGATGCATTTATTAAATAAAACCCAATAAATAAGAAATATATAGCCAACTAAGTGAACAAAAAACAAACTTACTATTTATTTTCAATAACTTAGTTATTACTTTTATTTTTTTTATGTCTGAAATGAGTAATTTAAAGTGAGGATCTACTACGTTGCCCATGGTCGATCTCGCACAAAATTAAATTGACCTAAATTTAAGGTTGAGATAAATAGGGAAGAATTGTTGATCTAGCTCACAAAGAGACAGTGAAAATATTATCAAAAGAGGAAAATAAAAGCTGACTAGATGATTATTTTGTAAATAATCACTGTTCCATTAAAGATGTTATCAATAATGGTCAAAAAACAGACAACAAGCTTATAAAAGAATGAACTAAGCATGGTATTTGATACAATTTCGCATTATATTCACACTTTCTTTATACCTCAGGTTATTACTATGACAGTTTATGCCACCTTTTGTTTCCTCGCTGCAGCAGCAATGTTAATTACCTTCGTTAATAGTAAATTAGGTAAATGGCAAAATACCATTGCTATCACCGCTGGATCGTTATTATTATCACTGATTATTGTTATTGCAGGTAAAAATGGCTTTACTCAATTACGAGAAATAGCCGTTACTCAACTTACAGAAATAGATTTTGAACATTTCTTATTAAATGGCTTATTAGGTTTCTTGTTATTTGCAGGTGGTTTAGGCATTAAATTAGAAAGCTTAAAAGATCAAAAGTGGGAAATCACCATTCTTGCTTTAGCTGCAACACTCTTTTCTACTTTCTTTGTAGGCTTCGCGTTGTACTATATTTGCCAACTTATCGGCTTACCTCTCGATCTCATTTATTGTTTATTATTTGGCTCATTAATATCACCTACCGACCCTATCGCAGTATTAGCAATTGTTAAGAAACTAGATGCTCCCAAAAGAATATCAACTCAAATTGAAGGTGAGTCATTATTCAATGATGGGTTTGGGTTAGTTATTTTTGTTACTTTATTTAATATCGCATTTTCTGGACAACCATTAACAGTAGAAAGTGTTTCGATGTTATTTCTACATGAAGCTATTGGCGGTATCGTTTATGGGTTTGCACTTGGACTATTGTTCCATTACCTAATAAGTGCAACAGATGATCACGCAATGGAACTCTTACTTACTATTGGCGTACCGACGGCTGGATATGTCTTTGGTGAAATGATTGGTGTATCTGCTCCACTTGCTATGGTTGTTGCAGGTATCATGATTGGTAATTGGACCAGAAAAAATGGATTCTCTAAAGAAAGTAAAGCTCAATTGGACCATTTTTGGGAATTAGTTGATGAATTCTTAAATGGTATATTGTTCCTATTAATTGGCTTAAGTATGTTGCAATTCAGCTTCTATAAAGAGGATTGGATTATTATGCTTATTGCCATTCCTTTAGTCCTGTTAGCGCGTTACTTAAGTGTGCGTTTAGCTTATGTTGGTTTTAACCGATTTCGTAGCTATAACCCATACTCAGTACGAATTTTAACGTGGGGTGGATTACGAGGTGGACTTGCTTTAGCAATGGCAATGGCTGTACCTGCTGGTGTATGGGTTCTACCTGAAAAAAATATTGATGTGCGTGAAATCATCTTAGTGATGACTTATGGTGTTGTGTTATTTTCAATACTCGTACAAGGCTCTAGTATTGTGCCGTTAATTAATAAAGCGAAAGATTGGCAAAACAAAAACGAGTAATTAATAATAATTGATTACTTGTTAATACCCAGGTTATTTTATTAAATAATAGCCTGGGTATGTATCCCTGCTATTAAATTCAAAAAAGTAACTAAAACGATTAACGCTCTCAGCTATCACTTACCAAATTATCCTTTTCAAACGTTCAAAAGCAGTAAAAAAAGACATTGAAACATCCTTATTACCGTTCATTATTCATTATTGAATAGAAAAAACTCTCCTTTCAAGCAATACCAATAACACTTAAATTTCCACTAAATTTTGCTTTCAAAAATATCTAAATTAAACACACAAGATATGAAATTAATACGAACAAAAACAGATATTGTAGGTCGAATAAGAAGCAATGTATTAGCAATCATCAATTTCAACATTAGATACAACAATATAAACGTTTAAGTTAGCTCAACAGATAAATAAATACGTTATTTTTAGTGCTACACCATGGCTAAAGTGACTAACTACAAACACTAATTTGAAAATATTACATAATAAATAACATATTAATTTTCAGGATGAATCATGTCTACAAAGACAAAAAAAACAACGCGCTCAATTCGCTTTACATTAATCAAAGCTTTTATCTTTATTTGCCTTCTGATGACAACAGTAACAGTTGCTCTACAATATTATGTTAGCCAATCGACAGCACAAAAATCGGCTTTAGCGCTTTATGAGACGGAGGCTCTGGTTATTAGTAATAAGATTAAACAGGCTGATCAAATAGCAAACCATTACAGCATTCTGCTTTCTAAATTTAATAAGCTGCTCGTCAATCAGAAGCTCCATCCAGACGCATTACAATTATTTGCTAATGTAATGGCAGAAAACCCATCATACAACTCAATTTCTCTTGGTTTTGAAAACGGCGACTTACAACAGCTAATACATTTAAATAAGGCAAAAAATGATCAGAGTTTAGCCAACGTTGAGTCCGCAAAATGGTTATTGATATCTATTTCAGAGCAAGGAAGTCAAAAAATACGTCAATACGCTTATTTTGATGATGCATTTAATGTTATTAGCCAACGCCAAGAGGAAAATAATGAAAATATTACAGGCCTCTCTTGGTATAAAGATGCAAAAGTATTAACAAGTAATAAATCTAATGTTTTTTCTTTAACAAATTCAAATTCCTTAACACAAACATACTCAATCAAAGTACCTAATACACAAATCGTATTAGCCATTGATGCCACCTTAAGCTCATTTTCAAATAGCTTACAAAAAATTAATGGCAATAAACAAAACCCATTACTCGATGAAATCTACTTATACAACGGTACTGGTCAGGTATTAGGTTCAAATCAACCAAGAGAGCGCACTACTAATACTAATAAGTTACCACTGGTTCCTTATCCTGTATTAATTGAGATGGCGCAGCATCAAACAAGTTTGAACAAACTGAATAACGTGACCATTAACGATAAGCCCTATTATGCTTATATTGCTGAAGTTGATGATAAAACGGCTACCAATAGCTATTTAGCTATTTTAGTCGCGAAAGAAACATTGCTTCTTCCAAGTATAAAAACATCAATACAAATTTCAGCGCTCAGCTTAGCCTTGTTACTCATTCTCTCATGGTGTTTTTCTTCTCCTTTAACCAATACGATTAAAGGATTATTAAATGAAATCAAAAGAGCAAAAGGGCAAGACTATAAAAAATTACAACAGGTTGTTAGCCGAGTCACTGAACTGAAAGAGTTAAATATCTCAATGATTGAAATGAGCCAATCAATTGAAGATTATCAAGCCCAACAAAAGCAAATGACAGAACGCTTTATTAAACAAATTGCGCAAGCAATTGACGATAAGTCTCCTTATACCTTCGGGCACGCTAATCGAGCACCAGAATTAGGAATGATGTTAGCAAAAGCAAGTTTAAAGTCTGATTTACCTGCTTTTGAGCAAGTAGATGAAGAAATGCTAAGCGAATTCTCTAGTAATGCATGGTCACACCATTACGGGAAACTCACAACGGCTCAACAAGTAACGAGTAAAAGCACTAAATTAGAGGCCAATTATAACCGTATCCATGAAATTAGAATGCGTTTTGAAATACTATGGCGAGATGCTGAAATTAGCTATTTTAAACAAAGTAGAGGCAATCCAGAGCAAAATAAACCACTTAAAGAAACATTAATTAAACAACAGTTACAGCTAATGCGTGACTTTGGATTTGTTGCTAAAGCTAACCTCGGTGATACAACGATGTCTGAACAAGAGACTCTTCGATTACATAGAATTGGTGCACAGACTTGGTTACGTTACTTTGATGATAGATTGGGCTTATCGTCTATTGAAAAGCTTAGATTAACGGATAAAAAACAAAAACTACCCGTACAAGAAACCCTATTAAGCGATAAAAAAGAACATATTATTAAACGCAATAATATCACTAAAATCGATTCAGGTATAAAAATAGAAGTGGCAGATCACCTTTATAACTTTGGTGAATTATATAATTTATCGATTCCTAAAGGGACATTAACAGTAGAAGATAAATTTGAAATAAACCAAAGTATTCTTAGCACAATCAACTTGTTAAAAGCATTACCAACATCCCATAAACAAGTCATTAAAGTGCAAGACCTATCCGCTTACCACCCGGTATTAAAATATGTAAGCTGCCCTTCTAAAGCAAATAATGTAGGCTTTTCTATAACTTCAAGAATTTTGCTTATGACTGATATTTTTGAAACCTTAACGTCGGTTAAAACGCCTCAACAAAAAGTTGAATCATTGAGTACTGCCATTGAAATTTTGCATCAATTAGCTGTCGACCAAGTGATTGACATGAACCTATTTAAATTATTTCTCAGCAGTGGGATTTATATAAAATATGCAAATAAATTTTTACATGAGACTCAGTTCGATGATGTTGATATCAGTAAATATTTAAATTAGCTTTGATAAAAATAGAATATTAATCAAGATTAAGTACAATTCGCTTACTATCAAATAAGCATGGTTTTTATATTGAGCGATACGCCTACAATAAATTGGTCTTGGTTAATCACACAAGCGAAGCAACATAAAAAACGCCTTATTACAGCGAACTTTATCGCAATATTGGCCACGCTAGTCAGTGTTCCTATTCCATTATTAATGCCGTTGATGGTCGATGAGATTCTATTAAAGCAACCAGCTTCAGGCGTTGCACTTATTAATCAGTTTATTCCCGAACAATGGCAACAACCCGCTAATTACATCATTTTTATATTCATAACCGTGCTTGTCATGCGTATAACAAGCCAATTGCTTGGCATTCTTCAAAGTCGTCAATTTACTTTAGTATCAAAAACCATTACCTGTAATATTCGTAAGCAACTACTTGATAAAATTGGACGTATTAGTATTCGCCAATATGAAACGCGCGGTAGTGGCGGTATTAACTCTCATCTCATTACTGATATTGAAACCATCGATAGTTTTATTGGCAGCACCTTAAGCCGCTTCATTGTTAGCTTTTTTACGGTATTAGGCACGGCTTTCATTTTATTATGGATTGACTGGCGATTAGGCTTATTTATCTTATTGGTAAATCCCCTCGTCGTTTATTGTTCACGTAAATTAGGGAGCCGTGTTAAACACCTCAAAAAACATGAAAACCAAGCTTTTGAATCATTTCAAAATCGTTTAATTGAAATGCTTGACGGTATCTATCAACTAAGAGCATCGAATCGAGAAAAAGCTTTTCTTAATGATCTTAAAAACCAAGCCGACGATATCCGTAGCAGCGCAGATAAATACGCATGGCAAAGTGAAGCCGCTGGTCGTTTTTCATTTTTACTCTTTTTATTAGGCTTTGAACTGTTCAGAGCCATTGCCATGTTGATGGTATTATTCAGCGATTTAAGTATTGGGCAAATGTTCGCTGTATTTGGTTATTTATGGTTTATGTTGTCTCCAATGCAAGAGCTACTGAATATTCAATTCTCTTGGTATAGCGCTTCAGCTGCACTAAAACGCATCAATACGCTCATGCATCTTGAAGAAGATGAGCGATCAGTTAATAAAGTAAATCCTTTCCTACAAAAACAAGCCATTGAAGTCCGTATCGACAATATTAATTTTGCTTATGATGGTGAAACACAAGTCCTTAACAATTTAAGTTTGACGATTCCTGCCGGTAAAAAAATTGCATTAGTTGGCGCTAGCGGAAGTGGTAAATCAACACTAATTCAGTTATTAATTGGTATTTATAAAGCGAATAGTGGCAGTATTTTATTTAATGGTGAGAATAGCAATGATATCGGTTTCGATGTCATACGAGATCACCTTTCTGTGGTATTGCAGCAACCCGTGCTATTTAACGACACATTACGTCAGAATTTATCACTTGGATTAGACTGCACAGATCAACAGTTATGGCATGCCTTAGACGTCGCGCAACTTAACGATGTGAGCAAAAAACTAACAGATGGATTAGATACACAGTTAGGACGCCAAGGTTTACGTTTATCTGGTGGACAACGACAACGCGTCGCCATCGCAAGAATGGTATTAACTGATCCACAATTAGTTATTTTAGACGAAGCCACTTCTGCATTAGATACACAAACAGAAAGCACATTACATACTGCACTCACCAGTTTTCTTGCAGATCGCACCACTTTAATTATCGCCCATCGATTATCTGCCGTTAAACAAGCTGACAATATTTATGTATTAGAAGAGGGGAAAGTAAGCCAATCAGGGACACACCAAGATTTACTCGCTCAGGATGGTCTATATCAAACCTTATACGGCGGGCTACAACATAATTAAGCTAAGCCATTAAATAAAATCATTAAGCTTGATTCAAAGTAGAGAGTTACTGATAATGCACGCCCACTAACAATAGAACTTGAAACTGTGAATAAGTAATATGAATAAAATTCAGCTACACCAACAACTAATGACACATTTACAGTCCCTTTTAAATAATGCAAAAGCAGCGGCTAAACGTGCCCATGAAACAGCAACTAGCGAAGAGAATGTTGCTGAAAACAAATACGATACATTAGCTTTAGAAGCCGCTTATTTAGCACAAGGTCAATCGCAACGTGTTACACAATGCCAGGCAGACATTGATGCTTGTATCAGCTTACCTCTTAATAAGTCGACAGTCGGTAGTCTTGGCGCTTTGGTTGTATTAGTAAACGAACAGGATGAAGCAAAATATCTATTAATTTGCCCCGTAGCAGGTGGTGTCAAATTGCAGTGGGAACAACATACTGTACTGGTCATTACACCAGAATCACCTATTGGAGCGGCTTTATTAAACCAACAAACCGATGACCAAGTTAGTATTACTATCAATAACAAAAAACAACACTTTGAGATCCTGCAAATCATTTAGCTAATGACACTTATTATAGGTATATAGTGCTCATCATTTAATTATTTGAGTGTTAGCCATTAGAAATATCTCCATCGAATAATAAATTCTAACTCCCCTACTTTATACAACCCATTTTAATTTAAGCTATATAAAACAAACAATTAAAATATTTAACTTCAAATATATCCTAAAAAATCAAGGTATTCTCTCAGAAATCCTCTATTGTTAACTCTCATCTAACATAAAGGACTTAACATGATTAAAGAAAAAGGTATTTCATCAGATCGCAGACATTTCTTGAAAGTATCAACAGGGATCGCAGCAGCAGGACTCACCGCAAGCTTATTGCCATCACAAGCGAGTGCTAAATCAAAAAATAACAAACACCAACATAAAGATAAAAAATTATGGAATAAAGTACAAAAAGAATTTGTGTTAGATAAAAAAACAACTTACATGAATATTGGTACGACTGGCTCAATGCCTAAAGATATTTTAAAAAATTACCAAGAAAATAATAAAAGCGTTGCAGAAAACCCATGGGATATGCAAAACAAGTTTGGTGAATGGCCTTACGTAACAGAAATGACCACGAGTATTGCTGAAGGGTTTGGCGCAAATGCTGATGAAATCATATTAAACCGTAATACAACTGATGGTATGTGTAGCATTATTAATGGTCTGCATTTTGAATCCGGTGATGTGATATTAACAACACACCATGAACATGTAGCAGCGAATTCGCCTTTATATATTGTAGCGGCACGTTACGGGGTAGAAGTCGTTTATCTAGATATCCCAGTGGACACTGGCGATAACAACATTACCGAACAACAATTCGTAGACTTATTTACTGAAGCGGCTAATGAATATGCTGGTCGCGTACGTTTAATTACCTTCTCTCATATTACTTATAAAACAGGGACTCGTTTACCTGCTAAACGTATTTGCCAAGAAGTAGCGATTCCAAATCAGATTCCAACACTGATTGATGGTGCGCATGGTATCGGTATGTTAGATCTAGACTTCCATGATATCGGTTGTGACTTTTATACTGGCGCGGGGCATAAATGGCAGTGTGGTCCTGGTGCAACGGGGATATTATTTGTATTAAACAGCGCACAACGATTAGATGAATATTGGTCTGATCGTGAAAACCCTTTATGGTTTATTAATTCCTCATTAGGTCATGCTGATTATTTAGGCACACAATTACAATTTCAGTACATTGGTAATGATAACTACCCTGCAAAACAAGCATTAACAGATGCATGTAATATGTGGGATGAGATTGGACGTGATGTCATTGAAGAACGAGTTTTATCGCTTAGTAAGCTTTGTAAGCAGCAAATAAAAGCAACATTTCCAAATGCTGCAATCTACTCGCCTGATATTGATGAGTTAGCGAGTGCCATTACTAGCTTTAACCCATTTTATGACGTTAATGATTTAGACATATTAAATGAATTTAGAGATAGATTACGTGAAGAAACTGGATTTATTATTCGTACAACAGACTTTAAAATACAACAAAGTGATACCGAAGATACGCATGCATTAAGAATTTCAACCCATTTATTTCATGATGAAAATGACGTAGAAGGATTGATTGAAGCAATGCAAACTATCCATAATGATATGACTTAATACAGTCGATTATAAGTTCAATACCTTGGTCACTTAACATTGAGTGACCTTTATATTTAATCATTTATAGGTATAATAATGACTCCCTTAATAATAACAACGTTATAGCAAGGAGTCCTTATTATGGTACCACCACACTACATACGCCTCAAACATCTGAAAAGCATCATTTTCTTATTAGTTTTCTTTTTTAGTAGTCTTAGTAATGCCCGAGATCTCGCTGAAATTAAAGCAGATGGAGTATTACGCCATATAGGCATCCCTTACGCTAATTTTATTATTATTTATGAAGACGGTAATAAAACAATAGTCGATGGATTTGATGTTGAATTAATGAAAGGTTTTGCAGAACACCTAGGCCTCGAATATCAATATATCAAAGGAAGTTGGTCTAATGCATTTACTTTACTCACAGGACGAAATGCACATTATGCTAATACAGGGTTAGTGAGAGGACACGTTATTCACGAGATTCAAGGCGACCTACTTGCTAGTGGTACCACTATTTTACCATGGAGAAAAGAAGTTGTTGATTTCTCTACAGATTACTTCCCATCTGCTGTTTGGTTAATCGCAAGAACAGACTCTAGCCTTAAGCCAATAACACCTTCAGGGTCCGTTACTCAGGATATTATTGCAGTAAAGAAACTAATTAAAGATCACAATGTTTTAGCTATGAAACAAACCTGTCTTGATCCAGATTTATATGATTTATACGATACAGAGGCTAATATAATACTGCCCGTCACTGAGCTTAAATTAAATGAGATGATACCTGCTATACTAAATAATGACGCAGAGAGTACTTTGCTTGATGTACCAGATATTTTAATTGCATTAGAGAAATGGCCAGGTGAAACAAAAGTGATCGGCCCTATTTCAGAAGACCAAAAGATGGGCGTCGCTTTTCGTAAAGACTCGCCAGAATTACGTAAAGCCTTTAATCAATATTTAAAAGGTATACAGCTGACCGGTGAATATAATTTATTAGTTAAAAAATATTACCCATCAGTATTTCATTTTTATCCAGACTTTTTCAAAATTTAAAATAAATAAGGATGTCGATGCGACCTTGGTTTACCAGTAAAAATGCCATTGTAATAGCTAGTATAATGTTACTAGGGTATCTGCTGTTAATTTTAACGGTCACTAATATCGGACAAAAAAAATTAGAAGAAGCAAAATACAACGAATTACATTTAAAAGTAGATCATTATGCAGAATTATTAAGCAACTATTTTGACCTTGCCAAACGTAACTTAACTATTATTTCAACAGATAAAACAGTCATCACTTATTTTGCGAATAAGAACTCAGGTATGTCGATAACCTATGGGTTAGGGGCAAGTTTGTTTAATGTTGAAAATGCACTGCAAAAACAAGTTTTACAGCAAAACAAAAAATTAAATCCTGTTTTTTCTCGTATTTCATTATTAGCATTAGATGGATCCATTATTGCTGATAGTGACAAAAATAATAATACATTTAACGATGCTGATATTAACTTATTAGCATTGAAGGATATAGATCAAAAAATCCTTATCGACGATAGCCAAAAAGAAATCCTTATTCGTTTGTCGACGACGATATATTTTAATTATCAACCCATTGCAGTCTTAATAGCTGAGTTTGATAAATCACTCATTATCTCATTGGTCACTGCTCAAGAATATGAAGGCAGCGGCAGCCATATTACATTAAGAAGTGAGTATGGTGACCTATTCATTTGGGACTCATTAGCCCATTCACAAAAAGACAATACCAAACATGTTCATGATGATCCCCAACATAGTTTTAATTTAAAATCCGAGATTGTAGATACGCCTTTTGTGTTAGAAACTTGGTTTGAAAGTATTAATAATGCAGATCTATTTACGTCTAAATGGTTTGTTTTAGTTATTTCTTTATTAGCTATCCCAGTCTTTTTAAGCCTATATTATTTATTTTATATCGATCGTAAAAACACCCGACTTAATACGCAAATAAACAACTCCACCAAACGCCGAGAAGAGCTCTTGGTACATAATGAATTATTAGAAAAAGAAGTTATAAAGCGTAAATGCTCTGAAGAGAAATTAGCTTATCAAGCAACACATGATTCATTAACCGCTTTGCCCAACCGAAGCTATAGCTTACAAAAGTTAAACTACGCAATAGATTGTTGTGAGCGCAGTAATAAGAAAGTATTACTGATGTATATAGACTTAGACAATTTTAAACAAATCAACGATACATTAGGCCATGCTGCAGGCGATATAATACTGCAAGAAACAAGTAAACGCCTGATTGATGCTTTGCGTAAAACAGATACTGTAGCGCGCCTGAGTGGGGATGAGTTCATGGTGGTAATACATGAACTAGAAGACCGACAACAAGCGACGAAACTGGCCACTAAAATACTTCATTTATTTGAGAAGCCTTTTCAAATAGACAAACACCTCATACACACGACAACGAGCATTGGATTGGCGATGTATCCTGACGATGCTAGCAATGCAGAAACACTACTAAAAAGTGCGGATATGGCCCTCTATAAAGTGAAAGGCAATGGGCGCAATAACTTTAATTTCTATGAATCTAAAATGAATGATGAAGTAAATCGTAAGGTTTCCATTAATATTCGTCTACATAAAGCAATTCAAGAAAAAACATTAGAGATGTACTACCAACCTTTAATAGACCTCACGACACAAAAAATTATAGGTGCAGAAGCGTTAATGCGTTGGACTGATAGTGAGCTGGGTTTTGTGCCGCCAGATGAATTTATCGCGATTGCAGAAAAAAACAATTTAATAGAGCAGTTAGGCAGTTTTGCTTTACATACCGCCGCTGCTCAAGCCGCACAATGGCAAGCAATCACACCTTTACAAATAGCCGTTAATTTTTCCAGTGTACAATTTAGAAACTGTGAGAAGTTATTAACTGAAATTCAACAAGTACTAATAGAAACAGGGCTACCGTCGAATAAACTAGATGTGGAAGTCACTGAAAGCTTGCTAATCAACCAAGAAGGCGAGTTATTTGATATGTTGAAATCGCTACGCAATATGGGTGTTGAACTTAGTATTGATGATTTTGGAACGGGTTATTCAGCACTGAGTTATTTACAAAAGTTTTCATTCACTAAACTAAAAATTGATCGTGCGTTTATTATGAATTTAACTAAAAATAAAGCGGATCAGTCACTGGTTACCGCGATTATTGCCATGGCCAAAGCGTTGAACCTGAAAGTGGTTGCAGAGGGAATTGAAGAGGAGCAACAAAAACAGTTTTTGATTGATGTTGATTGTGAATATGGGCAAGGCTACTTATTTAGCCCACCCATAACAGCTGATAAATTTGAAGCATTGTTACGCGAACAATCGGACTCAGATTGTGCGATAAGCCAATACACTATATAAACATATAAGCATTCACTCGATATAAAGTATATTCAGTATTAAAGCTTAAACAACTGAGCAAATTTGTTATTACGAGCGAGGTCATTTAACCTAGCTCGCTAATGTAAATTATCAAAGTTCTGCTAATAGCTCAGTTAATACTTGCTTATAAGCTTCAACAGGTTGTGCACCAGACAATGCACTACTACGGTTAAATACCACCGCTGGTACGGCTGAAATACCTAAACCTTGCCAAAACCTTTCGTGTTCTATAACTTGTTCACGATATTTAGCTTCTTCTAACCTCGCTCCAGCTTGCTTTACATCTAACCCAATTTTATTCACTACATCAAGTAGTGTTTCACGATTAGAGACATCTTTTTGATCAGTGAACGCCGCCGTAAAAAAAGCAATTTTTAGTTCAGTTTGCTTACCATGCTCATAAGCATATTCTAATAAAATATGAGCATCACGTGTGTTCACTATTTTCATTTTTTCAAAAAAGTTAAAAGTAAAACCAACTTCAGCGCCTCGTTGGCTAATATTAATTCTAGCTTTGTCACTTTCTTCTCGTGATGAACCATACTTCTCAGCAACATGCTCACGTAAATCTTGGCCTTCTGGCGGCATATTTGGGTTTAATTCAAAAGGTTGCCATTGCAACTCAATCTTATCTGCAACACCTAACTCATCAATTGCAGTTTGCAGGTTTTTATAACCAATGATGCACCAAGGGCAAACAACATCAGAAACAACATCTAACTGAATTTTATTACTCATAACAACCTCATATAATGTATTTTGCCAACATAACCCCAAACGATTCTAAAAATCGAAAAAGGGGATTAGCATGATTAACATCTAATATAACCACATAAGAACGATCGTTCAACGTTTTGTTAAAACAAAGTCTATTTTGAAATTTAAAACTGAAGAAGACGAAAAATAATAAAAAATTAAGACCAATATAGTTAATTCAAACCAAAACCACAGCCTAAAGGGTGACCAAGATCCGTAGTGACAACACACTGAAATTACGAATAAAAGTGATACAAAGCTCATAAACAGCACCACTATTGTATTATTTTATGATTAATATCCAACTTTATAAAAACCTGATTTGTACAAAAACAAACCAAAGATAAGCTGTTTCCCACTTGCTAAAGGCCATTAGCAAAAAAATAAAATGATTAACGACTACATTAATTTCACTGATACGAATAAAAAGGGCTCACCAATGAAGCAGTTTAACAAAAAGGTTTCTCTCTCAATCGCAGCAGTTGCAACATCAGTTTTTTTGCTACCGATGCAAGCAATAGCAGACTCTGCACCTTATGATTATGGTACTAAATACCAATCAGTATTGAATGATTCTAAACTTCAAGCGCCAGACAGTTCAACAGTGGCGGTTGCACAGGGTGATTTTGAAGGTGCTTACAATGAGTATTTTTATATTCCTAGCAGTGGCAATAAATGGTTAACATTTCAAATTGGTCCAGATGAAAAGATGCGATCTGAATTACGCCAAATGGAGAATTGGTACACGAGTGATACAAGCTACAATAAAATGATTGGCGAAGTATTGCTGCTCGAAAAAGGCACGGCAGATGAAGTAACATTAATGCAAATTCATGATGATGCTAATGCAGCGGTAGACGAAGGCGAAGATAAAATCAACAAACCATTGGTGCGTATTGCTTGGCTTGAAGAGCAAAAGGAAACAGGTGCATCATCAAAAACCTATGATTCATATTTTGCAATCGTAAAAACAGGTACTTGTGCTTCAAGCTGTAGTGATTATGTGAAATATAAATTAGCGGATTACTCTGCAACAGAAGCCGTGAAATTTGAGATTAAAGTAGCCAACAACAAATTAACAATTAAAGTTAACGGTGTTGCCCATGAAGCGTTTAATAATTTTGATGTAAGTTACTGGGACGGCCTACCGAGTTACTTTAAAGCAGGTGCTTACATTCAGTCAGATACATCACCAGATGTTGAAGTTCAGTTCTCTAGTTTAAAATATTACGACTAAATTTGATCATAATCACAAGGGTCTAATAGGCCCTTATGATGATGATTAAGTAACGTTAATCTCAAGATCCCATTACTCACCAACATCAATCAATATAGATAATTAATGATATGACATTATTAAAACACCCTCTTTTTATCATTTCTATATTAGTCTTAATAACGCTATTTTCTTTCACTTCTTCTGCAAACATCTTTACGGGAGGAGAAGAAAAGATATTGCCTAGAAAAGAAAAAAATAACATAGGACAAAAAAATCGAGTGCCTGCTAAACAAGAAAAAGTGGTAACTCACAAACAAAATACCGTAGAAATAGACACAGCAACTGATATACAAACAAATACCCTTTATACCGAATTTGTAGATATTTTACAGATAAGCGACAAATCAGCGCAACAACTCTGGCTACAATTGCTATTCCAACAACAGATCCAAAAAAGCCCTACTAACTTAATTACATTTTTAGCTAGTTTAGATGAGAAGAGGCAAAGAGATATTGCTTATTATGCAGCGCTTACCGTTTGGGTTGAAACTGACTTAAAAGGATTCAAACAATGGCAGCCTTTTATTATTAAAGATGACAGCACAGATAAAGCTTACGCAGCAATATCAGTATTGCCCGCATCCAAAATCGATATTTCAAGTGCATTACTTTGGGTAAGTCATATTCAATCAACAAACTTACGTGACACAACAATCCAACAGATAATAACAGAGCGTGCGCCTTACCAAGGCGAAAAATTAATCCGTTGGGCTTTATCTCACGAGCAACATAAAAACCACTTAAATACTATATACAACAATATTAGCCATCACTCTCCAACCCAGGCTTTACAGTTATTTAATGAAGTAGAAACGGAAGAAATACAACTACAAAAAAATATCTTAATGCAAATTGGTTTATCGTTACCTATTAATAAAATCGATGACTCTTTAATAACTGCAATAGAAATGATGCAAAATAAGGACTTACGTGAGTTTATGTCACATATAGCATTACCACGATTAATTAAAAGTGGCAGAATTAACAATATAGATCAGTTATTACAAGCCGTTTATTCAGCTAAAGCATACCCAATACAACAAAGTCGACTGGTCGCTAAATGGGCCAAAACAGCACCAGAAATAGCAATACAATACAGTGAAACAATAAAGTCAGATAAACAACGTAAAATAGCGATGGCTTCAGTAATAAAAGAGTGGGCGATAAGTGACATTCAAATAGCAAATGAATGGCTTAATCAACAAAGCCAATGGGATGATGTAGAACTCGCAGCAGTTAAAATAGCCACTATTGCTGCTTCATCTAACGAATCAATAGAGATTGCTTTGCAATGGTTACCTTTTATTAAAACAGCTACACTACAAAATGAAACACAACAAAGAGTGATTAAAATTTGGTATCGCTATGATCAGCAAAGTGCTCTGAATTATCTAGACCAAACCAACTTATTAACCTTTCAACAAAAAACGACAATGAATAACGCCTTAACTAAAACACTTTCTAAGTATTAAATAGGTACAAATTAGGCACCAATTCCTTAAAGAATGAAAGTAATCAAAGTGTCGATAAATTAAAACTATTATAATACTATTAAACGTAGTTTCAGCCAGTTACTATTATGATAATGACAGTGAAGTATGCTGATATAAAGAGTCGTTTTATTAACATTATCTAAAAAACAATTATCACTGACAATTAAACATAGCTAACAATTGGATATTATTAACAAAATTGAGCTGTGATTTCTTTATTGCTATTAAGTTAAGGTTTATCTGTGTCTTCCCAATCCTATGTCAAAAAGAACCTATCTCTCGCTTGGCCATTAGCGCTAAACGGTTTATTAATGCAGTCGATGCTAATGATAGATACTTTATTAGTCTCCCCTTTAGGCGAAATCCCTTTAGCTGCAATGGGTATATCCACCGCGATTGTTGCTGCAATTCTGGGGATTCAAATGGCGTTGGCCAATGGTACACAATTGGTATTGAGCCGTGCTGTAGGAGCCGGAAATCAAGTGTCATTATCTAAAGGACTTTGGTCTGGGATGTTTATTAATAGCTCTGTTGCACTGCTTTTTTGGGTTCTATTAACATTTTTCGACCTTCCTCTAATAGCGGTATTAACTGACAATATACCCCTACATCAAGAGATTTCAGATTACTTAAATATATCAAAATACATCATACTGTTTACTGCTATTACACAAGTAATGATTGCTTTATTCAATGGCTTGGGGAAAACTAAAATTCCTTTTAAAGGTTACCTTATTGAGTTACCAATCAATGCGTTATTCTCTTATGTGTTAATACATGGTTACTCTTTTTCAGAGGGAGTTACATTAACAGGCTTAGGCGTTCAAGGAGCGGCGATAGGTAGTATAATCGCCATAACAGTTCGTATGATTTACCTCGGTTTATACGTATATATAGACCCAGACTTAATGCTAACTACGCCACGCCGAGACATTTCAATGCTGCGTAATATACGCTCACACTTTATTGAAATTTTTCCGATTGCAGCCAACGTCACCATTCTATTAATTGGTGCTACCATCTATCAATTATTATATTCACAATTAGATATTAATGCTTATGTAGCAATAACATTAGTCATGCCTTGGATCAGAGCGGGTACACAGTTTATAGCGGCATGGTCTCATTCTTCTGCCATCACTATCAGCCAAGCTATTGGCTCTAAAAAGATGGATGACTTAACCAAAAATGTAGATACCAGTATTGATATTGCTGTCATCATTTCAGCGATATGTGCAGTGCTTTTTGCTATCATGAGCTTGTTTATGGCTGATATTTACCCTGAACTGGATGACACCACCTATCAAGCTTTAGCAGTGATCGCGCCACTTTATATCTTTTTACCTATTGTACGGGGCTATAATACTGTTCATGGCAATATCTTACGTGCAGTGGGCAAAACAACGGCGGTATTTAAAATCAACTTCACCGGGCAATGGATTATTTCTATCCCATTATGTGCTTTCATCGTTTTAGGATTAGATGCTTCAATTTTCTGGGCTTTTGCAATACAACCTTTTGAAGAAGTTGTAAAAGCCATTCCATTCAGGCAGTTAGCAAGAAAATCATTAAAAGAATTTGATTTAGAAAAAGCACAAAAATTAATGTATGACTGACCTTAACGCATGATTGTAATTAGATTATGCACAACTGAGGATTACTTTTGCATTCGTATGCTCTGCCATGATTTATTCGATAAAACGGCATTATTTAAACGCCAATAAATTAAAATATGATTTAGTAGTCTATAAACTGATTAATAGCGTAACAAACAAAAATAAGCCGATCAACATCTCAAAATTCTGACACAGATATCTCAAATATTTGATCTAACCATAAGATCTGATTTTTAGTATGTGATCAATCAAACACATCCCATCAACTTAACTTTCTTTCAAATTACGCCTGATTATTATGTGTGACAATAATACATAAAGGGGATTATAAAATGAAAAAAACACTTGTTATTGCTGGTTCACTATTACTCACTCTACCTACTATCGCTTTAGCAGATATTGCTAACAATGGCGTATCGTATCCTGTACCTGCAGACAAATTTGATATGACAAATTGGAAAATCACTATTCCTTCAGATATCAACAAAGATGGTAAAGTTGACGAAATCGAAGGCGTTGCAATGATGAGTTACTCGCACGAAGATTTTTTCTTCTTAGACAAAGACGGTAACATGGTTTTTGAAGTGCAAAATGAAGCGGTCACCACTAAAAACTCTAAAAATGCTCGTTCAGAGTTACGTCAAATGCCTCGTGGCGCTAAATTCGATATTGACACTGCAGCACCAAAAAATAACTTTGCACTTGCAAGTAACCTTAAAGCGGCTGACTACAGTAAAGTCGGCGGAACGTTATCTGCAACATTAAAAGTTAACCACGTATCTGTTAATGCAAAATTCCCAGAAAGACCAGCTGCTCACTCAGTGGTTGTAGGTCAAATTCATGCTAAAAAATACGATGACCAAATCAAAGCAAAAACAGGATTCGGACACGGTAACGAACCACTAAAAATATTCTTTAAAAAATTCCCAGATCAAAAATATGGATCAGTTTTCTGGAACTACGAACGTAACCTAGCTAAAAAAGATCCAAACCGTGCAGATATTGCTTATCCAATATGGGGTAACACATGGGATAACCTTGCAGCACCAGGTGAAGCAGGTATCGCATTAGGTGAAGAATTTAGCTACGTTGTAGATGTTAAGGGCGATATTATGCACCTTACTTTTGAAACTGCGCGTCACAAAACAGTGACTTATAATATTGACCTAAGCAAAGGTGTTGACGAAAAAGACTCTCCAACGGGTTACGCACAAGACGCTTTCTACTTCAAAGCGGGTGCATACGGACAGTGTAGTGTAAACGATACACACCCTGTTTGGGGACCTGGTTGTGCTGGTACAGGTGACTTCGCAGTCGATAAAAAGAACGGCGATTACAATAGCGTAAGCTTCTCTGCACTTAAATTAAACGGTAAATAAACAGCTATTATAGCGTTATATTACATAACCCTATTAAGTTAAAAATATCCGACATAAACCGCTTATTTCAATGAAATAAGCGGTTTTTTATATTTTTAATGACACGTAAACATAGAAATAAAGCATCCGCCTCCAAACCAAATATACCAATGAATAACGTCAATCCTAGTGTTTTAAATTACCAGTGAAGTTAGTTTGACTAAAAACACTGTAAGCTAAAGCATGCGCCCAAGGTCAACACCATTGATAGATGCATCTGCCTTTAATGCTTTGAACTTTACACAAAGGCTAGTTTGACTAAAAACACTGCAAGCTAAAGCATGCGCCCCAAGGTCAACACCATTAATAGATACATCTGCCTTTAATGCTTTGAACTTTACACAAAGACTAGTTTTACTAAAAACATTGCAAGCTAAAGCATGCGCCCAAGGTCAATACCTTTAATAGATGTACCTGTCTTTAATGCTTTGAACGTTACACAAAGGCTATTTTTACTAAAAACGCTGCCAACTAAAGCATGTGCTAAGGTAAAAACTATAAAAATCGGTATGTTTACTGCTTTGCTGAGAGAGTTGATATCGCCAAATATTTTACCCTGTATTCAAATTTTTTATTGAGCAAACCTTAGAATTGGCATCCCAATTAAAAAATAATACCAGTCTAGTTCACAACTGCTAAAAACCACTTTAAAAAAACAACATTTGGTACACCAATTTAAGTATAATAATTTAATATCAAGACTTTCATTAACCATGTGTAAACTAAAAGAGTCTTAACTATAAAAATAACATTTAAAATCAAACAGTTAATATGGCGTTGTTGCTTGCATTTATAAAAAACTGAATAAATAGGTAAGGCTTAATTAGGAGAGCATCTTATGCATTACAAAGGACAATTAATCACTTTCGCACCTAATAGGGTATGGCGTTCTTATGTTGGAGGGAAAACACTTGATGGCCTACAAAATGTGGAAGAGCCGACTGATTCTCATTTTCCTGAAGAATGGATAGCCTCTACCGTTCAGGCAGTAAACCCAGACAGAGAATCACATATCGAAGGGATATCAACAGCGTTAATATCCTCTCAAGGTACTGACTTTGCAGCGTTAATTCAATCAGACCCTGATTATTTTTTAGGGCCGAAGCATGCTAAGAAATACACTAAAAACCCAATGGTATTGGTAAAGTACTTAGACTCTTCGGTAAGATTACACTTTCAAGCACATCCAACGGCTGAGTTTGCAAAACAACACTTAAACTCAAACTCGGGCAAAGCAGAAGCTTATTATATACTTGATATCAGAGAAGATGTCTCAGACCCTTATATTTATTTAGGTTTTCAAAATCCGCCTAGCCGTGAAGATTTTAAAGAGATGATTGAAAATCAGGATATGGAAAAAATAGAGTCCTGCTTTAAGAAAATCCCCGTTAAACCCAACGATTGTTTTTTTATTCCTGGCGGCATGCCTCATGCCATTGGCGAAGGTATTTTGATGATTGAAGTGATGGAGCCTTCTGATTGGGCTGTAAGATTTGAGTTTGAAAAGTCTGGTTATACCTTACCTGAAGAAGCACGGTTTATGAAAAAAGGCTTAGATTTTTGTTTAGATGTATTTGATTACACTCAATATACGCCTGAATATATCAAAGAGCATTTTCAACAAAAAGCACAGAAAGTAACTCAATATAATGATCATTCTTACAAAGAGTCTTTAGTGGGTAGTCAAGCGACTGATCGATTTAGAATCTGTAAATCGACAATTAAAGGGAATGTCCAGAAAGTAGAAGATGAGTTCTTTATTGGTGTTATCACTAAAGGCTCATGTACTATAAAAACGGGAACAGAGTCTTTGACGCTATCGCAATATGATACTTTCTTCTGCCCTTACGGCCTTGATGAATTTACTATTACTTCAAGTGATGGCGTAGAAATTATCGAGTGTTATCCACCTTTAAGCGATGAATAAATCATTTATTTCTCTCCCACCTCGAGTGGGGGGAGAAACCGCTATAAAAGTATTTAACAATAGAGTCAAAAACAAGATAATTTATTTATTATCAATGTTTTAATTAAAATAAAAGAGAGCGTTAGATAAATATAAAGACATAAAAAACCGAGCTTTTAAATGCTCGGTCAAGTTACAATAGAAAATAACGTATGTAATGATCTTAAAAAAGCTACGTCTTAAAAAAGCTACGTTTTAACCCCATTTCTAAACCTCTAATCTCTGCCAATCCTTTTAATCTACCAATTGCAGAATACCCAGGGTTCGTTTCTTTGCGTAAATCATCCAACATTTGATGTCCATGATCAGGACGCATTGGAATAGCACGACCTTCACCGTTATTCTCTCTACGGTGCTCTTCTTCAAGGATCGCCATAACAACATTGTACATATCAACATCACCATTAAGGTGTGCCGCTTCATGGAAGCTCATCGGGTTCTCTTCACGCATAGTAGAACGTAAATGAGTAAAATAAATACGGCTTCCGTACTGTTTAATCATATTAACTAAATCATTATCGCCACGCACACCGTAAGAACCCGTGCACATAGTTAAGCCATTTTGTTGGCTTGGAATCTCAGTAGTTAACCATTCAATATCTTCAATTGTTGAAACAATACGCGGTAAACCCAGAATAGGACGTGGTGGATCGTCAGGATGTACCGCCATTTTTAAACCAGTAGCATCACAAACAGGCATTAAAGACTTTAAAAAGTAAGCTAAATGTTCGCGTAACTTATCTTTACTAATGCCATTATAACGGTCTAATTGCGCCTGAAATTCAGTTAACGTATAACCTTCTTCTGCGCCGGGTAAGCCTGCGATTATATTAGAGGTTAATTTATCAATATCCGCTTGAGTCATGTTATTAAAGTAAACTTGCGCCTGTGCAATCTCTTCAGGACTGTAAGCGGACTCTGCACCAGGTCTTTTTAAGATATGAATTTCAAATGCAGCAAAAGCAATTTGATCAAAACGTAAAGCACGAGAACCATCTTCCATCTCAAAAGCAAGATCGGTACGTGTCCAATCTAATACCGGCATAAAGTTATAACACACGGTATCAATCCCACTTTTAGCAAGATTTTCAATAGTTTGCTTATAATTGTCTATCCACTGTTGAAAGTTACCCGTTTGGGTTTTAATTTCTTCATGAACTGGAACACTCTCAACAACAGACCAAGTTAAGCCTTTCGCTTCGATAATGGCTTTACGCTTTAGAATTTCTTCAACGGTCCATACTTCGCCATTTTTAATATGGTGCAAGGCATTCACAATACCCGTCGCGCCAGCTTGCTTAATATCATCCAAAGAAACGGGATCGTTTGGTCCATACCAACGCCAAGTTTGTTCCATTACTTACCTCTCTACATTCATTTCCATATTCATTTCTACGTTAATATTAGCTTATATTTATTGCTTAAATTAATGAAAAATAAAATTGGAATTCCAATTAAAAGACCATTTACCCATTAAATATAAGGGATAGTAGTGAGTTTCGCAATATAAAAACACACATTGGTTTACCAAATAAACAAAATAATATAGATTGCATACCAATAAGGGCGGTATTGCTCTACCACTTATGATCTAATATTGAAGTGTTTTAATGTAACCGTAGAGCTTATTACTTAAATTAAATACCTAATAACGAACATTAATAATAAAACCTTAGTTCAGTCAAATAGATGATTTGTTACTTATGTTGATGAATCCTGGAGAAATTATGTCAATCACAAAGCCACCTTTAAAAACAACCATTATCGATAGCCAAGTTAACCAAGCTACGTTAAAAACACGTATTGTGCATATTGGATTTGGTGCCTTTCATCGTGCTCATCAAGCTTTATATACCAATGAAATGCTTGAGAAAACACAATCTGACTGGGGTATTTGCGAAGTTAACTTATTTAGTGGTAGTGAAATCGTTAAAAAACTCCGTTTACAAAATCATCGCTATTTAGTCGCTGAAAAAGGCGCTAATGAAAATATCATTAAAATGGTCGGCTCGATCAAAGAATCTCTCCATCCTAAGCTTGATAGTAAACAGGCGATCATTGAAAAAATGGCTGAAGAGCAAGTCGCCATTGTCTCTATGACGATTACAGAAAAAGGCTACTGTGTAGACCATTCAACAGGTCAGCTAGACCCAACTAACTCACTTATTATCCATGACTTAGAAAACCCAAGTGAACCTAATTCAGCGATTGGTTATATTGTTGAGGCACTGCGCTTACGTAAGCAGCGAGGGCTCAAAGGTTTTTCTGTTATGTCATGTGATAATGTACAAGAAAATGGTCACGTAGCTAAAGCAGCTGTATTAGGTTTTGCCACATTATTAGATACACAACTTGCACAATGGATAGAAGATAACACAAGCTTCCCTTGTACTATGGTAGATCGCATCGTACCCGCAGTAACACCCGAAACACTCATTGAAATAGCAAAGCTAGCCGGTACCAACGATCCTTGTGCCGTTGCTTGTGAACCTTTCCGCCAATGGGTTATTGAAGATAACTTTATTCAAGGCAGACCTGACTGGAATGTAGCAGGGGCTGAATTTGTTAAGGATGTTGTCCCATTTGAAGAAATGAAATTAAGAATGCTTAACGGCACACATTCATTTCTTGCTTATTTAGGTTACCTTGGCGGCTATACCCACATTTCAGATGCAATGACCAACCAAGCATACCGAAATGCAGCCTTTGATATGATGTTAAAAGCACAGGCTGTTACGCTAAAGATGCCAGAAGGGACTGATTTAGAAGACTATGCCTCTTCATTGATTCTGCGCTTTGCTAATCCATCGTTAAAACACCAAACATGGCAAATAGCGATGGATGGTAGTCAAAAAATACCACAACGATTTGGCGCGTCACTCAAATTTCATTTAGAAAATGGTAGCGATTATAAATGGATCGCAATCGCCATAGCAGGCTGGATGCGCTATGTAAAAGGCATTGATGAGCGAGGTAACGCCATTGATGTAAAAGATCCATTAGCTAAAACGTTTTGTGCCATTAATGCGAATCATATTGACCCAACAGAACGCGTTAAAGCCTTTCTTTCAATTGAAAGTATTTTTGACCCCTCTTTATTATTGAACTCAGAGTTTATCAGTAATTTAACTAATGCTTATATACTTATTAACACACAAGGTGCGCGTCATGCGGTTACTACGCTATAAGAAAAATTAACGTTTAATATAAGTTTAGATAGCTAAATAGTTTGAATTTACAGGTATGTTAATGCCTTATTTGAATCATTTTACGGATTAGCTAAAGTCATTTTAAAAGTAAAAAATCAAATAAACCAAGCTATCATTTATATCTCTCAATATTGAAATAGATAGAGTTATCTTGGTTTTTCTATACAATATTCCACTTTAAATTTAATTAACTGAGAAACTATTAAGATGTCTATTAATCATGCTCAATCACAGTCTCCTAACACTCGACGTTATGTGGTCATTGGTACTGAGTTAAGAGACAAATTATCTCAGAACATCTATAAGGTAGGAGATCGCTTACCGACAGAGCGTGATATTGCTGAATCCTATGGTGTTAGTCGCACAGTTATTCGTGAAGCTATCATTATGTTAGAAATAGAAGGTTTAGTAGAAGTGCGTAAAGGCTCTGGCGTTTATGTTATCAACTTACCACAGCCTGATAATACCCCTCAAAATGACACGAACAATTTAATTGATTCAACAATGTTATCTGCCTTTTCAGGTTTAACAGGTACCGATATCGGGCCTTTTGAGCTATTACAGGCTCGTCAATTAATAGAAAGTAATATCGTAGAGTTTGCGGCGCATCAAATCACTAAATCTGAAATCAGCGCAATGCGTAAAGTGCTTGAAAAAGAAAAAGAAGCATTAGAAACAGGTGATAGTAACGAAGAATACGATCGTGATTTTCATATCTTGATTGCAGAAGCGACAAAGAATACTTTTCTAGTGGATATGGTCAAATTGATGTGGAGAATACGAGAAGAAAGTTTAATGTGGGCACAATTACATGCACATATTGATACTAAAGATTACCGACAAACATGGTTAAATGACCACGCCTTAATCTTAGCTGCGTTACAGAAGAAAGATGCAGTAACCGCTAAAAAAGCGATGTGGGATCATTTAGAGAATGTAAAAACCACCTTACTTTCATTATCTGACGTAGAAGATGAAAATTTCGATGGTTACTTATTTGATTCTTACCCTTTAGGAAAGTAGTTAAATCAATCTCTTAATGGTTTATTAAAGACCTTATTCAAGGCTTGAATTCAAGATGAATAAACTTTAACTTAAAAAAATAAAGCGCTTAACTATCCAATTTCTGCGTTTCAATCGCATCTAATAATTGTTCTTGAATGGTGCTTTCTTCGGGTTTATCATCAATCGAAGTACTTAAATCACTGCTATCAACAGCTTCTGTATCTTGTAATAACTCAACCATTTCAGAAGCCACTTCAGGTACAGAATCAATAAAGGTACTGGCAACATCAACTGCATATTCAGGCATACTTTCTACCACTTGAGATAAATAGTCGTTAACTGCATCTTCAATATTTTCAGCTGAATCCGCATTATCTTGTTGTTCATTTTCACCTTCAATCAGGTTGCTCACGTAGGCTTCTGCAACCATATTAGAAGATTCAGGCAATGCTTCTGATACCGTTAATGCAATCTCAGCAGAATGCTCAGGTGATACGTCACTTAAACGATTATATAGCTCAGTTGCCGTCTGTTCAGATTCTGCAGCGCTTCTATCTACCGGACGCATTTCATCTAAAGAATCAGAAAACTCATTCATGTATTGCTCTGTCATTTTCAATAGTTCTTCAGGATCATTGCCTGACATATTCTCAGCGGCAAACTCCATCACACCAATACCATTGTCTGGCATTGAGTTCGCAATCGCAACAATAATACTGGTTAATTGTTCAGGATGGTCATTAGTTATCCAATCCACTAATTCTTCAGCTTGTTCAGGAGAGGCAGTGGTTAATGCTTCAGCTATATGTACAGCCATATCAGGCGCAGCAGTTGTAATCGCCGCATATAATTTACCAATATTAATTTCATCAATGGTACTTAAAGCCGCCGCTAAGTGTGATGCATTTTGAGGGTCTTTTAATGCCAACGCTTTAGCCATATTAACGGCAATAGCTGGGTTCTTAGTAGCAAGGCTAATCGCCACATCCACTTCTGCACTTTGTTTAAATACTGGCTCAATATAGTCGGTACGTGGATCAAGCACAGAGACAGCACCAGAAGGCGTCTGCATGACGAAGTTATCTTGATCTTGTTGCGGCAATGCAGGGCGTTGTTTCATACGGATAAGAATAAACACCAGCAAAGTGCTCGCGCCGATAATCATAAAAGAAAACAACGCTTCGCTGCCGAACCACTTCATGGTTAAGGAAGCTAGATACGGCCCTAAAATACTACCAAAGGCATAAATAACTAATAGTGAGGACATCGCCGATAAAATTTGTGTTTTTAATACTTTATCAAAAGTTTCCGACATACTCATCGGATACAAACAAGCCGCAACTCCGGTGATCACTGCGATGGCAAATAGCGTTAAATTAAACATATCTAGTGCCATTAAAAACGGAATACTTAAGGAAGCTAAGATAATCGTTGAGACCATGCCCAACATGATTTTTCGACGATCAAAATTATCTGAAAGATAAGCAATAGGATATTGGAATATGATGGCACCTAAAATCGCAGACCCCATAAAGATCGATAAATTAAGATTCTGAATACCGTGGTCATTAGCAAAAATAGGTAACATATTCAGTAAACCTGCGTAGAGCAAACCACAGTAAAAACAACTTACTACACCAAGAGGCGATAGTTTTGCGATGGTAATCAAAGACATCGACTCACTGTCTTCAATAATCGGCCCTTGTTGCTTACTGATCACAATAGGCGTGATCGCCAAGCTGAATAAAACACCTGAGATAACAAATAAAACCATGCCATCAATAGGCGCAACACTGAGCAAAAACTGCCCTGAAAATAATGCGCTCATTAATACCATCTGATTAATAGAAAGTATTCGTCCTCTATTTTTTTCCGTCGCACTAAAGCTTAACCAACTATCAAGCGTTGCATTGGTACAAGCAATACAAAAACCAGTCAGCACACGCATAAGACCAAGCACATAAGGGTCAGGGAAAAGGCCAGAAACTAAAATAGCCACAGACGTTAAGCTACCGCACATCGCAAATATTCTAATGTGCCCGACTCGTTGCAACAACTTACGGCTGTAATATGAACCGGCTAAAAACCCCACTGACAACATCGATAATACGAGACCAATATTATCAACACTAATACCATCATTCTGCATACGCACAGGCAATAAGATATTGCTCAAGCCATAACCTGTCATTAATAAAAAACAGCTTATTAGCAGAAGAAAAAAAGGTTTAATCGTCATTATCACGGGGCAATTCTCTTATTTTTTAGCGGCTTTATTGCTCCTAAACAGATACTAACGAACGGTACTTTTCAGAAGAAAGGAAATAGGTCACCGATTGTTCAAACAATCGACAAGAAAGTTAAATATAAAGGAAAAATAGGCAACAAAAAAGACAAACATGAGTCCACCAGCATTATATTAATGCTTTATAACACCATTTAAATTTTCCAACTAAAAAAACATCATTTGAACTGATAAAAACCTTTTGTAACAACGCTATTATTTTTTATGTTGAAGCATTTAAACAAACAGCAATAACCCATCTAATCAGTTTTAAAATAAGAATTTTGTGTTCCAGATCTCGCTTTACAGCCCTCTTTATTCCCTCAACGAATATCAACACCTATTTTTATAACAAAGCATTACAAAGGATATCGTCACTACCATTGTGAAAAGCCCCTCTCAAGAGGATGATAATTATGTAGCGTTTATGTTTATCATTTTCTCTACCACTCACAATATATTGTATAGACAAATTTAATACTGAGGAGCATCTTAATATGAGTCAAAGTATCGCAAGTTTTATTACTCAAACCCTTGAACAAGCTGGTGTAAAGCGAATTTGGGGAGTAACTGGCGATTCACTCAACGGAATAAGTGATAGTTTACGAAAAATGGGCACAATAGAATGGTTAGGAACACGCCATGAAGAAGCCGCCGCCTTTGCCGCTGGTTCAGAAGCACATGTATCAGGAGAACTCGCTGTTTGTGCAGGCTCATGCGGACCTGGTAATTTACACTTAATCAATGGTTTGTTCGATTGTCATCGTAATAAAGTCCCCGTACTCGCGATCGCAGCCCATATACCCTCCTCTGAGATTGGCTCGAATTATTTCCAAGAAACTCACCCGCAGGAATTATTTAAAGAATGTAGTGTTTATTGTGAGTTAGTCTCTAATCCAGAACAAATGCCTTACATGCTAGAAACAGCAATGCGCCAAGCTATTTTACACAATGATGTTAGCGTACTTGTTCTACCCGGAGATGTGGCACTAAAAGCGATGCCTGAAACTGCCCAAGCCAAATGGAACGTACCTAAGCTTGCAACTTATACACCTGACGTAGCCGATATAAAAACGCTAGCAACTCACTTAAACAGCAGTAAAAAAGTCACCTTATTATGCGGTGCAGGCTGTAAAGAGGCACATGATGAAGTGGTTGCCTTAGCAGCTAAACTACAAGCCCCAATCGTTCACGCGATGCGCGGTAAAGAATTCCTTGAATACGATAATCCTTATGATGTTGGCATGACCGGCTTTATCGGTTTCTCATCGGGTTACCATGCCATGCAAGAAGCTGACACGTTATTGATGATAGGTACTAGCTTCCCTTACCGCGCTTTCTACCCTGAAAAAAGCACTATCTTACAAATAGATAATCAACCCGCATCACTAGGACGACATGTACAAATAGATTTTGGTGTGATGGGCGATACTAAAAACACCGTTGCTTCACTTCTCGAGCATATTAAAGAAGATCGTGCTGACTCTCATTTAAAAAAATGTGTAAAGAATTATAAAGAAGCGAGAAAAGACTTAGATTTATTGGCGAGTGGTAAAACATCGCATAATTTAATCCATCCGCAATACCTAACTCGTTTACTCGACGAGCAAGCCGCTGACGATGCTATCTTTACCTGTGATGTTGGCACACCAACAGTGTGGGCGGCACGTTACCTCACCATGAATGGCAAACGTCGCTTAATTGGATCATTTAATCATGGTTCAATGGCAAATGCCTTATCACAAGCAATGGGCGCACAATCTCTAGACCGTAACCGACAAGTAATAGCAATGTGCGGCGATGGTGGTTTTTCAATGTTAATGGGTGACCTCTTATCCCTAAAACAACTCAACCTACCGATTAAAATCGTTGTTTATAATAATCGTTCATTAGGATTTGTGGCCATGGAAATGAAAGCCAGCGGCTACTTGTCAGATGATACCGACTTAGATAATCCAAGCTTTGCAAAAATTGCAGAGGCCTGTGGTTTAAAAGGCATTAACGTTAGCGATCCAGAAAAATTACCACAAGCCATGGCTGAAATGATGGCACATCCTGGCCCCGTAGTACTTGAAGTAGAAACAGCAAAACAAGAACTCGCCATGCCACCACAAATTAAATTTGAACAAGCCAAAGGCTTTAGCGTTTACATGATGAAAGCGTTAATTAATGGCAAAGGTAATGAAATAGTCGAACTCAGTAAAACAAACTGGCTTCGTTAATACCTTTAACGGTAAATGATAGAGTGGATCAAGCAGCTATAAACTCGCTATCCACTTTATTATCGAATACCGCGTGTCATGACTAATCATCTTTAAGAGATAATGGCGTTAAGAAGTAAAAGTATAAACTTTCATATCTAGAGACCTCTGATAAATAACAGACATTATTATTATCTTAAGTTGCCTCAGTTCTGGATAAGCAAAGCGATACAACCCCGCTATTTCTGCGGATTCCTACGTTAAATTATCTCTCAATAACCCGTTATTATTTCAATAATTCGCCTTGAACTACGCAAAACTAACGGCACTGACTAATAAAAAATATAACCTTATGATTTTAAATATAATTTCGCTTTCATTAACCAGAATTGAAGTTAAGTTATAAATAAAATTATTCGTAATCTTTTATCTAAATCAATCGAGTCTTATGACACATCCACTTATTTAAACTATTATGATAAAACTTTCTTATCGCACTTTGCTCGTGTTATAAAAAAGTTGTTTACTAATTAACACCTATGCCTAAATAAAACACAGGAAACTTATTATGAAGAAAATTGTTCTCGTATTATCCCTGCTTATAGTTTCACTTGGTGGAATACAACATGCTGTTGCTGCTGATGGTGTCATTACAAGCGGACAACTAAGCGCAGGATTTTCATCTTGGGGTAAAAAATCATTAGCTGGCGATTGGAAAATCGTAGAAGAAAATGGAAAGCACTATATTGAATTAGCAAATAATTTCAAAGCAACAAAAGGTCCAGATGTAGAAATATTTTTATCACCGAAAGCGAGTTCAGCAGTGAATGGCGATAATGCGACTGACGGTAGTGTTTTTATTAAAATAATTAGCAGCTTTGAAGGTGAAAGTCGCATAGAAATACCTGCTGATGTAGACCTTAGCAAATATAAAACGTTAGTGTTCCATTGCAAGGAATATAGTAAATTATGGGGTGTATCACCGCTTTAATTCTTCATTTATTGAAGAAAAATAACGCTGAAATTACTTCAACCATGATCAGTGACACCTAGCAGACAAACTAAGTTATTTCCCACTCATTGAGTCAATCATTATTGGGAAGTAACTTAATCTTAACGTTAAAAATACATACTATTTAGCCTCGCTCCCAAGCATTCCCAACCCCTCAGTTATAAAAACTAACTAGTCACCTTAATAACAAACTTAACCTACCGATAACTCACTCATAAATTAATATAAAGCCCCAATCATGGGGCTTGTTTCACTGCCCGTTAAACAAACAATATCAATCAAAGCTTATTCTAATAATACATAACACTACGTAGGTTATGTCATCGTTAGATTTAACAATAAATACAGGCTCCATAAGCTTCTTTTATCCCACTCACCCCCTTCCCTTCTTGTCTTTTCGCATTAAATCACATTTCAATTATAAAAAAGTAACCGGTTACATTGAAAATACTTATACTGTATTATTCACATTTAAACCTAAGCGTTATCCATTATTATCGGTGTAAAGTAGGAAGATAAATGAGTACTATTCTGGACGTATGTAAATTAGCAAATGTGTCTAAAGCAACGGTGTCGAGAGTAATCAACGGCACAGGACAAGTTAAAGAATCAACTCGAGAAAAAGTATTTTCTGCCATGCAATCTTTAGGTTATAGACCGAATCGATTAGCACAAGCCTTAGCAACCAATAAAACTCACACCATTGGACTGGTTGTATCTGACTTTGATGGTATTCACTTCGGTTTACTACTCAAACAAGCCGCAGCCAGCGCTGAATTTTCTAAAAAACAGCTGATTGTTACTGATGGTCATAATGATCCTGATTATGAATATGAAGTTATCATGCAACTAGAGGCACAATGCGATGCAGTGGTACTTTATAGCCGTACCCTAACAGATGATCATATTCAGCGTTTACATCAACAATTAACCATTCCTATTGTTGTTATTAATCGAGATTTACCTGAGCAACTTTTCCATTCTGTATCTTTTCAACAAGAAGACGCTATTAAATTAATGATGAGTCATTTATTAGACAATGGACATCGCCAAATCGCTTGTATTACAGGTCATATGATGAACCCAACGGGGATAGCACGACTTAATGGTTACAAGCATTCTTTAGCGCAACTTGGTGTCAATTTTGATGAGAAGCTGGTCAAACATGGCGTCTACGATATGAAAAGTGGTTACCAAGCCTGTAAAGAATTTATCCAAGAAGGTATTCAGTTTACAGCGGTTATCGCTTTTAATGATTGTATGGCATTAGGAGCATTAAGGGCCTTGACTGAAGCAGGTATACAAGTCCCAGAGCAAGTATCCATTATTGGCATAGACAACGATCCTGTATCAGAATTCTTCACGCCAAGACTAACCACGGTAAAATTACCTATTGCAGATATGACCAAGCAAGCCGTAGAGTTAGCGATTACTTTGTGTGATGAAACCAAAGCAACGCATTCTTACCAATATAAAGGGCAACTCATTGAAAGAGAATCAGTCATGCCGGTTAGGTCGGTTTTAAGCAGTTAAAAAGGCCTACTATCTTCCCTGATAATAGGCTGATAAACAAAATATGTTTTTTTTAAAGATCTTCGCCACGGTTAGCAATCACACTTTTATACCAATGAAATGACGCTTTTTTCTCACGTCTTAAATCATTTTTATGGTCCACATAAATAAAGCCATATTGTTTTTTATAGCCATTTAACCAGCTTAATAAATCAATTGCTGACCAAGCGTAATAACCTTTAATGTGTATGCCACGGCTTATTGCCGTTTTCACTGCGCTTAAATGCTCTTCAATATAGCGAATACGCGGAATGTCGCAGACTTCACCCTCAATAATCGGGTCTTCATCACCTAAACCATTTTCAGTAATATACAGTTTAATATCACCATAAAGTGCTTTCAGGTTATCTAAACCATCGATAAAACCTTGAGACGAAATTTCCCAATCCCACTTAGTATATTTTTTATCAGCCATTTTAACCGTACGGTACACACCATCATAACTTGGGTTACCTGGCGAACCTGTTGAATTTTCGCGGGTGATAACATGTTCTTTAACGTCACCTTGAATTTTTTCAACACGCATTGGTTGATAATAATTAAGTCCCATAAAATCATTGAGTGGTGCAGCTTCTGCTATTATTGCTAATTCAGCTTCAGTCCAATCAGGCACATTACCTTCTGCCGTTAATTGGTTAACAACGTATTCAGGATACTTACCTAGTAAAATCGGATCATAAAACCAGTTTAAATTAAATTGGTTAGCATGCTCTGTGGCAAAATGATTCTCTTCACTGTCATCCACACTAAAAGCTGGACTGAAGACATGACTTAACCCAATTTCACCAAATTGATTCAACTTTTTATAAGCGATGACAGTCTGTGCATGCGTATAGAAAACATTATGAATGGCTTGGAAATATTTTTTAGGGTCATTCTGAATGCCTGGTGGATGTGCACCCGCTAAATAACCTAAATTACAAAATACGAAGGTTTCATTAAAAGTGATAAAGTTTTTGACACGGTCGCCAAATGCTTCAAAACAAATTAGGGAAAAATTAAGATAGGCTTCACCCGTTTCTCTGTTGAGCCATGCACCCTTTCTCTCTAGAGGTAACGGTAAGTCCCAGTGGTAAAGCGTCACAAAAGGCACAATGCCATACTTTAAGCATTCATTGATAATATTGTTATAAAAATCAATGCCTTTTTGATTAATCTCTCCGGTACCCGTCGGTAAAATTCGCGCCCAAGAGATAGAAAAACGGTACGACTCTAAGCCCATTTCAGCCATTAAAGCGATATCTTCTTGGTAGCGGTTATAATGGTCAATGGCAACGTCACCATTTGTGCCTTCAAAGGTTTTCCCTGGTATTTTTGTAAACTCGTCCCAATTAGTTGGACCTTTACCATCTTGATCCCATGCCCCTTCAATTTGATAAGAAGCGGTGGCAGCACCAAATAAAAAATCATGTGCAAACTTCATAATAGATTCCTAGTGATACCAATCACAGTCAGCCATTATGCTACTTTGCTGTTTAAAGCTTACTTTGCATAAAATAGAGGACTGAATGCTATTGGTATTAAAAATTCAATAAACGATGAGAAGCAATGGAGTTATAAACGCTCACCGTGTAGATTAATAAGAATGACTTACTTATAAGCCATTCTTTTCAATCAATGATTGATACCAGTAAAAGCTTTTCTTCTTGCTGCGTTTTAAAGCTTTAAGATCAAACTCTCCGCGGTCAACATGAATAAAGCCATAACGTTTTGAACAACCTTGATGCGTACTGATTAAATCAATTGCTGACCAAGGGCTATAACCAAAGACTTCAACACCATCACTAATCGCTAACTGCACTTGCTCAATATGTTGCTGTAAATAGGTAATACGGTAATCGTCATTGATCTCACCGTTTGCTTCCACCTTATCGAAAGCACCTAAACCATTTTCGGTAATAATCAATGGTAATGCGTAGCGTTCGTAAATTTCACGCATCGTAGTACGAAAACCCACTGGATCTATTTCCCATCCAAATTCATTTTTAACTAAATGCTTATTTTCAACGCCTTTGTAAGCCCCAATCTCTCCGATAGTGATTTGTTGATCGCCCGTAGAGTTGATATCACTTTCATCACCTGCACTTTGTGCGACGGTTTGCGAGTTGTAATAATTAAAAGCAATAAAGTCTGGTTTTGCCTTAGCCAGTATTTCCATATCACCAGATGTAATAGTTGGTGTCGCATCTCGCTCTTCTAAAAAGTGCCATGCCGTTGAGTTATAACGACCATAAACTGCCATATCCAAATACAACCAGTTGCGCAAAGCAGAAAAGGTATTCGCAGCTAATATATCTTCAGGCTTGCATGAAGCAGGATAGATAACTGAGATATTAGGCGCTGGGCCAATTTTTGCTTGTGGTAATAATTGATGACAAAGCGACATTGCTTTTGCCTGAGCCACCAGCATATGGTGGTTTTGTTGATACAGGTCTTTCATCGGATTATTTGCATCTACATGTTTAGTACCTAATGCATCGCCGTGCAAAATCATCATATTTTGTTCGTTAATTGTCAGCCAATATTTAACGCGATCTCCAAAGGCTTCAAACAAGGTTCTACTGTAAGTTGCAAACGCTTCCACCGTTGCTCGATTCGACCATCCGCCTTTTTCTTGCAAAGCATAAGGCAAATCAAAATGATACATAGTGGCAATTGGCTCAATACCATTAGTAATTAATTCATCAATCAAATTATTATAGAAATCAATGCCTTTTGAGTTTACTTCTCCTTCACCACTTGGGAATATTCGTGTCCAAGCGATAGAAAATCGATACGCTTTCAAACCTAATTCTGCAAATAATGCGATATCTTCTTTATAACGATGGTAATGATCACTGGCCACTTTAAAATCTGTTGTGCCTTCCACAACTCTGCCCATATCAATTACTGATGGGCCTTTGCCATCTTCGTCCCATGCACCTTCAACTTGATAAGCTGAAGTAGAACCACCCCAGAAAAAATCATTTGGAAAACCGTTAAGATGTCTGCTTTGCATGTTCACTCCTCATCATTTAATACTTAACTATTAATAACTGTGCTGTTACGATCCACATAAACAATCACTTTAATTTGCGATGAATATCTATAATCTCTTCAATTAATTCACGCGCTAACATAGCTGTCATAATATGGTCCTGGGCATGTACCATAATCAAATTCACTGGTACCTTACCTTCGCCTTCATCCAAACCAATTAGTTCTGTTTGTACTTTATGTGCTCGTTTTGACGCTTCTGTCGACTCCGCGAGCAAACTATCAACCTCAGCCCATTCGCCTTTCTTTGCTGACATCAAGGCCTGCATTGCTAAACTTTTTGATTCACCGGCATTGATGATTAACTCCATCACCGTCATTTCTAAATCCATCATAAAACCCCGCGACTTATTAAGGAGCTACAGGGCAGTAGCTCCTTAATAATATAAAATTGAGAATGTACGATTAACACTTATGCGTTTGCTTCACTTTCTTTTGTTTCTTCAGCAATAAGCTGTTTCTCGTAAATTTTGAAGAATGGGTAATAAAGCACCATATTGATCCCGATAAGAATGAATACCAAAATGGCATTATTAATCTGCCAACCTGCACCCCACGCAGCACCGATTGGCGCAGGAGCAGTCCAAGGTACTAATGAAATCGTTTTACCAATTAAATCCCAGCTTGCTGCACAATAAGCGATAGTCGCATTGACCATTGGAATACAAACAAACGGAATAAACATAGTTGGGTTCATCACAAATGGCGTACCAAAGATAATCGGCTCATTAATGTTAAATATGGAAGGTACTAAGCTTAATTTACCAATGGCTTTTAGGTGAGCTGATTTACTGCGTAAATACATCAATACCAAACCAAATGTTGCCCCAGAGCCGCCCAAGGTCACAAAGAAAGACCAGAATGATTCTATAAAAATATGTGGCAACTCCATACCAGCCGCTAATGCTTCTTGGTTTGCACCTAAGTTAGAAAGGAAGAACGGTGCCATAATACCGCCAACAATCGCAGCTCCATGAATGCCTGTAAACCAAAGTACGTGTGCGACTAATACCGCTAACAAAATAGCCGGAAGTGTGTCAGATGCAGAGATTAAAGGTTGGAACACTGCCATGATTGCACCTGGGATAATCAAGTTGAATTCATGCTGTACTAATAAATTAATTGGATAAATGGTTAAGATGATAATCAATGCAGGAATTAATAAATTAAATGACTCACGAATCTTATCTGGTACTTGCTCTGGCATTTTAAAGCCAATGTTTTTTCGATGAAGGAAATAAGCTAATTCTGTTACTAAAATTGAGATGATAATGGCAGTAAATATCCCTGTACCTCCTAGATATGAGGCAGGAAGTACTCCCTCTTCCATCGGTGCAGAAATTAATAGAAACGTCATTAACGCTAACATACCTATTGATAAACCATCGAGTTTGTAGGTTTTTGCTAAGTTGTAAGCGATACAAGTACAGATATAACAGGACATAATGCCCATCGTCATATGGAAAGGCGTCATTATCTCACCAAAGTACTGCTTAGATAACCCTAGCCACCATTGACCAAAACCAAAAGTGGTTTCTGGGGAAAATGGTGGGAAAGCAAATACGAGGAGAAAGGAACCTACAATCATAAAAGGCATTGCACCTATAAATCCGTCACGAATAGCACAAATATGCCTTTGAGCAGCGAACTTACCTGCGATCGGCGTTAACGTATTTTCTAAAAATTCAAAAAATTTGTTAGACATTGTATAGCCCTCTTTAATTAATCATCGCTAATGCATCAGCTAAGATTTTTTCGCCTTTCATCATGCCGTAATCCATTTGGTTAATTACGGCGATCGGCTTACCTGCTTGATCAGCCTTAATCTTAAAATCATTTAATTTATATTTGATTTGAGGCCCCAATAAAAAACAATCATATTCCGCAAGATGTGAATCAAACTCTTCCAAACCGATAGCATCAATTTGAACTTCAATGCCTTTATTAGTAGCAGATTCACGCATCTTTTTAACAACCATACTGGTTGACATACCAGCAGCACAGCAAAGTAGAATTTTAGTCATAAGATTTACCTTTTATGGATTGAATAATTAAAAAACTATCAGATATTTATATCTACATCTTAATCTAATACTAAAATGTAACCGGTTACAGAAAGCGGTTACATTTTTGTGATTAAGTTCTTTTAATTACTATTAATAATTAGTTTCGCTCAATTTATAAGCATTTTAAAAGGTAGATCACAGATAAGACTAAGTAAGGTGTGCTTGTTTTAATAAAGCAAAGAAAAGTAATAAAATACGTTATCACAAGCCATCAGTACCAAGCCCCTAGACTACAACTGACAAGCAACAATAACCTGTTGTGATCGCAGATTTTCGATATTGATACCGCTAGCAATAAATGAGGAATCTATGCATATAAAAACCAACAAGTGTAAAAATTTCGATCATCACCCAAATGAAGATATTAATGACAAACATAAAACAAGATATTCCCGATAAGCTTTTTAAACAAACAAAGAAAGTAGGGAGTACTAATTATTATATTAATGAACCGCTATGTAAGTTACTTTACTGGTAACCTATCGCTAAACATAAGAATTAAATGCTTTCTAGAAGTTAAAAGAGACTTGATAAAGAAGGAGAACATTAACCTCTCTAGGTTTAGTTTTCCTCTCAACAGATGATTTATTATCTTTTTTACATGATGGTATCGTACTTAATTATCAACTTGTGTTTGATGTGATAGACTTTTTTCAGACTGAAAAAATAGAAGTAAACCATAAAATAAGAAACTTTTAATGTTTAATCAACTTTTAAAAAAGAGTGCTTTGATATGAAGCTAGGACGAAATGAAATCTGCCCATGTGGCAGTGGTAAGAAGTATAAACGTTGTTGTATGGACAATAAATCCAAACAACAAGCAGAAGCTCTAGATGATTTATCAAATATTGCGGCTACGAATCCTAATTTAACACTCGATGAATTACATGTCGTTGCTGAACATAAAGCACATGAGCATAATAATCGACCTAATATCGATTTTTGTAGCCTTTCTCCCTCGCAATTAGCTAATTGGATATACGCACCATTTAATGAATTAACCGATATTACCATCAACACACCAAATGATTTATCAAGCAGTCCTGTGATGAGTTATTTAAAGATAATCTTAGATGAAGCCATGCAAAATAACGGCTCGTTTAAAGCAACAGCAACTGGCAACTTGCCTGTAAAATTAGTAAAAAAAGCGAGTACTTTATTACCACAATTTGCAGTTGCTAAATTTAACATCCACGAAAGTATCAGTGACTACGCAGGGGTAAATGAAAATAAATTTAATGCGCTTCATTACACTCGAATTTTAGCTGAAATAGCAGAGTTAATTTATCGACGAAATGGTCACTACCATATTAAAAAATCAGTACAAAAAACATACCAAGAGCAAGGCATTCAAGCCTTCTTTAAACCGATGCTCGAAACAGCAATCTACCAATACAATTGGGGATATTTAGATAATTGGGAACAAGAGATTCATTTAGGAGCCTTCTGGGTGTTTATGCTTTGGCGCTTACAGAACCACTCTTGCGTTAATCAACTACTCAAAGAACTCAAGGTCGCATTTCCAGATTTATTGGCAGAGATATCTCAAGATCCTTACTTTACAGAAGAACAGTTACTCAGCCTTTTGATTACATCACGCTTTATTGACCGTTTTTTACAATTTTGGGGGTTTATTATCACGGATCAAAAACAAGGATTTAATAGGGATGAAACACCTCAAAAAGTAGAAATACAACCATTATTAACACAAACCTTTCAGTTTAGTGTATAGCTTTTGGAATATTAAAGAAGATTAACCAACTGCCAATTTGGTCGTCTCATGCTATAAATATATAGATATGAAATCATGAGTTGGCTGCCCTCATACTTTACAGAGTTGACGCGGCCAATGCTCACAAAACATTATTTCTTAAAGCATTAATAAAAAGAGGCTTCCTAGACTCACTGTACTTTCTGCATAAATTATATATTTATAAAAAACTATATTAGATTCATAATACAACGGCAACACTAACGCATTAGCGTTATCTAAAGCTCCCTGAGAACCAATTAACTTTATCGTTTTTTAGGTTGGTAACGTCGGGCATAAACATCAAGAGATTTAGCGCAGGTTCTTTTACCGCTTTTAATGCCAATCACATAATAATGCATAGAACTGTAAATAAAGGTTTGGAATCGATGAACCTGTATAGCTTGCGGTATTTAACGGTGTACAGTGCTATTAAGCGTGAAGTTTTAAGTTTTTATTTAATGAATTTTTAAGCCGTTATAACGTTTTAATAACGGCTTAATGCAAAATGCTATTCTATGTTCTGTACCTGAATAATGATTAGTAAATAAAAACAATAAATATCAATACATTACATAAAAATAAATGAAAACAACCCATATTAACCACCATTTAAACCACCACTATGTATTTTTTTATATTTTCATAACGAATATCAATAAGATCTTTTATTTCTTGTAGGTTCATCTAATAAGCCTAAATCTAGGCCGTTACCAACTGAATGATGACTTATAAAAGTAATAATAAAATTAGTGGCTCTATAGCCTTTTTTGAAATGCAATAACTCTTCATCCGGTAATTGATAGATTGTATGAGTTATTTAACAAAGATGAAGTGTGATTTAAACTTGTTGTACGTTTAGGTTACTCCTTGTTTCTGGCGTTAGGCGTATTTAGACGTCATAATTTATAAAGCCTAACATCCAGAAAATATAAGATAAGCTAGAGATATCTATTCGATGGTTGATTATTATTGAGCACCTTATCTTTTAACTTTTCTGTTTCTTTTGGTTCATCAGTTGATTTCATATCAATTGTTTCCGCTTCTTTTAACTCCTCGGTATGATTAGTATGAGTAGACAATAAATCATCGTATTTTTTTGTTAATTCTTCAATCTGTTTTATTTGAGTCTCTAATTTAGATTGTAAATCAGTGATGGTATTTTGTAGGTCTTCATTATTTTCTTTTACATCTTGAAGCTCTCTTTTAAATTTAATATCAACAATAATTCTATCTTTTGGGAGGTCTTTTTGTTTTATTGAGCTAGTTAAAAGTAATTCAACTGCTTTATTTCTATCTATACCCTCACTATTGGAATACCTATCAACAAGCTTCACTATTGATTTATCTATAAAGTAATAACTATTTTTTTTAGAATTGTCTTCCTGGCGTTTAACTCTTAGTTTGTGCTGCCTCCACTTCGCATTCATTGTTTCTATGTAACGAACAAATATATTTAAATCGTAATCTGGGGTTCCACACATCTTTTTAAGTGAATACCTAAAAGAATAAAAGATATTATCGTAATCAGTTTTTTTATTTTCATCTCTAGAGGTAGGTCGTCTTGGAAAACGGATTTGTTTGGCGTTGGGAAAGTCATTATTAGTTAAACCTTTTTCAGATTTAATATACTCATATGTCCATGAGCAGCGTTGTTTGTCATTTTTCTTCAATGCTTTTAACTTTTTTTGTATTAACTTCATTGCTTCTTCAATTTTATGGTTATCTTCATTTGAGGATAAGTCATCTAGTATTTCATTGAATATTGTTGATTCACTACCTGCACTATTCATTGCAATTCCTTGTTATAAAAGTATATCTAAATAGGTAATAATGTACATTTAAAAAATTATTTTAGATATTATTAATTTTAATATTTTAATTAATGTTTTAGTTGTTATTTTATAATTTATTAAAGTAGTTATTTATGTGATGTTTTAAATGGCATTTTAATTAATGTTTTTGATAATGTTTTTTAGTGTGTTATTGATATTAATAATAAAATTATTGTAAATTTAATTACACATTAACGACGGATTACGTTTATTATAAAAGGAATCCGATGGTTTAATTTGGTTGTTTTAATAAATGAATTCTATAAATATAGTATCTAACAAAAAAAGTAATGAATTTAAATATTTTCTATTTAATAATAAAGGTGAATGTTTAATTGCGAAAAGTATAAAGCGAGAAAAAGGCGATAGCCCAGATGGGTTGTTAGCATGTTTAAGCGAAAGTGAAATCGACGATCCAAATGTACATGACGTTTTGTTTTTGCCTGAAGTCTGCTTATCACAAACTAACTTTAGGTTTACTCGTTACACTATCAAGGTTAATACTCAGAAGATAATTAGTTACTTTGAAAAAAAAGCATATCGAGCAGAAAAGAGAGAGGCGTTAATTACGATTGCTATTTTTTTGTCGCGAAAAATAAAACGAGAAATACTAGGGGTTGTACTAACAATTAATCAGCTTTCAAGTCTTCTGGGGATGAGCACAAGAAGGGTATCTGAAACATTAGCTGAATTGAATAAACTGAACTTAGCAACATTAATCACTCAAAAATATAATGGCCTTTCTTTACCTGGTATTATCCTAATTAAACCTGATTTCTTCTTAACGTTTTATGATGAGTTTCATGAAGGGAATAAAGATAAGATGCTTATAGAAATTGAAAATATTAAGAAAACACTTAGAAACTTAAAAACTAAAGACCTTATAGCGCGTTATGAAAATCCTATTGAAGAATATTTTTCGTATCTAAGTCATATGGCTGAGCTAAAAAATAAGCTTCTTAATATATTAAGAGCAAAAGGGACACATGATAAAGTTAAAGAGCATATTTACTTATTATTAAATTTTGAATGAAAACAATATATCTCCAGAGCCGCTTTGCAGTAATTTAAAGGAATGAAGTTCATAGAGCACGAGGGTTACAGTCTAACTTCGAATCTTATTCTTAGTAAAAACGTGTAGGTTATAGTTATATTAAGTATTCATATCATCCTTATCTGTTAGTCCTAAAGACTAACTAGAGATCATTATAGGGGTATAGTGTTTAGCCAGTACTCTCAGTATGGCAGTATGAGTATTTGAATAGAAAAGAAGATAAAACCAGTAATAAATAACCAGCATGTACTTCTTATGAGAAAAATCATAAGGAGTGTTAAAATGAAAGACCGCCTACCATCAAATCGTAACTTATCCATTCACCGTAGAAGTTCATTTGAAAATATGCCTGTTCAGAACTTTGATAATGGACTGATTACAGAGTACTTAGACAAGGCCTATCATGTTATTGGTTTTGCTTTAGATGAATATCCCCGTACAACAGCTATTAGAATTGACTTATGCATCCCTCTTAATATTGAAGTTGTTGGACAAAGTCTGATTAGTAATTTCTTTGCTTCTCTTAAGGCACAAATATCTGCTGATCTTAATAAAAAAAAAAGAGAAGTGAAGCGGGTGCATTCTTGTAACTTACGGTACATTTGGGTAAAGGAGAAAAATGAAGCATTAAATTATCATTACCATGTTGTTCTCTTTTTCAATGGGCATGCCTATAACGCACTTGGCGATTATAAAGCTCTATCTGGAAATATGGCTGCACGTATCAAAAAAGCGTGGGCAAGAGCACTTCGTTATCATATTGATGATATAGATGGGCTCGCTCATTTCCCTAAGAACAATACTTATTCAGTCAACAAGAACAGGAACTCATATCAAGATGAATTAAACGCTTTGTTTTATCGCATAAGCTATTTAGCTAAAGTTGATACAAAAGTATTTAATAGAGCAGGTCGTTCATTTGGCTGTAGTATAAGTTAATAGATTGATGAGCCCAACGTTTTAGGGGGACGTTTAGCCGCTCTCCTTATACGTTGGATTGGTTGATAGTTAACCTTGTCGAATTATCTTAAGGTCGATTAAGAAGGTCCCAGGCCCTCCAGTGTGTTGCACCAAGGTAGTCATTAGCTTCTCTTTTCAAAGAAAGTAATAAAGAGGTTTGATTATAGAAATCACCTGTTAGGCAATAACTACAGAATTGATGACAGTTTTCACCGAGTAACTTGTACTGACTTATACGGCCTACTTCAGCCTCTGCTACAAGTGCGATATCTTCACCTCCTATCGCTTGACCGTCACTATCACAGCTGACATAAATAGTGACTGCAGTTGTGTTGTCTACAAACTGCCTAGATGAAACTATCTCAACTTTTCCTTTTCCTGTCTTATGTACAATCTTGTCGTTCCCAATATAGATACCAGAATGCTCGGCATACCCAAAGGCAAGATCGCAATACACGAGACTGCCGCGTATAGGCCCATTGGTTTTTCTAAATAGATTACTGGATAGGCTTTGTGCAAGACCAAACAATGGGGAAAACAATAATAACGATGAAGTATTCATTTTATTTCCTGTAGATAAATGTGTTAGACAGCGTCACTTGTTTAAAGGTGATTTTACTTGACCACTACAATGCCGTTGCATATTAGATTTGAATAACCGTCATGCAGATAAGTGATTAGGTTATAGGCGTGCATAGATGGCTTCTTAGCTGGTGATTGGGTTATCCACACAGATAAAATATATCTAAGCCTTTTTATAATCAGGGCCAATTCCGGTTATTTTTCACAGAGGAAGTCATCTTGTACTAAACACAGGAGATACAAAATGAAACAATATAAACTAGCGACACCAGAGCCTTCAATATGCTTTACTCCAGAGGAATATCAAAGTGCATTGCAGCAACAAGTACAACTAGCACTCGTACAGTTTGACCAAACGTTATTGATACACTTAGATTTATCAACCACTAACGGAATAAATGATATTAATAGCGATATATCAACTCAGTTTTATAAAGCGTTTCAAGAAGTGGTGAATAAAGAACACGTGAATGAGCCTGCGCTCACCTACCATCAACAAGTGTGGAATAAAAAGAAGAATAGAGTGACACTCTTACTCAACAGAGCTGCGTATCCTGATATCAGTAATCACGGTACAACAGGATTGAGCCTCATTTCAAATATAGAAAAAGCATGGGCCGCCGCAATAGACGGTAATGCTAATAAACTAATAGGGAAAGTAATCTTTCCAACGAATCCAATTCATGTATTGAATAATAAAATAAGAGACGTTCATCCATTAATGAGTTACCAATAAGCTAAACTAGAGCAAGAAAGAAATTACTCCATAACAGAGCAATCAGCTAAATAGCATCAATGTATAGATTCAGCATAATAATCATTTAATAAGCATCAACCATTAAGATACATATCCAAACTGGCAGAAAAATAGATAGCCTAAAATAAAATTGAGAAAATAGATAAATAGTGCAACTAATCGAAAAAAAGAAATGAAGAAAGAAAAGTAAAAGGACCTTCGACCTATTAACAAATTCCAAAACTCCATAAAAGAGAAATATAGCTAGACTCCTTAACAAAAAAAGCACACTAACAAAAGAACCCGGTTAATTTACGCCATAAAGTAAAGCAAGGAGCCAGTGCAATGCACTGGCTCCTTGGAGGGGATAGTCTAAACACAAAAATATCGACTCACATTAAAATGACACTATCAAATTTCCAACTCAACAAAATCCTTATCAATATCATCCTGCGTTATTCCAATATAACGCAACGTGACCCCTTCACTACTATGACGAAGCATTTTCATTACTCGGGCAATATCTTTAGTGTTTTGATAAAGATGGTAACCACGGGTCTTACGCATTGAGTGTGTGCCTAACGAGACCTGTACTTCAGTACCAATCATTGCGAACGCTTGACTTACGGCCCTTCTTGATAAGGGCCTAGGTATGCTATTGAGTGCTTGTTGATTTCGATACGATTGAAATAAGTAAATATGGTCAGGATGCTCGGATTGTATTTGCCTAATAGCAGATAAGGCTTTTTGATTAAGCTTTATATTCGCTAACTTTCCAGTTTTAGATTCTTTAACCCTTAACCTATCATCATGAATATCTTCAAATCGAATCGCTAATAAGTCAGATATTCGTAGAGCTAGATTTAACCCTATATTCCAAACATCGGACATTTGCTTGCTATAGGTCCTTTCTAACAGGTGACTAATTAACTTAACGGTATCAAGGTTTTTAACTGCTTGAACTTCTGACATTGTCAGCTTCCTTTTTAACGGTAGGGTGTCATTTTGGGAACTTCAGAGGGGATTTAAAAGGTAGAGTCCTATTTAATAGGCTTCGCAACTTCCCAAAAGACTAATTTGGGAAGCTGGACTTATATCAATAAGAACTAACCTCAATTTCATCAAAAACATCACTTTCCAGAGAGCTTATAAAACTGGTTTGCCACAGTTTATAAAATCCCTTTACTTCTGAATCAGATAATGACCTGCTCCCACAATTAATCATGAAAAATGCTTTTAACTCAAAGTTGAAATCAAACTCCATACATAACTCCGGATAATGGAGTCCGTAAAAAGCAAAGTCGGTGATATACAACAAATCCCAATTAGATGTAAATAGATCTTTCCTCATAGATATTTCTACAGGGTGATATCCCCCTTCCTTGGCACTATAAGAAAGATCTCTAAAATTAATTGTTATTTCAGAATCTTCATCAGTTACGCCATTAAGTTCAATCTGCTTATTTAATTGCTTGAGTAATTTAGATGAAACATTTAACGAGCTTTTATTAAGTTTAATATTCATCAGATTAACCCTCTATCAGCGAATGACACAGGCGTGCGACCAACTACAACATGATCTAACACTCTAACGTCAATTAATCCTAAAGCGTCCGTGAGGCGCTTTGTTATGCGCTTATCAGACTCTGAGGGCTCTGCTATCCCTGAAGGATGGTTATGAGCAAAGATAATGGCACTCGCGTTAACCTCAAGTGCGACTTTCACCACTTCACGAGGATGAACAGAAGCACTATCAATAGTGCCAAAGAACAGCTCTCTATATTCAATTAGCTGGTGTTGTGTATTCAACAACATCACTGCAAACACCTCTCTCTCATAGTTAGCTAATTTAAACGATAAAAAATCCTTAGTGTTCCCTACATTAGTAAATGCATCGCCCTCGCTACTAATAAACTTAGTAGCGACAATCTCAGCGGCTTTCTCAAGTATCTGATGTTCTGTCATAGGTTTTGAGAATCGATAGCTCTGGTTTGTTTTAGTGTGCATATATAGCTCCTTTTAGCTGGTGGTTTGGTTATGCACATAAATGAAATATATCTGAAAGTATTTTTAATCGACCTTTCAGACGCAGAGTCACCAGTAAATTTTTACATAGCCCCTTATCAAATGAGCACATACACGAGATAAGGAAAATCAAATGCGATTAATTAAACTAACAGAAGTAATGAACCAAACAGCACTAGGCCGTTCAAGCGTTTACAAATATATGAAAGAAGGGGTATTCCCTAAGCCTGTTACACAAATAGGCAAATCAGTAGCATGGGTAGAGGGTGAAGTACAAGAATGGATATTTGATAAGATTGAACAGCGTGATGAATCAGTGTTAAAGGTAACAGAATAAATAGAACATAAAGACAAGAGGCTACAAGCTTCTTATCTTTATGTCTTTCAACTTAGGTTAATAGCCTAGACAAACACTGCCCCAATCTTAGCCCCAATAATGGCGGAACAGCATTACCCACTTGAGTGTACTGTGGCACTTCAAACCTACGCATCTTGCCTCCTGTTGTAACCTTTGAGCGAAAGACAAAATCATCAGGGAAGGATTGAATCCTTGCCATTTCTCGAACAGTTAACACTCTAAGCTCATGTTCATCATAGTGACAAGCATCATCTGGGATAGACAAAGCAGCAGGCGCTGGTGCATCGGCTACTAAAGCTTTCTGCGTTTGTTTCTTTGTTGGGTGAGCACGAAGGTACTCTATAAATTCTTGCTTGGAGTCGAATGCACATAACTCACCATCAACCTGAAGGTATTTATGTTGACGGCATATGTTCCATACATCATCAGATAATTTTGTCTCATTACCTTTTAAAACGGTAAATACCGCCTGTGTTATTGGACGTTCACCAATAGCCTGAAGAACCTGATACAACCTAAAACGACGTTGAACAACTTCCCCATTTTTACGAAACTCATGGTTTGACAAAGAATTTCTTCTTGGTAACGCTTCAAATGTCGAGTTAAGCGTATTGATAAAGTTAGAAGGCTCTGATGGGTGCGTTTGTTTTAAATCATCCAATGCATCTTGAACAGTTACTGTTTCACCATTTGCTAAATTAGATAAAAACGACTCTTCAAATAACTTACTGTGAATAGGTTTGGTTGCATCAAAGTAATCAAGATGACCAAATGGTAATGACTCGCCTAATTCTCGTACTAATTGATAGAACTTAAGTGAAGGAGTAAACAACTGATCGTTAGCACTACCCACCTCAAATTCCTGAGCTATATTCTCATAATGATCAAATCTAACTGCCATCATAATGAATCGTGGGCGATTTTGTGCAATACCAGCTAAGCGTGCATTGATATGCAAGCAAAGAGGTACATAACCAATTGAAGCAAACACTTTTGCTACTTCATACCATGCATGGAAGCTATTGCCTTCAGCATCTTTAAAAGCGCGTAGAATTCCAGTTACATTCTCAAGCATCGCAATTTTAGGCTGCGTATGTTGAACAAACTTTGCAAATTCCCAAGGAAGAGTGTTTTTTTCATTATCCATTTGACGTAATCCAGCCATGCTAAAGCTTTGACATGGTGGACCACCGGAAACTAAATCAAGGCCTCGTTGTGAACCAAAAGAAGTTCGCAATTGTGCTACTAAGTTTTCATCAGAGTCTAATAGACGATTTAATTCAACGATACTGCCAACAACTAGCTTACCTTTTAGATCTAAGCCGTCATTAGGTATATCACTATTAGCATCAATACCATAAGCAGGAAAGGTGAAAGGGTTTTCACGTAAACGGGGCTTTAACTCAGAAAAATTACTATTCAACCAAAGTGTATGTTGAGCTGTCTCCCCTTTATCTGCTAACTCTTCTAAATTTTCATTAAAGAAGTTGTATGCAAATGACTCTGCCGCCATTGGTGAAAGCTCATTGGCCATCGTTAACTCAAAGCCGCTTTGCTCTAAGCCTAAAGAAAGTCCACCACAACCAGAAAATAGCTCAATATGATTCACACACAACCTCGATAATTATAATTTTACAGGGTGGATTCTATTCAAACTACGATCAAAAGTCCAGGGTTAATTTTTAACCGCAATACCGTTGACACTTATAAACAATGTAATGTATTGTTCTTAAAGGCTTCTGAGAGAAGCCAACCTTTATAAGTAAAGACCCCTTCCGGTCCTCTCTGTAGATAAACCAACAATATTGTTGGTGCTTTGCAGTTGAGCATAACTCTAACAAGACAACTCCTCTGTAATTTATCTACCTAGACATTTGTATAGGTGGTTTTCATTCTGCGTCCCCCATGCTTTTGTCAATTCAGGCTTTAAAGGGGAGCCTCTTAAAACAAACGCCTCAGCGTACCCAATGTTTCTATATTTCTACGCAGAAATAATTTGGGTATTACCTAATGACAAACCACAATACAACTCAACCAACAATCAGCCGAGTCAAGCAACGCGCTAAAAAGCTAAAAAAAGAATGCAATATTTCACACTCTGAAGCCCTTTTACTGATAAGTAATGAACATGGTTTTTCTGATTGGAAATCATTTCAAGAAGAGCTGAAAAATAACGAGCAAGCCAAAGCCCCAACTCCTCAACCTTCGATAACATTCGTCGAATATGATGATGTTGAAATGAGTGATGATGATTACAAAATGCTTGATCAAGAACGAGAAGCAGAGTTAGCCGAAGGTATTAAAAAGAGAGTCGCAAACAATAAGCGACAGCTTACCAAGCTAGGTATCGAGTTTTCTGTATTTGAGCCAACGATAACAGGCTTAAAAAAGTCGATACTAGATGCGACACAACAAGTTAGGGTTCATTTTGAGTTAGAAGGCTTTCACTATTACTGGGAGCAAGGCCAAGGCCCAGAATATAAAGTAATGAAAGATGCTTACCTATTAAGTGATGATGAAGTCACTAAATCAAAAGCCAGTTTATATAGACCAAAAACAAAGCAAGGTGATCCAAGAATATGGTTTAGAAAACTACCTTCTTACTCTACTCCCGGTGATCAAGTCGCAATAATAATTAAAGATGATGCGACTTATCTTATTAACCTAAGTATTGTCGTTATTGAAGAATCATTAAGTAATGACAAATCCCATATTAAAACCTTCCTAGAAAGCTTTGTCACACAACACAATACGATTGCAAAAGAATTATTAGATAAGCTAAAAGAACTCGCTAAATCACCATTTTCAGCTCTTCGCATAGGTGATACAGCAATTGGGTTTACATTAGAAGAAAAGCTTGGAATAGCAGCTAACTCAAGCAAACTACCAGACTATAAAGGTATCGAATTAAAATCAGGCCGTGGTAACAAGACTCGTACAACACTGTTTGCACAAGTTGCAGATTGGAGTATTAGTCCTTGTAAAAAGAGCGCTGAAATTCTTAATAAATACGGTTATGAACGTGACGATGACTTTAAATTGTATTGTACTATCACTACGCAGAGAGAAAATCCCCAAGGCCTTAGCTTTATTTACGACCAAACCAAGGACCAATTACAAGAGTGGTATAACAAAACAGATCTCGTTGCAGTATGGCCCGGTGCTTTGTTACGGAAAAGGCTGAAAGAAAAACATGCCGAGACTTTCTGGGTAGAAGCTAAAAGTGAAGTCGTTAATGGTGTAGAGCAGTTCCAACTACTTAAAGTGACCCACACTAAATCACCAATCCTTAGTCAACTTTTACCTCTTATACAATCAGGAGTGGTGACAATGGATCACTTAATAAAACGTAATGGTCAAAATAATCGAGTCAGTGAAAAAGGTCCGTTGTTCAAGATCAACAAACGTGATCTGGAGTTGCTATTTCCAAAGCCTATTACCTACTCTTTAATATAGTAATGTGACGTCTGTATAACAGTACTAGGCCTTAGTGATTTAAAAGAAAGTTTTTCCTCAGTATCCAGAGCCTTTTTTTCTAACTCATTTAACAACGCTTTCCTCTCATTGTGAGGAAATTTAAATAATAATGTACTATACAAAAATGCCTCTAAATTAGATTGGTCTTCCATCAAGAATGGAACCGTAAATTTTTCCCATGACATTCTTTTAAACTTACTAATCTTTTTTAGCTGCACATCTGAAGGTATATTCACAACTTCTGATTCCTTAACTTATTAATAACACACCCAAATAGTCAAATTTTATTAGCGGTAAGCTTAAAAGGAATAACCAAAGTCCTGGCTCATGACTTGTTTATAAGTAGAAACGTCATAGCCACATTTGCTTAACAGTTCCATCATGTTGTCAGCAAATTCATTTAACATTTCATTATCGCCCTCTAAATGCTCATCTAAATTCATGCTTCGCCCTAACTTACTTATGGAATTTTCTTTTAATTTTGCTATTTTCTCTTCTGTGAGGCCTACATTTTCGCTCTGAGAAATTAGGCCTAATGTATCTGGAGCGACAATATCTTTTCTTTCTAGCGAAAATACAAATGAATGCATATCTTGTTCTCTATTATGTAAATTGACAGAATATTTATAGCTACTTTTAAGCTCGATAGTGCAATTTTTCTTAATCGCTTCATTTACTAACCAAAAAATCAAACAAACTTGGAGTAACTCATTTATTAAACTCTTTTGAGACTCATTCAAGTCACTTAATTTTTCAACCGTTAGTAAGGATTCATTAAAAGCATCCTCAATTACAGCTACTAAATCCTGATTTGATTTGACTTCTTCTAAAACAATATCAAACTTTTCAAGTAGAGCAGTTGTTACACCTGATTTATTTAACCTTGTCGTTATACACAGCAACCAAGGTGTGCCTATGACTCTCTTTGTTTGATAGTCAAGTAATCTGTATATAGCAGGGAGTGTTCTATCATTTAAAATACAGTCGCAGAAATCTAAGTTGACGAAATGATAATGCCCAACACTCATTATTCTTTTCCAAGCCTCAGAGTTTTCTTTACTTAACGCTTCAAATTCAAAGTTTTCAATCTTCGAGTTGCTACATACGTTTGCAACATCCAATAGTTGAGATAAACCTGACTGTGCTTTTTTAAACTCAGATTCATCATTAGTAAATCCGTGTATAAGAAAAAGTTTATTTTTAAGTTCCGCATGCGCTAATAATCTTTGACTAATATAAGTAACATCCAAAAGATCTCCACCTGGAAGACCGAAGTAATTGATAGTATTTACAGTATTGTATTTATTGCTTTTGGCTATTCTTTTTAAGGGATCAAACCACTGCTTTTCCCTAATATATTGTTTTCTTGGTTTATGCCAAGGTTTAAATGGGTTTTCCATCTCCTCATCAACCTTGCCAGTGACCTCTGATAAATTATATAAGTCGTCGTCTGACGAAAAAATATCCTCCATGAAATTACTCCTCTAGACTTAAAATTTGAACAATATCTAGAAGTAAGTTTTCTTGAGTATTAACAGTCAAATTATCTAGCAAACCATAACCATCAAGAACTTGAAGTAGTGCTTCAGACTTTTTCATTAGTTTCTTATTTTTTATTGAATTTTGGTTCCGACTTGGAATAAATTCATCAAAGTTTTTCTTTGATATAACATAACTCTCAGCATGAGTAATATCATTCTCATTTATATTTTCTCCATTCTCATTTAACACCACAAGTCTGGATAGCTCCAATGGGTCTTTTGAATTGGATTCAACCGAAGATGAAACAATTTTTTTTATCTGTCTCGAAAAATCATCATTTCCTTCTTCTATCGACTTACTTCGCAAGTCCTTTTTAATCAGTTTATATTTATTAACCACTTGCCTAATCGCACTATGTAACCAACGCATTACAATTTGGTAATGAGGGTGAGCAATATTAAAGGACTCTCGATCAATATTAAGAGCAGAATCTAACCCTTTAGAAACAAATATTTCGACTGTCAATTGACTTTTGATCGTATGCTCAGCCACTTGATGCTTCATAAATGTTTCATCGAATGAAATACCAGACGCATTATGTATTCTAATTAAACTACCGTTGTGGTCTTTTGGGCTGACTTTCGGTGTCCATAAACAATAAGCTTCAAACTCTAGCTCTCCACCACTTTCTTTAATATCAACTTTAGATAAATCGGGTTTATATTTACCTAAGAATAAAATTGGCTTTTTTACAAGTGCTTTAGATTTGGGAAGATTGGTGAATTTCAACGGTCTAAATAACTTTATACCATCAACACAAACATTAAAGTCAGGTTTAGAGTTTTGTGAATTAAATCCTAATGTTGTACCAAAAGGTACATTTGGTTTTAAATGTTTGAGCAAACTTTCTGCCTGACCTTTTTTCTTGTTACTCAAGCTGTAAACATCAGCCAAGTCATTCAGCGTTAGGCTAAAAGGATGTTTTTCGACATAATCCAGAGGAATTGAAAGACCTAAAGTCCATATCATATTGAGGTAATTATCTAATACTAAATTTAATTTGGGACTTACTGCGTTTTTTGTTTTATCTAAAATAGCGTCATAAAGCTTTAAAAACTTAACATTCGGTTTATCTTCCACTTCCCAAGGTAGAGAAGGCAACATTGCAAATTTTCCGTCATACTCTTGAATACCTTTTTTATTTGTTAAATATCCAATATGAAAGTCTGGAAGAGTTGCTTTTGATGAATCCATAAAACTATCTTCTTCGATACCTGCTTCAGCATCTGTTTCATTTTCAGTTTGTCCCCAAACATCAACACTTTTCAACTGCTCCTTTGCACTTTGCTTAATATTGAAAAGTAAAATATCAGTGCCATGCGCGGATATATTTTCTGTTACTTCCTTCCATATTCTAACACTACCAGTTTGAAAGCTTTTTCCTCGCTCTTCATTTGATGACGAGTCATGTTTATCTGCATCATCGGAGAAGTTAAATAGTTGAACTTTAGCTTTTAAGTAAAAATCATTACCGGCTTGTTTAGTAACAATTTCAAAGTCCCTTGTAAGTTGTGCCACACTGAAGAGACCAATACCAATTTTCCCAATTAATTTTCGTTTTTTATTAAGACTCAAAGAATTATCTTTGTCATCAGTCACTTTTAACTCTTTACCTTTTTCAGTGCGTTTTGCACTCCCACCAATATGTCGTAACATATTGACTAAAGTACCTATCGACATACCATTACCATCATCTCTTATTGTGATGGAGTTAAACCTTGGAGCATCAGTCTCAACAAATACATTTTCAGCATCGGCATCATAAGCATTCGATATTAGTTCCCTAAGGGCAGAACCCGGCAACCGATAAATACCATCAGTTACTCTTGCTAATACTTTATCATCTGTTTCAAGCTTAGTTTTCTCAACTTTTCCATCAGATATATTCTGTATCAATTTATTTTCTAGTTCGATCTCTGCCTTTAAATCCATTTCATCACTCTACTGTATAGTTTATTTCATAAGGACAGCCCCAAACTTACCCTACAAATGGCACTGCATTTCTTACTTATGTATCTAAGGACATTATTGTGTCCTTTAATCATCACGTATTATAGAAGCTCCGTTCTGAAGCTGATATTATTGGTGTACATAGCATTCAACTGAAAATTAAAAAATAAGATCACTTTTATTTAAGAAAAACTATTATTAAATCTGTTTAACTTTTATATCAGCTAACTATTTATGTGCTGTTAATTTCAAAAAATATATAGTGCGATTGTAAAACATTTATGTAAAACAAAATATCTCACACATCTCAACAACACGCGTTAAACCTATGTTTTTATTGCCTATGGACTTTTATAAATTTCAATAAAATCACCATGCTATTTTAACTGTGATTTTTATATGTGAACTAACTTCAATTTTTTGGTTTTCTAATGAATCATAAAATTTTGACAATCATCAAATGAACGTACTTAGTTTTATAGATAACTTTTCTAATTCTTCTTCCCTCTCATCAAAATAATCATACCTATCATAAATACCTTCAACACCTTTTAACTTATGATTTAAGCAACGCTCGGCTACATGACCGGGCGTTCCTTGTGATGCTAATAGACTCCGACAGGTTCGACGTAAATCATGCACTGTAAAATGCTCCATTTCACCCATTTGGTTAGGTGGTTGTTTCTTCTTACCAGCCTCATGGCCAAACAACTTGGTAATAGCACGATTAAGCGTATCTTTACCCATACAAGGGCGTTTGCTTCTTCTACGGCTAGGAAAAACATGATCAGACCCACAGGCTCTTATCTGAAGCTCTTTAAGCCATTCTAAGACAGATTCTGATAACGGCATAACAATGCCAACACCTGACTTACTACGTTCCTTAGGAAGCCTCCACTTACCCTCTTCCAAGTCAAACTCCTCCCATAACGCCTCAGTTAATTCCCCTTTCCTAACACCCAACACTACTAGTAATGCACACGCTAAATAATTATCTCGACTAAAGCTATCACGATTCTCTCGCGCCTTTTCAAAGAAGAATTTAAGTTCAATAATGCTTAACGCTCTATCTTTACTTTTCTCGATGCCACCAGCATCCGTTACAGTAAATGCACTTGCTGGGTTAGCGCCTAGCAGGTCTAACTTTATGCCGTGATTAAAAAGTTGTTTGCAGTAGCCTAATGCATCATTAGAAATCGCTGGACGGCCTGAATCATTAATGGAAGTTATTACTCGTCTGATATCTCGGGCATTAATACTATCAAGTTTAATTTCGCCAATAATAGGAGAAATATCTTTGCGATAAACACGTGCAGGAATTGAGGGATGTTTTAAACGTTTTATATTACCTTCTTGCCAATCAACAAAAAGATCATCAACGGTTTTAATTGTACCTTGTTCGGTACGACGCTTTTCTAAGAGGGGATCAACGCCTTGACGGAGTTGTTGCATTTTAAGTGATGCAGTAACTCGTGCATCTGCAAGAGACAGATCTGTATACTTCGCTAAGGTCATCTCTTTACGTTTTTTATTGGAGGTAAATCTTAGCATCCAATGTGGCTTACCAGATTTAGGGACAACAAAATACAAGCCGTCCCCATCTGCGAATCGTCCAATCTTACCCTTTGCTTTAGCTTCTACTTCTTTTGCTGTTAGCTTGCCCATTAGTGCGTCCACTCCAGTTAAATAGAGGGATGACAGTCACCCACCACCCACGATCAACCAAAGTATAACATACCCACCAACAAACCCACCACCAAGACTTGGAACCCACCATATCAACACGAACTATGACGGACAACAAAACAACACAAACCCAGTAAAAACAACGAACAAAGAACAACGAAAAACTCAAGCGAACATTATTCGATATTCTGTACCTGTTCTCTCATTTGCTCAATCAACACTTTACACTCTACCGCTGCAGCGGTGATGTCTGTGTTAATTGCTTTAGAGCCTAGGGTGTTGGCTTCACGGTTAAACTCTTGCATCATGAAGTCTAAACGGCGACCTACTGCGCCACCTTTTTTAAGCACATTACGCGCTTCTGATATATGTGAATCTAGACGATCTAATTCTTCTGCTACGTCTGATTTTTGTGCTAACAATACCAGCTCTTGTTCAACACGTGTGCTGTCTAAATCAACTTTAGCATCTTCGAATTTTTTTAGAATGCGTGCTTTTTGCCAAGCGTGTACCTCAGGCATAAAGTCACGGACTTTAGCGGCTTGTTCGCCAATGCTTACCAAACGTTGGTCGATAAATACTGCTAGGTTTGCACCTTCTGCGGCACGCGCTTCAACAAACTCGTTTAAAGTTGTTTGAAAACCAGCCATTAATTCTGCACTAACCGCGTCAGCATCTTGCTCTGGTGCTTGCATCACGCCCGGCCATTTTAAGATATCTACAGGGTTTACTGAACCCGAGCCCATTTGTTCAACAACCCATTGTGCATTTTGCATCAATTGGGCAGCTAACTCTTTATTCATGCTTAATGATGAGCTGCTTTCTGAGTTTGTTTCAAAGCGTAAACTACATTCGATTTTTCCGCGCTCTAAACGTTGTCGGAATGTTTCTTTTAATTTAGTTTCTAAACCACGAAATTGTTCTGGTAAGCGAAAATATGTTTCAAGATAACGCTGGTTCACTGAGCGAATTTCCCAAACTGCAGTACCCCAATCACCTTTTAATTGTTTGCGTGCAAACGCCGTCATGCTGTAAATCATATTTTCCCCTTTAAATTTGAATTCAGAGTATAACTGACTAACCACTAAACATGCTACGATGCGCTTCATTTTGGAGTCGATTTAATGCAACAAAAAATAAGCTGCCACCTAATCGCTGGTTTTTTAGGAGCAGGGAAAACACACTTTATTAAACAATTAACCGCTAACAAACCAATTAATGAACGTTGGGTCATTTTAGTTAATGAAGTGGGACAGCAAAGTTATCCAATTGATCAACTGAAAGCACAAAACATAGCGGTTAAAACAGTATTAGGTGGATGTTTATGTTGTACTGCAGGTTTACCTTTCCGCGTTGCCTTAAATGAGATGATTAGGGATAACAAACCCGATCGTATTTTTATTGAGCCTGCTGGAGCCGGACATTTAGACAATATTAAGACGTTATTAACAGGTCAGTTTTATCAACCGATTATTAATATCACTCCTACTCAATGCTTATTAAATACAGCGCATTTAAATGATGTTACATTTTCCGAGCATGAAAGCTATCTACAATTAATACAACAATCTGATACGTTGTTAATTTATTCAGGTGAAGGTGTTAAACAAGCAGAAGTCATGGCTGATCGCTTTGCTAAACCATTAACGATTTTACAGGGAAATAAACAAGACTCCCGCCTATTGAATGCGAACGATTAAATAAGACGGGGCAATATTTACTTAAAATAATTAATGGTTATTTATCAATTACCCTTTGATCATACGAGCTAAATCTTGGCCTTCCTCTATCATGTTAGTGAAAGTGGCTAATACGCCTTCTTTATCTAACTTAATGGCATTAGTTAGTGGTTCAGGAAAGCGTTGAATAATGACTTCAGGCGGTAACCCTAGCGACCATGCAAAACGCATAAAGACTGACAAGCGGATCAAAATAGCGGCTTGTGAAGGATTATCATAAGATAGAGGATCAAGTTGTTGTTCAATCGCATCACAAAAAGTCGATGAAAAGTTCCAATGTTTAGCGAGTGCCGCCCCTACTTCGGTGTAATCAAAACCGAAAAAGTCACGTTGCGCATATAAACGAGGATGGCCAGAATCTATTGCTTCTCTAATTAATTCGCACTCAACTGGCTTAATTGTTTGTAATAATAATTCACCAATATTATGCATCATGGCGCAGGTGAAGGCCGTTTCATTATTAGTAGTGGTATGTTTCGCTAAATTTTTTGCAATACTGGCGGTTATGAATGTTTCTTCCCAAAATTTATCTTTATCAAATCCAGTAATATCAGGAAAAACATTAGAGAAAGATGCAGCAACTACAATACTTCTTACTTGATTAAAGCCTAAACGGATCACCGCTTCTTCGATTGACTCGACTTCTTTACCTCTACGGTAAGTCACTGAATTAGCCATACGAATGACTTTTGCGCTAATCGACTGATCTTGTGCGACCTTCTCTGCTATTTCTTCTACACGAGTTTCTTCATTTGAAAATGAATCCATTAACTCGAGTAATATATACGGTAAAACGGGTAATTTTTTTACATCTTTAAAAAGTTGGGCGGTTAACTCCATGTCGATATTTTGTCCATTGAATAATTAATCAGACAAAATAATCGGAAATAGAGATAAAATCAAACATTAACTCTTAATAGGTATTATTTAGTTCATTTAGACGATAGTGTTATTCGTTAGATACCCTATAAAAAGGTAATTAATATCAGCACCTAAACATGTCAAAAGCTTAATAATGGAAAAGGTATAAGATCGCCCTAACAATTAAACAAAAAATAGGTCGACAATAAATAACCTCAATTCTGGTTAATGAAAGGCGAATTATTGAAGCAATTACGGGTTATTGAGAAATAATTTAACGCAGAAACCCGTGGAAATAGTGATGTTGCTTTACTTATTCAGAACTGAGGTTAAATCAATTGTATAAGTTAACTGATTAATTTAACCGCCTCTGAAAATAGAATTGGTTTACTAAATAAAAAGCCTTGGTATTTATCAACACTTAACTTTTCTAAAATTGTTAACTGTTCTTTCTTTTCAACGCCTTCGGCTATCACTTTACAACCAATCATATGCGACATTTTAGTGACTGCGGAGACGATACTTTCATCTTTTGAGCGATCACAAATATTATCAATATAAGACTTATCAATTTTAATATAATCAACAGACAATTCTTTTAACACAGAGATTGAAGAGAAACCTGTCCCAAAGTCATCAATCGAGATATGTACGCCAGTATTCTTTATTTGCGTAATAACTTTAGATAAATACTCTAAGTTTTTAATCATCACCGTTTCGGTTATTTCTAAGTGCACGTTACTTGCCTCAATAGCATACTTTCCTATTAAACCAGTTAAAAGGGTTAAGAAATTATGATTTTCTAATTGCAGTACAGAGACGTTAATTGAGAGCGCAAGTGTGCTATCTAATTCATTTAACTGTCTCAAACTTTGAATCGCTTGTTCTAGAACAAACTCACCTAAGAAGTTAATTTTTCCGTATCTTTCTGCGATATCGATAAATTCAGATGGCGGAATAAATTCATCGTTAAATTGCCATCTGAGTAACACTTCAAATGAGGTTATTTTATTAGCGGCTATGTCGACAATAGGTTGATAACAAAGATGAAAGTTACCTTTTTCAACACAGTCTGTAATAGAACTACGTAATGTTTCCTCTCTTTTTAGAGAAGCATACATGCGCTCATCAAACACAGAAATACCATTACGACTTTTTTTGCCTTCATACATAGCAACGTCGGCATATTTTATTGCTTGAGTAAGATTGAATGCATCATGTGTAAAATACAGTCCAATTTTAAAAGAAGGTTTTACCTGATAGTGCATGTTGTTAACAGGCTTGGTCAATTCATCAACCAACCGATGAATACAATCAAACAAATGTTCTTTAGAGTCCTGCCGTGTGTAGAAAATGAATTCATCACCGCCCCATCGACAAGCAATAAAGCCATTATTTTTTTCTGATCCAACTAATCGACGACCTGTTTCTGCTAATACAAAATCCCCAAAGTCATGACCATATTTATCATTAATAACTTTAAAATAATCCATGTCTAAGAATAGAATCGCTTTGATATCATGATTACTTTCAGCTAAATCTAATGCAACATTAGAGACAAAGCTTTCTCGATTAAATAGCTGCGTTAAGTTATCTCTCTGCTCTAATAGGATGATTTTATCGGTGCGTAATTGTACTTCTTTTTCTAAATCATCAATGAAAAGATCTAATTTTAACTCATTCATTATTGATGATTTAACATCTTTAGCGGTACGTACAGCGGTTACAAAACAAAGAATAAACCATAATACGAGGCCTAATACACCTAACATTTGTTCATCGCCAATCGGCTGAAATAACAAGAGAACACTAAAAGGAACGAGTAAAAAAGTGATATAGGAAATAGAAGATCGGATATCTGACGCTAACACATTGACACCACCGCCAGCGAGTGAACTAAATACCACTAGCGATATAAATTTTTCCTGCATCAACATTTGTTCAAAAAACAAAATAGGGAAAAGCCCCCATGTAAAAGCTGTTAATAAAACACCAATAAAATAAAAATTGTATTTGTTTTTATTGTTATCACTGACATAAAAATGATTAACAAGACGAAGAAGTGAGATGAACGTTAAGATGGCAAACCAATATAGCTTCTCTGTGGCACCACTATGGTTAATGCCACTGAACACAACAACGCAGGAAACGATTGTATTGATAATAATAGCAGAGCCAAAATAAGAGCTAACAAAGGCTAACCGCTTGTCGTTAAAGCTATTTTTTTTCATTGTCATATTTGTTACTTAAAGGGTCAGTCCATTGATACTAGCAGTTTACTTAAATTACAAAGCTTTAAATAGTGTACCTTCTCATTTCATACTCATATAGAGTTAAAAGTGCGAAGGTACTATGTTTCTAATGTGCTTCTAATTTTTTACTTATGTTATTGATTAACTTCATGAGCTAACTTTATTAGTTTACTTATCGCTTTTCAACATACGGTTTAAGCAATGAAGAACTTGTTTATCACTTAAAGCAGCATCATTTGTTGATCCTAAAGGCTGCCTTTCAGTTAATAAACTATCGATTAATTAATCGATTATAATCAAATAAGCCATATTCAATTGGATCTTGTTGTAAGTATAAATCATGTAGATGATCGCTGACTTCCCAAAACTGAGTATCACTACGTCTTACACCATATCGAGTGATTAACTCTTGAAATTTTTGCGAGTCATTAGCTTGCAAGAATAGACTAACAAAGTCTCCTTTATCAGCGGCTGACACTTTAAAAATAATCCCTGGATAGGTGCCTAAGAAGCCTTTGTATATCTCAGCGGTATCTTCAGAAACACTTCGATTTGCCGCTTCATTCAGTAAGGAAGAAACGTTTTTATGCGCATTATCACGTATCAATGTATACGCCCTGTCATCATTCTTTTTATCTTCAATAATAACAAAAGAGACTTGAGGTAATGCCACAACCACTGAGTTACCTAAGTTATTCAAACGCTTTAGCTCAAGATCTTGCTCTGGCACTCGATATTGCTCGTTTTTGGCTTTCAACATAGGCTGTGTATAAACATAGTGTTTTAAACGATTTAGTAACTCTTCTTTTGGGAATTCCGTTTGATATTTAATACCAGATGGGCGAGCATGCATCAGGTTCCTATCATTCAAATATTCTTTTAACTCTTTAGTTGCCCCTAAGTACCAACTAGCGAGTACCGGCTTTCTAAACTCATTCGGTATAAAAGAGATAAAGTTAGTTTCTGACTCAATACGCAAGAAGTCCATGTATAAACGGGTCGTTATTTGATGTCCAACATTGCCGTAAACATCAAACCCCGCCACTAATAGATAATGAATTCGCTCTAGAATTGGGTAATCAATTAACCAAGCAGTTTTAGGTTGCTTACCTAATGCCCCTTTGACGACTGTAGCACTATCAATATGTCTGAAAACGGTTAATGCCGCATTTTCATTACCAGACCAAATATTAGAAAAATTTAAACCGGTATCATGGTTCATAAAGCGCTTAATATAATCACTTTTTGCTTTCACATACTGACGACTGCCTTTTGCATAAGAAAGCCATTCGATAACAGATAAATTATTACTACTTGATTCTGCCGGTAGTCTTAAATTATTGGCTTGTTCGTAAACAAAATGATCCACATCGGCATTGCTTGTGGAGTCAGGCTCTACAAAAAATACCCAGAACTTATCATTGATAACATTTACAGCCACTTGCCCACGACAAACTGGCCCTTTAATAAAGCCGCTAATCGTGAAATAAGCCTCTTTCAACATAAATTGATAGCGCGCACTGGTTGGAATATCTTTAAACACGACGAAAGGATTGAAGTCTTTATAACCAGGTAACGTATCAATCGTAAAATCAGCGTTATAAAATAATGTATCCCATAACTGTTCTCGCTGCTCATTAAACACATAAGGTAAGTTAGTTTTAGCTAATGTTGTTGCACGATCTAGCATTAAACGATAGTAAACACGATCTACTTTAGGGTCATCGTAAGGACGGCGTGATGGGATTATTTTTAGTGGCTCACCTGGTGGTGTTGATGAACGCACGAGTTTAAAAAATCGAGGAGGCGTGTCAGTGCTAATAGGCAATGCATCAAAATAAATATGGCCAATAAATAGGTGCTCATAAATATAGCGACCAACTAATTGCTCTTTAAGCGAGTCTCCATTTAGCTTTTGTTCCCAATGGGCAACTAATTTTGACGTTTCCTCGGACAAAGGTAATGGCTCTGACATTGGTGCGCCCTTCGCGATCCATGCTTCTAATGTTTTGAACTCATCATTGCTTAAGTTAGGTAAACCGTAAGGCATCCCACCTAATGGGAAATCTTCTTGGTAATCATCTAATTGATTAATGTCTGGACATTGATCTTGGCGATCTAAGGAATAATTAAACTCTTCTGGTAAGATGCCTTGTAGTTGAGGATTGTTTTCTTTTTGTAACAGCAGCTTATACATGATGCTGCCTTGTAAATTAGCAAGCATAGTTTGGTCACGCTCATTCAAGACTGATGAAAAGCCTTTTTCACGCCATTGCTCCGTATCATGTGCATCGATAAACAAACGTGAAGGTTTCGCACCTAATAATCGTTGCCCGTTATAAACTTGATCTTTACTCGCACCACGATCAATACCTTCAGGAGAAGACAGCTTTAGCTGACAAGGTGCATCGTAACAACCATGACAAACCACACAACGTTTCTCAAGAATCGGCATAACTTGATCTCGATATTCTTGTGCTAATAAGTCATCTACTGATAATTGTCTAGGCCGAGCTTGGTCTTTACCATAATCTTCATTCAATTGATCTTCCGTGTCAGAGCAAGCACTAATAAGTACAGTGCATAGTAATATAATTAATGCTTTAAAAGTCATGAAGCTGTTCTCTAAAATTGCTAGAATATATATTCAGTTGTTAATGCGAATGTTAACAATTATCTAAGTTACTATACAGCTTGATGTATTTAGATAAGTAAATAAACCATTATAGATGCTAAAAAATGCATGGAAGCAAAAAATTAGTACAATAATCAGATAATTTAGTATGAAAGAGACAGGATACATCGAATGAAATTTAGCCCATGCACAGGTGACTGTACGAGTAATGAAGATCGCTGTGGCGGTTGTGGCAGAAGCAGAGAAGAGATCACTGAAACACAATTGATCACCAAGCAACTGGTAGAGCATTTAGTTAAATATAAATATGATGATCCTGAAAAATTTTTAGAAAATGTCAATAGAAAAGCGATTAAACGCTCGAAAAAGGCGCAAGAACAGAGTTAAGGTTGTGGACAATAAAGTCGATAAGGCAGTTAAAACTCAACTAAAAGCACATAAGCACTCTACAATACGGAAAATGTTAAATGGCTAAACATCATAAAGAAACGGTATCGCAAGAAACACAAGATGAAGCGTTAGCCATGGCAAAAAAAGTGCAAAAACCAGGGCAGACGAAAGAGCAAACCCGGTTAATTACATTAGGTATTCAAAAAGGCATTGCTGAATATAAGAAACTCGCAAAAAGTAAACAGCGAGATGCAGATAAAGCCAAAAAGAAGAAAGCGCCTGTTGTAGATATTGAATCAGACATAAATACTAACGAGCATAAATCTAAAAAACACTTCCTACCTTGGGCACTACTTGTGTTGAGCTGGATTGGATTTATTGGCTACCATTTTTTAAATTTATAAATGAAGTAAAGGAATAAACATGGTTAAAGTAATTGTAAACGGCGCAAAAGGTCGTATGGGCGGAGAAGCCGTTAAAGCCGTTAATAATGACAGTGAGTTAGAGTTAGTCGGTGCTTGTGATTTTGGTGACGATTTAGCGGCCTTAATAAAGCAAACAGGCGCCCAGGTTGTTGTTGATTTAACTGCAGCCTCTGCTGGATTTAATAATACACAAACTATTCTTAATGCTGGCGCATGCCCTGTTATTGGTACCAGTGGTTTTTTAGAGCAACAAGTAGAAGAATTACAAGCACTTGCTAAAGAAAAACAACTAGGTGGATTAATTGCACCTAACTTTTCAATAGGTGCCGTATTAATGATGCAATTTGCTGTACAAGCAGCAAAATACTTACCTGACGTAGAAGTGATTGAAGCGCATAGCCCACAGAAAGAAGAAAGCCCATCAGGCACTGGTATTCGTACCGCTGAGTTAATTGCCGCAGCGCGCACGAAAGCAGCAACACCTTGTAGTGACAAAGAGTTAATTGAAGGTGCTCGTGGCGCAGAATTAAATGGCGTTAAATTGCATTCAATCCGTTTACCGGGTGTTGTGGCTCAGCAAACGGTGTTCTTTGGTGGATTAAGTGAAACCCTAAAAATTGAGCATAATTCACAACATCGTGAATCGTTTATGCCTGGTATTTGTTTAGCCTGTAAAGAAGTCGTGAAACGTTCTGAGTTAGTTTACGGTTTAGAATATTTAATGGATTAATAGTTCGTTAGGTTCTAGTTAATAAAACGCCAGCTTCTTGCTGGCGCTTTTGTATGTCGGCATCAATGTTTATAGCTTAATGTACAGTACTAGTTATTCTTTTAAAGGATCAGAAGCCAAGTGATTAAATAATTGATTGCCATAAACAAAATAGATAAAAACAAGTGGGATACACAGGTAATATAATACCTGTAATTGTTGTAACGCTTGCCCTGTCGATACGGTAAAAAATCCAATAACACTAAAGAATAGAATCAACATAAATTGTGAGTAGTAGCTTTTACAAATAATGTAACGTGTCGGTTGTTCACGACGAGCAATATCATAAAAGCGTTTATTGAAAGCCAGTCTAAAAAAGTTACTCAAGAAAGCGATCAATAATAAACCACTGTATAACATAACCGTGCTCGACTCTTGGTTTAACTGAGCTCGGAACAGCCATGAACAAGCATATCCAATGACTGCAATGCTATAAATAACCTGCACATTAATGCGGTCAATTTGTTTTTTTATAAAAAAGAAAATCAACGCTAATAAAATACTGAGTGCAATTAAAATCAACCCTAACTGCATCACGTTTTCCTGTGTCAGCATGTAGATCGTTAGCATCCAAAAATAACTTTCTAAAAACAAAAATAAGCCATCAACAATAAAAATCAGTATTGAACGATGTGAGTCTTTAAACCCAATGATTTTTTTTAAACTAAAGGCAGGTACTTGTTTTAGTTCGTATAACTCACTTTTCTCTTGCAAGCTGTTATTAACCAGACTAAACCCTAACAAAGACAGTAATAACGACAGTACAAGTAAGCCAATAAAATATTCCATGCCTAAAAGGTAACTGCCAACTAACACACCTATTTTTAACGCAAAGACGACTAATATCTGGAAGTTACCAAAAGTGTTACCGGTATTTTTATCTTCAGTAATGGCTTGAAATAAGAGGCGCTGTGTTGACCAATAAAAACAGCCTGCAGCGCCATTAATTAACGCACCAATTGTCACTAGTGCGAGTTGGTTATCCCACACTAATAACAACACAAACACACTTTGAAAAATAAACGATAAGCTTATTAACTTACGCCAACGATGGGCAGCACGAAGGCGATCCCAATAATATAATGCAACAACAAACCCTGCGGCAGTCAGCGCAATAAAATAAGCAATATGGCTAATGGTTAGGCCTTTATCCCATAAAATAACGGCAATAAATAAAGGCAGTAACCCTAATAAGAAAGAATGAAACCCTGTAAAAAGATAAAAGGTACGTGTTAAACCTGACACCTAGAAAGTATCAGACTGTTTAATATCTAACGCATCTAATTGATTAAAGTCATCACTTAAATCTTCAGCTTTACCGTAACGTGGGTAAGCATGCATTTTTAAATATGGGCGAGAATTCACCTCAAGGAAAATACATTTTTGATCGCGATAATCAAATTCAATTCCTTTCTCCAAGATCACATCGATACCTAGAATATTGGCATCAAATAAATTGAGTACATTTTTAAACAAGTCATTATTAGCTTCTGGTAATAACTGTTTATTAATCACTTCAACCACACCACCTGGCGCTAAAGAGATACGATAAAATAAAGTCACTCGTTGCTCTGCTGTAGGAACAGACTCAAAATTTAAGCCTTGTTTTGCTAAGAAGGCTTTTGTTTGTGCACTTTCTTTTAACGGATAAATAACTGGGTATAATTTCATTTCTTCACGAATGGTATTTTCTTTCAACATCAATTCACGAATTGTTGAAGTACCATCGCCTTTTACAGCGGGTGCATAACGTTGTAATACAGAAAAAATTTCGCCATTCGCCACAACAACACGGTAGTTGTTACCTTCTAAGAATTCCTCAACAACCGTAAATGGCCACCAAAGTTTCGCTAAGAAAATAGCTTTCCATAATGCTTTATAGTCTCGAATAGGAAAATGGCTGCCACGAGAAAAGCCGCTGACATTAGGCTTAATAACTAAAGGAAAACCATGCTGTTTAGCAAAGCGAATCGCAGCAAAAGGGTTTAAAAAAATTAAACCTTGTGCATGAGGAATACCCCCTGATTTAAACTTGTCGCGAGCTTGTTCCTTACTACGACAACTTCTACGGACCTCTAAGCTATTGTAGTTACTACAACCACCCATAAATTTTTTACTGATCCAAGCATATATTATTTTTTTAATATTCATTAAGAGGGCTCATTTTTTATATTCGATTTTAGTAACCGAGCTGATTGTAATTTTTGAAAGAAAATAGACTTAACAGGCTGTGAAGCAGGAATGTCTTTAGTCACTAATGCTAATTGTTTCATGCCTAAAAATACAAATTTAAGTTTTGCTTTTAAGTTCATTTCTTTTGTTAACAATACCAGTGGCATAGGCACATACACATTAATTTCTACAATAGAAAACTGTTCATCAAGCAAAGCTTGTAAGGAATCTGCTCTGGCGCAAAAACGGGCAATTTTGAAATTACCAATAGTAGAGAATAAGGATTCGATTTTTTGTACTTGTTCCGCATTCAATTCCGACATACAAGATTGATAATAAGTATCGCTGTTGTAAATACCATTTACTGGCATGAGATCGTCGCTATTATTACACGTTTCAGTCACTGAAATAATCGCAGAAGACTTATTCACCGTCGCTCCTGGGATATAGAATATTTCGAACTCTCGTTTCCCTTTTGCAGCAGCTTGTATCAAATAACGAGGGCTTTTTTCTGCGCGATGTTGGCGATGTTCTTGTAGCGCTGCAAAACTATCAACACGACAAACACCCTGTGAATTCTGTCCCCATTCAGGTTTTAGAAACACAGGATAACCATCAGGTTGTTTATTATTTTGCTCGTCACCTTGATCAACGAACTGCATTAAACGCCATTTTTCAGGTATAAGCAGATCCATATCTAGCTTAGAAAAAATATGTCGATGCTGATTGAAATAATTGGCATTTAATTGAAAGTACTTCCAAGGTGCAATCAGAAATCGACAACACCATAGAATATAAGAAAGCACTAGCAGTATACGTATTAGCAAAATTGTACCTTATTGATTTTATTTATTTTTATAGTCACGGTAATTAGTAACAAAAAGGATGAACCCTAATATTACGATAGACACTGCAGTATAAAACAAACTACCGCCGTCACTTTGGCCTTCATGAATAACTTCAATACCTAATGGTGTAAACAGGTGAAAGAAAGCGGCACCCGTCATCACGCCAAAAGCCATTAAACCACCAATTGCATGCATCAAACTACGGCTTGGTGCACATTGTAAAAGACCAATTTTCTTCAATAACCAAAATAAAACCGGTATTAATAAAACAATTGATGTGATCAACTCAACAGTCCCTACAGCATAAGAACCATAATTTGCGAATAAGGTTCCAATTGGATTACCAAATAAACCTTGCATCCATACACCAATCGTACCAAAAATATGTTGTGTATCTGGATGTAACGTAAACTTATAAGGCAACGATAATACAAAAACCTTCGCTATCCACAACACTACAACCCAACTAAAAATAGGTAACACTCTCATTTTTATTCCTTGTCTAATTTAGACCAATTAAGGTCAGCTTTTTTAATAAAACCGTCTTTATCAGCAACCCATGTATCTTGGACAGACTGATCATAGTTTAAGTATAGTTTATCATTATAAACAGTCCAAAATGCAGGTTTACCTGGTGCTGTTTCATTTCCTGCGATTGCCCATGCACAGTAACCACCGTATTGTGGTGCATATTTTTCAGGGTTATTTTTAAACAAAGTTAAATGCTCTTCACTCGAAAAATACCAGTCTGCTCCGTTATATTCTAATTGATATTTACTGCTGCCTTCTACTGGCTTATTTTCAGTAAAGTAAGCCACAACATCGTAACCACCAGCGGCTTTATCGCTAAAGTAACTTGTATAAACCGCATCAGCAGCATTTGCACTTTGAAAAACTGCAAAGCTCATTAATGCGATAACTTGTAAAATAGAAAATATTTTTTTCATGTTTAGTTCCACCATTTTTGAATTAATATATCTAACAGACCACAAAAGATACTTTTTTATTGCTTAGTTTAGTTAAAAAATAAAAATTTATTTATATTTTTTATTTAAACAGGGAGATGCAAAGTATCTGCAGGAGCCAATATGGCAGCAAAATACGCTTATTATTATTTTTTAAAAGGCATAAAAAAACCTCACTTAATTAATCAAGTGAGGTTTTAGAAGTCAGCTAAAAACTAAGTTATAACGGTAAAACTACAATCAGAGTTATAACACTGATAGCTTATCTTTCATTTCTTGGTGTTTTGCTAAGATACTCTGACTTGGTGTTTTGCTTAACAAGCTCACAACAACAATCGCTATTAGTGCGAATATAATGCCAGGTACAATTTCATAAACATCAAACCAGCCGCCAGTTAATTGTTTCCAAACGACGATAGTCACACCACCAACAAGGATGCCTGCTAAAGCGCCATAACGCGTCATACGAGACCAGTACAAGCTTAATATAATAACAGGTCCAAATGCAGCACCGAAACCAGCCCAAGCATACGATACTAAGCCGAGTACTGAACTCTCAGGGTTAAACGCAAGTGCTAATGCAATCAGTGATAAACCAACTACCCCTAAACGCCCCACTAATACGACTTTTTCAGAACTTGCTTCAGGATTAATATGTTGTTTGTAAAAATCCTCTGCTAACGCTGAAGACGATACAAGTAACTGCGAATCAGCCGTACTCATTATTGCAGCAAGAATTGCCGCTAATAAAATACCAGCTATCACAGGATGGAACATACCATTCACTAAAATCATAAAGATAGTTTCACTATCTTCTAACACACCACCTAAGTGAGAATCTACATAAGTGATACCGATTAACCCAACAAAAATAGCACCAATGATTGAAAGAATCGTCCAAATTACTGAGATACGACGTGCTGTTGTTAATGATTTATTACTGCTTGCAGCTTGGAAGCGCGCCAAAATATGTGGCTGTCCAAAGTAACCTAAACCCCATGCAAGTAATGAAATAATAGCAATAACGCTCATTGGCGTACCATCATTATTAGTAAAAGCATCTAATAACTCTGGATTTTTAGCCGCTAATGACGTGGTTAAATCACTTATTGAACCATCTAAAGCCAGAATCGGCACTAACATTAGTGCAGCAGCCATTAATAAGCCTTGGACTAAATCGGTCCAAGATACCGCTAAGAAACCACCAAATAAAGTATAAGACACAACACAAACAGTACCGATGATAACGGCTAACTGATAGTTAAGGTCAAACACAGTTTGGAATAATTTACCGCCAGCCACTAATCCTGCACTGGTATAAAAAAGGAAAAATAACAGGATAAAAAAAGCTGAAATAGTTTGTAACATTTTGCTTTTATCTTCAAAACGACGAGCAAAATAATCAGGTAAGGTTAATGAGTCATTAGTAATAATGGTATAAGTACGTAAACGTTTCGAACATATTATCCAATTTAACCAACTACCGACTAATAAACCACCAGCAAGCCAGAACGATCCATAACCAGCAACCAGTGCATAACCAGGTAAACCAAGTAATAGCCACCCACTCATATCAGATGCGCCTGCTGATATAGCTGTTGGCCAAGGTCCTAGTTGACGTCCACCTAAAAAATAATCCGAAGAATTAACGGTCTTTCTGAAAGCCCAATAGCCAATACCCATCATCATTGCTAGATAAAGGATAAAAGTCCCAATAACCGCAAAATTTTGTTCTATCATAAAAATTAAACTCCTAAACACAGCCTTGTGATAATTAGTATTAATAAGAACACAATCATTCCTTAATCACAGTTCCTAACAATACCCTAACAAAATCACTAGTTACTAATCCAGTCTATTGATATTTCACAGAGGATTAAATTTGATTAGGTTGCTTTTAACAATTTTTGTGCGATCCAGATCACACTTTATTCTCGAGTAAAAAATGACAGTACGATGATTATTTAAACGTAAAAAGAACAAAATAATCTATAAAACTGCCCATTTACAAACAAAAATAGTCGATTAATCAATCAGAAACACTCTGTTTAAAATTTATATAACAAACCAGTAGAAACAATAAAACTCTTAGTATCATAAAAACTAATATCAGAATTTTCTTGGCTATATCCTGCCATCATAGTCCAAACCCAACGATCCCAATCAAATGGTCTTTTATAGCTATAAATAGAAAAAATACCGGTATGGTTTAGATTTTGCTTAGCATCAAAAATGGGATTAATTTGCTGATACACACGAGTACCTGCATTAATTGTAGTAATTAAAGTATGTCGATCACGGAAAATCAAGATAGACAGTTGTGCCGTATATTGATCATAACTATTAGCGTTACCCTCTGCATTACGGTGAGTATATTGAAGGTTAGGTTTTAACAATATACCTTTTGCTACTGGGAATAAGGTTTCAACATCGACCCTTTGATAAAGGCTATCACGTTGTAGTGAAGCAATTTCAGCAGCATCAGTTAATTGACTTTGTCCACTGCGTTCATTATCAATACTACTACTGGCAATCGCATACTTTAACGTCAATGGACTACCAAAAATTCTCTCTACAGCAATTCGCCCTCCTCCCACTTTTTCATCGGTAGTTTGTCGGTCACTACCCACTAAGAAAGGGTCTTCCCAAGTTTCATTCAATATTGATAATTTAGGAAAAACGGCAAAGGTTAACTGACTGTCATCATTGAATTGATGAACAACACCAATCTCATATTGAAATTGTGCTGTTGAAACTTGTTCACGGCTGTTACCTAAGAAAAACTGAGTTTTAAGACTATCTAATGTGTATTGCGCTCGACCTAATGGATAAGCCAATGCAGAAGACTCCGATTGCCCACTATTATTTAAATCATTAGTGGTCTCGTTATCACTGTCCGTATCAAATTGAGACTCTCCACCGCTGTAACCAACATTTACACTTAAGGTAAACTCCCACCCTGCTTCTTTACTTAACGGTTGAGCAACAATAGAGCAGCTCATGAAAATACCTACAGTGAAACAACTTATTCCTTTTAACATGATCTTTTGTCCCTATTATTTTTTGACCACTATTGTTTTTTGGTCACTATTTCAGTGTTAAATAATGTAATTAATAGAATGTAATGTAGCGATGGCAGAATAATACGATGAAACGTCTTATCATTATCATATTAGTACGTAATGAATTCTTTAAAGTTCATCTCTTTATTTATAAGGTAGATTTTAGTCATAAAGAAGATCAACATTAACGTTAGTCTAATCCTTACGACGAGAAACAAGTGTCAGCACTTAATAAGCCATCTAATCTTTCATTTTCCCTTTAACTCTATTTTATTTTGCATCATTAAAAGGGTTTAATTAATGGTGCTAACATTGTCTCCAGCCCATTTAATTTAACTTCATACATCAAGGCTAATTGTTCGCCTAATTTGCCTTCAGGAAAACCTTTACCATGAAACCACACTAAATAAGGTTCAGGTAAATGGATCAGCTTTCGGCCTGCGTATTTGCCAAATGGCATCGTTTGGTTAATCGCATCACTAAGGGCTTTAGGGTTATCTAACATGTTGTATCCTCTGAACAAATTTTAACTAATTTAATTAAATGACTTAATTGTAATTTAACCTCTGCAGCAGTCATACTAAAACCAATATTCAATCTAAAGCAATGTGGGTACAAACCTAACGTACTAAAGCTATTACCCACACGTATATCTAGTTTCTTTTGTATGCCAAGCTCTCTTAATTTAGACGTATTAAGATCAGCAACCTCAATCCATAAAACAAAACCACCAGCAGGTTGACTAATTTTACTGTTAACGGGTAAATGCTGTTGTAAATAAGCAATAAACTGCAATGTTTGTTGATGTAAGTGTAAACGTACTTTTTTAAGGTGATTGATATAATCACCACGTTGAATAAAATCAGCAATAGCAAGCTGTAGTGGAGATGTCACACCTTGATTTGCAAATAAACGTTGTTGTAAATAAGCCTGTAAATACCGTCCTGGTAAACACCAGCCTAAACGATAGCCTGCAGCAATGGTTTTAGAAATAGAACCACACCATAGGATATAACCCTCTCGATCCCAATGTTTTGCAGGTAATGGAATCACCTTTTCATAACCTAACTCAAGATAGACATCATCTTCAATAATGGGAATTTTATACTGAGTCGCTAATTCAACAAGTTTTTGCTTTTGCAGCGAACTCATTGACGTTCCTTGTGGGTTCATGTGTGAAGTACAAAACAAACCTGCTTTTATCGCCCCTAATTGCATCTGCTTTTGTAATTGTTCAAGGTCAATACCCTCGACAACCGAAGGGATCTCAACCACACGCCGCCCCATCACACCTAATAATTCTAATAAACCAGAAAAACACGGTGAACTGATAGCAATAGCATCACCGACTTCTGTGGTGATTTCAATGGCTGTTCTAATCGCATCTAAACAACCATGTGTGATCACGCACTCTGCAGCAGAAAAGTGAAAATCAACCGTTTTAAAGTGCTCACTCAAGTTATCACGTAATATTATTTCTCCTTGTGGATTAGGATAATGACTAAGTCTATTGCCTTGTTGTTTCATTGCACGCCGAAAGCTTTGTTGTAATTTATCCACAGGCATTAAATTAGGATCGTAACGTGCAATGCCAAATGGACAGGGATCAACAAACGGATTATACAAAGCAGGTAATTGCGGCTGTGTAATAGCACTTTGAAAGCGAATAAAAGTAGGCGTTTGCAGTTTTTCAACTAACAATGATTTTTTAGCGACGTAATACCCTGACTGTGGCTTTGCTAGTAACCATCCCAAAGACTCTAAATATTGATAGCAATTTAACGCCGTTGTCATGCTGACATTATGTAATTGTTTAAAGTTACGCAATGAAGGCATTTTACTGTTTACAGCAAGTTGCCCAGATTCAATCTGTTGCACACATTGTTTAGCTAATTGTTTATAACGCATAAATTGTACCGCTTTATTTTTAAATTTTTGTATCTGTTATCTTTTTTAGTTTGTTTGATAATACACATAAGCGCAAGAACACATTATGTAAACTAAAGGGTCAGTAATGAAAAAGAACGATTTGATACTAGGTATTTTAGTCATGATTGTCTGGGGGTTAAATTTCTCAGTGATCAAGTTAGGCGTAAACGAAATTGATCCTTTGTTATTAACGGCATTAAGGTTCACTTTAGCAACATTACCCGCTATATTTTTTGTCAAAAAACCAGATGTCTCATGGTGGTACCTGATCGTTTATGGCTGGTTATTCGCGATTGGTATTTGGGGTATGGCTACGTGGTCTATCCAAGCAGGGTTAAGTGCCGGTATGGCCTCTGTTCTATTACAGATGAACGTGGTATTTGGTTTATTCTTAGGTTGTTTTTTATTAAAAGAGCCGCTTCCTCTCAATAAAGTGATTGGTAGTGGTATTGCTTTAGCAGGTTTATTATTAAGTTTAACCGTAACAGATGGTTCAGTAACGCAATTAGGATTCATGCTAATTTTATTCGCTGCTATATCGTGGAGTTTAGCGAGTATTACGGTCAAAAAAGCAGGTACAAAACAGGTCTTTGCATTTAGTTTATGGGCCATGGCTTTTGCGCCTATTCCTCTGTTCTTAATCGTCTACTTTCAATCAGGTAGTGATGCTTTCGTACAATTATCAACACAGTTTAATGAGCGTGTTATTTTCTCGGTGTTATTTCAAGCTTATCCGGTAACTTTATTGGGCTATTGGATTTGGAACCGACTACTAGTTACCTATCCACTAACGACTGTGGCCCCACTGACCTTACTCGTTCCTATTTTTGGTTTATTAGGAGGTGTTTTTTTTTATCAAGAAGAAGTTGGAATAATTAAGTTAGTTGCAAGTTTGTGTGTGATCAGTGGCATTTTAATTGGCTTTGTTAATGTTAGAAAACTTAAGAAAATTTAAAAGTAGAGACCATTAATAATCACTCACTTTATAGATCATAAAAAGTAGGTACACTAGCTCGCAATGTTAATTATTGATTGAGAAGTTTATGTCCTACCAAGCTGCTATTTTTGATATGGATGGCCTACTACTAGATACCGAACGTGTTTGTATGCAAGCTTTCGAACAAGCTTGTGTACAACTATCACTGCCTTTTGTTAAAAGTGCTTATTTGAAAATAATTGGTCGCAATGCCAAAGGGATTGAAGAAGCAATTATGTCTCATTATGCACAGTACATTGAGTATGCACCTTTACGTAAAGCTTGGATGGATGGTTACTGGCCTGTCGTTGAAAACCACGCTATCCCAGTAAAATCTGGCGTCATTGATTTACTAGAATGGTTTAAAGCACAAAACATTCCCGTGGCTGTTGCGACTTCAACACACAATAAGTTAGCAGCGACTAAGTTAAGACTGGCTAAAATAGATCATTATTTTGAACATATCAGTAGTGGTTGCGAAGTCACTCATGGCAAACCACACCCTGAGATTTTTTTGTTAGCAGCAAAACGTTTAAATGTTCCAGCAGAACAATGCTTAGCTTTTGAAGATTCAAGTAATGGGGTTTTATCCGCGCTAGCAGCAAAAATGCAAGTTTACCAAGTCCCTGACCTAGTCATACCAGATCAGGAGATCATTGCTTTAGGCCATCAAATTCAACCATCACTTGATGTTGTTTTAACTCAGCTTAAACACCAGAAAAAAGCTGATTAATGATGAAAGCACCTGCTGTATGATAGCTGCTTTATTTGGTGTCTGTATTGGTTGGCATTTGATCAACAAAAATAAGTTGATCGGTTGAAAAACCATATTCAGCGGCAGTATTAATAAAGTCTTGCTTCACTTCATCACTTATCTGTGGCGTACGAGATAGCAACCATAGATATTCGTGGTTATAGCTACTAATGAAAGCATACTGATAATTTACTTGGTCCATTTTAAAAATAATGTACGAACCATAAAATGGGCCAAAGAAAGACACTTTTAAGTGGCCAGTGTTTTTATCATCAACAAAGTACGCTTTACCAACCGCTTCTTTCCATTCTTTATCTTCTGCAGAGTATCCTTTGTTAACGACTTTAATGCCGCCATCATCACGCATTGAATAAGTCGCTGAAACTTGTTCAAGTCCACGTTCAAAGGAGTGGTCTAAACGTGCTATTTCAAACCAAGTCCCTAAGTAACGCTCACTTTCAAAATTTTTAACGGCTTTCATGCCATCTGGAACGCCTGTACAAGCTGTTTGTAATAAAATTGCTGCGATTAATAATAAGAATTTCATTTTTACCCCCTAATAATTAAGCCATCATAGATTTATATAGCTTAGTACGTATTAGTCTCAGATAAAGCTCACCATGACACATTCTTTTTCAATAATTCTACATTGCGTAAGCGTATATATTCTCTTGGCGTAATGCCGCTCCAACGTTTGAAAGCGCGTACAAAATTATTGGCATGAGTATAAGAAAGCTTTTTCGCTAACACCTCATAATCATGTATATCTTGCTCAATCAAATCACATGCTTGCTGAAAACGTACTTCATCGAACACCTGTCGTAATGAAGTGCCTTGAGCATGTAACTTTCTTTTTAAAGTGCGAACACTCGTATTTAAAATAGAAGCTATATTTTCAGCTAACCATCCTTGCCCAAAGTAATTTTGCCTTAGGAGTAACTTAAAACCTTGTACAAAAGAGTCTGGAATATAATCAAGGCCAGACGGCTTAGAAAGCTTGGTTTCTAATGAACGTTCCTTTAATAAGATATGATCGATTGCAATTGCAGAGTAGGGTTGCCCTAATATAATGTCAGCGTTTTTAAAAAAACGAGACTGTTCTATTCCAATTGCTTGATTATCTTGTAGCTTTATTTGTTTTGGGATCCAACCCGGGCCAGCATAATGTTCGATTAGCATGCAAATTAAACTCATTACATGTTGTTCAACTTGCCATTGGTTATCTTTAACATAAGGGTGTTGAGGACGACAAATCCAAATGCACTGTTCGCTTTCTTTGATCCAAAAATAGTTATTATTATGGTGCAAACTAATTTCTTGGATTAAAAATTGTAAGGCCTGATAAAGATTTTCTGCTTTTAACAGTTGCTCAGTGAATTCACCATATTGTGACAAATGGCTCTGCTCTGTTAAAGATGTCGCTAAGTGCGGCATATTATTGAACTCAGCAGCGAGTTCTAAAAAGTGCCAGACTTTATTTTCTAGAATCAATTGGTTAGGTTCTATTAATAAATCTAGGCTTAACTCTGCTTGCTCAAGCAAAGACTCTACTGGCATCGATAAAGTTTGCATATACTGAATAACAGGACTTAGGTGACTTGCTCTAATCAAATGTAATCGCGTTGGCATTTTACCCCTCCATGTTGATGAATCAGAATTTACTTTTTAAGTAAAAAGCGTATTAAGCGCTAAAGCAGTATAAACATTAATTGTTAATTCCCTATCGATTAATACCTCAAAAAGGGTAATTAAATTTAAAATTGACCATTAACTTTCATTTTTGTCATTTTGATCGCTTAAAACACCTTACAGTTGAAAGTAGTTATTAATATCAAATAAAACAAGGCATTAGACAATAATGGAGAAAACCCTCTTTAGCTTGATCGATAAGGATAGGTTATAAAATAGAAGCGTTTATCTTTTTTCATTAATGTAGCCAAAAACGTATCATTAGACTGATAACACACGAGTGACTGTTTAAAAGAATCAATAATCCATCGATTGATTAACTTAAATAAGAATAAATAATATTGAATGCTTGAAAATATATCATCACAAAAAAAGTGTTTAGTGCGGCAAGGAGTTATCTTAAAACATGTTACGTTTCAAACGTTAACCCAAAGAAGCTAGTAATCTCAAGGCTTCTAGGCACATTGATTGATAGGATAAAAACAATATAAAAATTGCTTATAGCATTTCTATTCGTATAATGCGTTGCTAAATTTACGTTTCAGTTCGTAGAACGAGGAAAAAAACATGTCAAATACTGTTGTTTGTGCTTTATATAGGTTTGTTGATCTAGCAAATTACGAAGAGATCCAAACCCCACTACTTAATATATTAAATGCAAACCAAGTTAAAGGCACTTTGTTGTTAGCAAGTGAAGGTATTAACGGTACGATCGCAGGCGATCAAGAAGGTATCGATAATGTGCTCAACTGGTTAAAATTTGATCCTCGTTTAGCTGAGCTAACGGCGAAGTTTTCATTTGATACAGAAAACCCTTTTTACCGTACTAAAGTAAAACTTAAAAAAGAAATCGTGACGATGGGTATCGAAGGTATTGACCCAAATCGTGTTGTGGGCACTTATGTAAAACCAAAAGATTGGAATGCCTTAATAAGCGACCCTGAGGTTTTATTGGTTGATACGCGTAACGATTACGAAATCAGTATTGGTACTTTTGAAAATGCAGTTGACCCAAAAACAACTAATTTCCGTGAATTTCCAAAATACGTAAAAGAAAACCTTGATCCTGCAAAGCATAAAAAAGTAGCTATGTTTTGTACTGGTGGTATTCGTTGTGAAAAATCAACAGCTTACTTGAAAGAACAAGGTTTTGATGAAGTTTATCACCTTGAAGGTGGCGTGCTTAAGTACCTTGAAGAAGTGCCTGAAGAAGAAACGATGTGGAAAGGTGAGTGTTTTGTCTTTGATAATCGCGTATCCGTTAACCACCAATTAGAAAAAGGTCAATACGACCAATGCCATGGTTGTCGTTTACCTATTACTGAAGAAGATAAGAAGTCAGAAAAGTACATGCAAGGTGTTAGTTGCCATCAATGTCACGACAGTATATCTGAAGAGCAAAAACAGCGTTTCCTAGAACGTGAAAAACAAATCCGTTTATCACTTGAACGTGGGCAAGCGCACATTGGCTCGGAAGCGGTAACGCAACTAGAAGAAAATAAAGCCAAAAAACAAGCTCAAAAAGAACAACAACGCGAAAAAGTGTAGCTTGTAAATAATACCAACAGTTAGCCTTAACTGTTGGTAGCTTCCTGCTTATGCTATACCAATCACACTCATTAACTGATCTATTTTACTTGTTAAAACAACTTATTTTTTCGTTGTAAACTTCGTAAATGAAACAACCATTTAGCTCAATTTACGCCTTAAACTAAGTCATTTTTCCTGCGAAAAACTTAGAACACTTATTGAATGTAATTGGTATTACCTTCCTTAGATTTAGATATTACCTTCTGTATCATCACTTTAAAACAACAATACTATCGGTCTAATCGCGATAAATCAGACTAAGATTAAATTAATATTTTGAATTTTTGCTTAATAAGCAAACCACTACTACAGTCTCTAGCCATGAAATTATTGGCTTTATTGAAAACAAACCAACAGTGGCAACAAACATAAATAACAATTTCATCATAAACCATAAAAATACATCAAAACTGCTCAATAAAGTTCAACTTTATTGAAAGATCGCCGATAGTAATAAAATAGAACTCAATTCAAATAATAAAAAAGTAAGTTCTTAGTAAAAAATATGAACCAATAACACCCATTTTTATGTATTTTCAATGAACTCTTATTTTTATCAAGAATATCGATCTGCTATTTAATGACATTTGCATAAATAACTTATCCTTTTTATAAAAACAGAATGCTTTTTAATTTAATAGCGGTACTTAATATATGTTAGAACAGATCCTAGAGATTTTTCATTATAATGAATCCAGCTTGTTTGTACTCTCCAAGTACAATCCATGGCTTGTTTTATTATCAATATCTATTGCTATTCTTGCTTCTTTTATGGGCTTTCAAGTTGCTCATCAAGCACAATATGCTGCACCTCTACGTAAAAAAATATCTCTTATTATTGGTAGTATCGTTTTAGGTGGTGGTGTTTGGTCAATGCACTTTATTGGCATGCTAGCACTCGATCTTTGTACTAATATAACCTATCAAATAGATACGACACTAATCTCCGTTTTTCCTTCTATTGCGGCATCTTGGGTAACACTTAATTTAATAACTCGTAAAGAAATAAAGGGTTGTCAATTAGTGTTTGGAGGAATACTAGTTGGTTCGGGTATCGGTGCGATGCATTATATTGGAATGGCAGCAATGGAAATGGCGCCGTTGCTACGATACGACCCTATTATGTTTATCATTTCTATTTTAGTGGCTGTTGTTCTTGCCATATTAGCGTTATGGATCAGCTTTGGTTTAGATAAGCATAGTGATCCTCGCTTTAACAAAAATATAAAAATAGCTATTTCAAGCTGCGTCATGGGTGCCGCTATTACTGGTATGCATTATGTTGGCATGGTTGCGACTCGCTTTGTATTACCGCCAGGTATGGAACTTTCTGAGCAAACAAGTGAAATTTCCACGATATTAGCGTTAAGTGTCACGGGTATTACCGTTGTCCTTATCTTCATCGTTTTAGGCGCGAATATCATTTTTCGCCATAAAGATATTTCGGCAAAAGCGATGAATAATGAACGTCGTTTAATCGCAACAATGGACACGGCAATAGATGGCATTATAACCATTGATTCAAAAGGTATTATCATTAGCGTCAATAGTGCTGTATCGGTTCTATTAGGTTGGCAGTCTGAAGAGCTTATTGGCAAAAATGTTAAAATGATCGTGCCAATGCCTAATCAACAGAGTAATGACCAGTTTATTGATAATTATCTACAAACAAGAGAAGCTAAAATTATAGGCAAAGCCCGAGAAGTAGACGCGCTTACTAAAGATGGTGTGACAATCCCAGTGCGCCTCGGTATCGGGCATGTAGAATTAAATAATGAGCACATGTTTGTTGCTTTTATTTCTGACTTACGCGAGCGAAAAGCAATGGAAAGTTCACTACGCAATAAAGAATCTAAAATTCGTTCTTTAGTTGCCAACATTCCTGGCGTTGCTTACCGCAATTTAGATGCTCCAGGCTGGCCTAGCATCTTCATTAATGATGAAGTAGAAAAGATGTTGGGCTACCCTGCCGAAGATTTTTTATTGCCTACGCCTAAACGTACCATTGCCGATTTTATACATCCTGATGATATACAAATGATTCTTGGTACTGATTTGTATCATGAAGATGGTTTCCAGCTTGAACTGAGACTTATTGACCGCTACAAAAATATGAAGTGGGTCCTCACTTATGGTAGAGCAGTGCAAGGAGAAACACCTGAAGATAGATACTTTGATGGTTTCATTATGGATATTAGTGATCGCAAAAAAATGGAATCAGCGTTAATTTCAGCAAAAGAAAAAGCAGAACAAGCCGCAACAACACGCGCAGCCTTTTTAGCAAACATGAGCCATGAAATCCGCACCCCAATGAATGCTATTATCGGCTTTAGTGATATTTTATTAGATGAAGAACTAAATAATAATCAAAGAAAACAACTTAATACGATTAATCAGTCTGCAAAATCACTTCTACATATTCTTAATGATGTACTTGATAGTGCAAAATTAGACAAAGGTAAATTCCAATTAGAATACCGTGATTTTTATTTAGTAGAAGAAGTCGATTCAGTAGTATCTACTTTGTGGCTACAAGCACAGCATAAAGGTTTACAAATTAACCTTAATATAGACAAAGACGCACAATGCTTCTATAACGGCGTGCCTGATAGATTAAGACAAGTGCTCACAAATATCATAGGTAACTCAGTCAAGTTTACAGAAGCAGGCAGTGTAACCATTACCATAAAAAATACTCAATTAGGCTTTTTACACTTTGCTGTTTCTGATACTGGTATTGGCATGACGCAAACTCAATTAGACTCTGTATTTGAACCCTTTGCACAAGCAGATGAGTCAATGAGTCGTCGCTTTGGTGGAACTGGTTTAGGAACAACCATTAGTAAGCAGTTAATTGAACTCATGGGAGGAACTATTTCTGCTACAAGTGAGAAAGGTAAAGGCTCAACTTTTGAATTCAGTGTTCCGCTTAAATTAGCTAATACTCCTACTCAATCAAAATTGAAAGAAATTTATACTGAGTTACCACAACTCAGCATATTAATCGTTGATGATATTGAACAAAATATTGATTTGATGAGTTTAATATTGAAACGTAATGATCACTCTTTTGCGGTTGCAAGAAATGGCGAACAAGCTCTGCATAAAATGAAAAGTGAGCGTTTTGATATTGTGCTAATGGATATTCAAATGCCAGTTATGGATGGATTAACAGCCTCAAAGAAAAGACGTGAATATGAAGTAGAAAATGGACTTCCTAGGCTACCTATTATTGCTTTAACAGCCAGTGTATTGCCCCAAGATAGAAAATCTGCTGAAGAATCTGGCATGGATGGTTTTGCTAACAAACCAATTGACCTTCGCCAATTATTAAATGAAATAGCGAGAGTATTAACCTTAAACAAAGCAATAGTTGATGTGAATGAGAGTAAACCAACACAACAAGTATCGATTGATATTGAGAAAGGAATTGATTTATGGGGTTCAAAAACAACGTTATTTAGTGAAATAATACAATTTTTAAGCCAATCTAAAGCTAATATTTCAGCGCTACCTCAACTCATCAAAAATGCGGAATGGGAATCAATAGAAAGTACTGCCCACAAATATAAAGGAGCAGCAGGAAACCTCGCATTAAACCGATTGATGTTAGCATTAACTTCGTTAGAAAGTGCAAGTCGTAAACATAAAGAAAAAGAAGCACTAGCATCGCTTGAGAGTATTGAATTTGAAATTAATTCAATCACTGAATGCACTAAAAAAATGAGTACCAGAACATATCAAGAAGTGAAACTAGAGAATACTTCCCATGCAGTGTTACTGGAAACACTATTAAAACTTGAAATTTCTGTTGAAAATAATGAATTTGATGACGATCAGTTAGATATATTACAAACTGTTCGTTCTGATTATAATAAAGACATTAAATCTATCATTACCGCATGTAATGACTTTGATTTTGAATTAGCTTTGAACCATATTAAAGTGCTTATTCAATCGCTAAAATCTGCTGTTTAAATAAGTGCAAACGAGTAATTTAGATGCCAAATAGTAAACAAAAAATACTTATTGTTGATGATGAACCTATTAATTTAAAGGTCTTAAACAATATTTTAAAAGACATTTATAAACTCATTTTCGCTAAAAGCGGCGCTGAGGCATTACGTTTAATTGAAAAAGAAAAGCCAGACTTAATTTTACTCGATGTCATGATGCCTGAAATGACTGGGTATGAAGTGTGTGAACACCTTAAACAAGATCCTGTATATAAAACAATTCCAGTTATATTCGTCACTGCTTTAAATGATGCCGTTGATGAAGCAAAAGGGCTTAATGTAGGAGCGGTCGATTATATTTCTAAGCCAGTAACCCCTGCCGTCGTAAAAGCACGAGTAAAAACACATTTGTCTTTAGTTGATATAGATGAACTGAAGCGCACTAGATTACAAGTCATTCAACGATTAGGTCGAGCAGCCGAATACAAAGATAATGAAACGGGTATGCACGTTATGCGCATGAGTCATTACTCTAAAGTCATTGCCTTAGCTTATGGTCATTCAGCAAAAGAAGCAGACGCATTATTTTTAGCCGCTCCGATGCACGATATAGGTAAAATTGGTATTCCTGATAGCATCATGCTTAAACCAGGAAAACTAACCGATGAAGAATTTTCAATAATGCAAAAGCATCCTGAAATAGGCGCTGAGATATTAGGTGAATCCGATTCAGATTTAATTGAATTAGCTAAAATAGTTGCAATGACACACCATGAGAAATGGGATGGAACAGGTTACCCTAATCAATTAAAAGGGACTGATATCCCAATTGAAGGCCGCATAGTTGCACTTGCCGATGTCTTTGATGCATTAACCAGTGTGCGCCCTTACAAAGAAGCATGGCCAGTTCAAAAAGCATTAGAGTTAATTCACTCTCAAAAGAGTAAACACTTTGACCCAGAATTGGTTGATTTATTTGAATCACAACTGGATAAAATTATCGAAATAAAAAACCGCTGGAAAGATTAGTCTTCATTGGGTTATTAATACACGATATTTTATATATTAAATATCAGTGAGTAATAATCCCATTTTTTATAAAAATAGTTGATCATTAAAAAGACTTCATTCATAAAATAAGCGATAATCCGCGCTTACAAAAATTCAAGTGCTTAAAATTCCACCAGCCTGTACTTGATTTACAAAAACTGTTTCAGGAAATTTAACTATGTCCCAAGTTGGCACTCTTTTTATTGTATCCGCCCCAAGTGGCGCAGGAAAATCGAGTTTAATCACAGCACTACTTGCTGAAAAACGAGATTACCCTGCTCAAGTATCAATTTCACATACAACTCGTTCACCAAGACCAGGTGAAGTGAATGGTGAACATTATCACTTTGTTACTGAAGCTGAATTTAAACAATTAATTGCTGAGAATGCTTTTTTTGAATGGGCTGAAGTATTTGGTAATTATTACGGTACCTCTCGTGTGACTATTGAGCAATCTTTAGCACAAGGTATTGATGTGATGTTAGATATTGACTGGCAAGGTGCTCGTCAAGTACATAGTGTGATGCCAAATGCGAAAGGTATTTTCATTTTGCCGCCAAGCCGAGCAGAATTAGAAGCGCGTTTAAACAAACGTGGACAAGATAGTGCGGAAGTTATCGCTAAACGCATGGAAAAAGCACAATCAGAGATGTCACACTATAATGAATACGATTATTTAATCGTCAATGACGATTTTGATACAGCTACACAAGAGTTTTCTGCTATTGTACGCGCATTGCGTAATGAGCAAGAAAAACAAGCGATTAAACACCGCGAAACAATCAGAGAGTTATTAGAAGTATAATCTCTATACTAAGATGCTGGATCAATTCGTATTTAGCACATATAATAACCGCCCTTTTTTATGTAATTAATTTTTGGAGTTCAGCAATGGCACGAGTAACCGTTGAAGATGCAGTAAATGTAGTAGGCAACCGTTTTGATCTAATCTTAATGGCTTCTCGCCGAGCTCGCCAGCTTGCTACTGGAGGTAAAACACCTTTAGTTGATCCAGAGAATGACAAACCAACCGTAATTGCTTTACGTGAAATTGAAGAAAATTTAATTACTAATGAATTAATGGATATTCAAGATCGCCAAGAAAGACATGAAAAGCAAGCGGCTGAATTAGCGGCTGTTGCTGCAATTGCAGAAGGTCGTGGTTAAACACCGAATAACCTTCTCAATTTAAAAAAACGCTGACCATGAAAATGCTCAGCGTTTTTTTATAAGTTTAAAATATTCAGGAATACATTTTGTTTACTCTATTATATCCCGCTCTTGCTATTTTGGTTGGCTTCGCCTTACTTATCTGGAGTGCAGATAAGTTTGTATTAGGGGCATCAAATACCGCACGCAGTTTTTCAATATCTCCCTTAATTGTAGGCGTTGTCATTGTCGGCTTAGGCACCTCAGCACCTGAAATGTTAGTGTCAGCGATCGCTGCGGCAGAAGGCAATACAGGCCTTTCAATTGGTAATGCTATTGGCTCTAACATTACTAATGTTGGCTTGATGTTAGGCCTTACGGCTTTATTTTACCCCTTACACATACATTCAAAGCTACTTAAACGCGAAATGCCTCTGCTATTAATCATTCTAGGATTGAGTTACTGCCTTCTTTGGGATCAATACCTTAGTTTTTTAAATGGCTTATTACTAATTGCCATGATGTTTGCGATGTTAGGGTTTACTATCTGGGAAGCCAAAAAACATAATGAAGATAGTTTAGCGCAAGAAATTCTAGACGAATTACCTGAAGAAGTAAGCAAAGGACACGCATTAAAATGGTTAATCATTGGTATTCTAGTACTGATAGGCTCTTCTCGTTTATTAGTATGGGGTGCTGTTGAGGTTGCTGAATACTTCAAAGTCAGTGACTTAATTATCGGCTTAACCGTTGTCGCAATCGGGACAAGTTTGCCTGAGCTTGCAACGACTATCGCAGCGGCACGAAAAAGAGAATTTGATTTAGCCGTAGGAAATATTATTGGCTCCAATATATTTAATATCCTCGGAGTAATGGCATTACCTGGCCTTATTAACCCAGGAAGTTTTGATGCAGCCGTATTAACACGTGACTACCCTGTTATGCTTGCTTTAACCGTTGTTTTAATCATTTTCTCTATTGCATGGCGTAAAGGAAAAACAGGAATATTAAGTCGACTTGAAGGAGCTTTATTATTAGCGGGATATCTTGCTTATATGTTTTGGCTGTATAAAGATACGATGGCAACTGCCCTCTAACGACTTGTGTATTAAGAGTAAGAATTGAGTTAATTACTTTTAAATGCCTAATAAAAAATAAGGCCGTAAACGACCATTAGTTTACGGCCTTATTTTTTTTGATAACAGATCAAAACAGTCATAATCCAAGAAACGCTTTAACCTCTCGTCGTATTTATTTAAAAAATGATGAGAGGCTCAAGATCAGACTTTAAAAATTATACTAAGTTACGTGCAGGTTTTGTTTTAGCATGCGTAATGTACAGCGTCATACCAGTAAAGACCAAGCCACCAACTATATTGCCTAAAGTAACCGGTAGTTGATTCCATGTTAACCAGTCCATAATAGTAAATTCTGCGCCTAACATCATACCGATTGGGAACAAGAACATATTAACAACCGCATGCTCAAACACTAATGCAAAGAAGATAAAGATAGGGAACCACATTGCTAGTGTTTTACCACTCACTGATTTTGAAACCATTGCGCCAACCACACCTAAACAAACAAACCAATTACATAAAACACCTTTCACAAAAGCCGTGATCCAACCATCCATACCGTGCGCAGCGAAACCAAGTGAACGGGCTGTTGATGCTTTAATAAAAGCTTGCCCTACCGCACCTGGTTCAACACTAAAATTCATAGTAAAGGTTAAGGTTATTAGAAAGGCGACGCTCACTGCACCAATCAAGTTACCTAAGCCAACTAATAGCCAGTTGCGTAATACCCCCGCTTTAGTCACCCCTTTTCGTTTATCAAATAATGCTAATGGCGCTAATGCAAAAACAGCCGTTAATAAATCAAATCCCATTAGATTTAACACAACAAACCCAACAGGAAAGACTAAAGCGCCCACAATCGGTAACCCTGTTTGAACAGCTGCGGTAATGGCGACAACAACCGCAACAGCTAAAATAGCGCCAGCCATGATGCCTCGCAGAATAGTGTCTCGAGTTGACATGAACACTTTATTTTCGCCTGCATCGATCATGGTTTGAACAAATTCAGCTGGTTTAATGTAAGACATAATTAAGTCCCTATTGTTAAGTTTGAAGTTAAAATTGAATAGTGAAAGGCTCCTTACTTACTTTATGGACAAGGGTTGTACCATCATAAGTAAGAAGCATTTAAGCTATGTAATCTTTACAGTCGCACCTTTAATAACTAAGTTTTTTATAGCTAGGATTTTTTATAATTGAACCTCGATATTGCCCTCTTTAACACGTGTTTTATAAGTCGCCACTGAGACTTGATCACTTTCTAAACATGAACCATCAATTAAATTAAAACGTTGTTTTTTTAATGGTGAAGCAACCCATAACTGATCTTTATGCTCACAAAGAATACCGCGAGATAGGACATTTGATCGTGCAAAGGGGTCCATATTATCCATTGCAAATATCTGTTGATCATCACGAGGACGGAAGATAGCAACTTGCTTACCATCAATTAAGGCACAAACGCCTGTTGCTGGGTAAATACTGCCTAATGCACAAACTTGGTTCCATTTACTCATTATATTTCCTCCAAGTTAATAGTGTAAGTTGGGGCTTTTTCTTCAATAAATGCTGGGCGTTTTTGACCACGTGCAGGCGTGAACACAACATTATCATCTTGTTGATCACTATTAATGAAGTGTGAGAAACGCGATAACTGCTGTTGGTCTGATAGCGCAGTTGTCCATTCACATTGGAAGCTATTAATGGCTTCAGCCATCTCTCTTTCGAGCTGATCATTAATACCTAATTTGTCATTCATGATCACTTCTTGTAAGTATTCAATCCCACCTTCAAGATTCTGTAACCATACTGACGTGCGTGTTAACTTATCGGCTGTACGTACATAAAACATCATGAAACGGTCTAAGTATTTAACTAACGTTTCTTTATCTAAATCAGAAGCTAATAATGATGCATGTTGTGGCTTCATACCGCCATTACCGCATACGTAAAGATTCCAACCAGAGTCTGTTGCAATAATGCCGACATCTTTACCCTGTGCTTCAGCACATTCACGAGTACAACCTGATACACCAAATTTTATCTTGTGTGGTGTACGTAAGCCTTTGTAACGATTTTCAAGCTCAACACCAAGACCAACACTATCTTGCACACCAAAACGACACCACGTGCTTCCTACACAGGTTTTAACCATGCGCAATGCTTTTGCATAAGCTTGACCCGTTTCAAAACCTGCATCGATTAGTTGTTGCCAAATATCAGGTAAGTCACTTTTGTGAGCGCCAAATAAACCGATGCGTTGTGCACCTGTTATTTTGGTATAAAGTGCATATTGTTCAGCTACTTTAGCGACGACACCTAATGCCTTTGGCGTCACTTCACCACCAGCCATGCGAGGAATAACAGAATAAGTTCCGTCTTTTTGCATATTGCCTAAGAAAATATCGTTGGTATCTTGTAAACCGTTATGGTCTTGAGTTAACACAAAATCATTCCAGCAAGACGCTAAAATAGATCCCACCGTAGGTTTACAGACTTCACAACCGTAACCTTTACCGTATTTATCTAATAACGTTTTAAAGGTTTTAATGCCGCCAACACGAATCAAATGAAACAGCTCTTGACGAGAGTACTCAAAATGTTCACAAATATGGTTTTTAACTTCCACGCCTTGTTTTTTTAATTCTGCATTCAATATTTGTGTAATAAGCGGAACACAACCACCGCAGCCAGTACCTGCTTTGGTTTCCATTTTGACAGCACCAATGGTTGTATGACCAGCGGCGACTGCTTCAGAGATATCTGATTTTTTAACATCAAAACATGAGCAAACTTGGGCTGTTTCAGGTAAAGCATCTACACCTAAACCCACTTTTTCAGCACCAGAATGACTCGGTAAAATAAGTGCATCGGGGTGTTTTGGTAACTCAATATCATTTAGCTTATATTGCAATAAATCACTGTAGCTACTGCTATCGCCAACTAATACAGCCCCTAATAATTTTTTACCGTCTTCTGAAACAATAAGACGTTTATAGATTGATTTACTGCCATCTAAATACACATAACTTTGACAGTTTGGTGTACGGCCATTCGCATCACCAATGCTACCAACATCAACACCTAACAGTTTTAATTTTGCGCTCATGTCTGCGCCAGTAAATGTATTTTCGTTGCCTAATAATGTATCTACAGCTACTTTTGCCATGTTGTAACCCGGTGCCACTAAACCAAAGAATTTTTCATTCCAAGAAGCACATTCTCCAATGGCAAAGATATTTGGATCAGACGTAATACATTGATCATTAATCTGAATACCACCACGCGGCGCAGTTGCTAGGCCACATTGTTTTGCTAATTTATCTTGCGGGCGAACACCAGTAGAGAAAACGATAAAATCGACTTCTAATTCACTACCATCGGCAAATTGCATGGTATTACGTGCTGTCTCGCCTGATGCAATAATTTCTTTGGTATTTTTACCGGTATGTACGTTCACGCCGATACTTTCAATTTTACTACGTAATATTTGACCACCTTGTTGATCAAGTTGTTCAGCCATTAATACAGGCGCAAATTCAACAACGTGTGTTTCCACTCCCAATGCTTTTAATGCTCCAGCAGCTTCTAGCCCTAATAAACCACCGCCGATAACTGCACCACTTTTACTACGACGAGCAGTACTTTCTATAGCATTTAAATCTTCAATAGTACGATAGACAAAACAATCTTTGCTTTCGTTGCCTTTAATGGTTGGTACCCACGGATAAGAACCTGTCGCCATGATAAGCTTATCGTAAACGATGGCACGACCCGTTTGAGAATGAATCACTTTTTCAGCACGATTAATGGTTAAGGCACGTTCACCAACAAACACTTCGATATTATGTTTTTGGTAATAACCTTCTTTTACTAATGACAATTCATCAGCAGTATGATGAGAAAAGTATGAAGAAAGATGTACGCGATCGTATGCAACACGCGGCTCTTCACAGAAAGTAACGATATCAAAATGCGCTAGACCACCTTTATCAACAAACTCTTCAATAAAACGGTGCCCGACCATGCCATTACCAATAATGACTAACTTTTGTTTACTCATAATTTCCTCATCCACCAGCTAAAACTAAATTCAAGTGAAAGATAACCTACCCCTTCAAACAGAACTTGATAGATATCAATAGAAATCACATAACGCTTAAAATAAGTACGTTTATTTTAAGAAATGCTATAAACCCTACTTTATTTGCGGTCTTTTTATGGTATGGGATAAGTAATATAGGCGTGAGGCTGTATTAATTTCATTATTAATACAGCCTCATAAGAAGATATTATTTGCGAATCAAAAGAAATGAAGTTAACAGATGATATTAAATATATCAGGATAAATAAATTGATAACCTAGCTGTGTTTTTATTTTTTCATTGCACACTATTTTAGAGGCACTTGGCTCTGTAATAAGGCACTCAGGTTCTGGATATCCTAATGATAATGCCATTTTGGTATAATATGACTTTTTAGTGGGATGATTATCAGCACAACCATTAAACACTTCACCCCATGCTTGTTGCTGTAAAATAGTTTCAATTAATTTAATGCAATCAAATTGATGAATTAGGTTCACCTTAGCATAACCATCTTTAATACTTTTACCTCCAGCGAAGAATCTACCGGGATGGCGCTTACGTCCAATTAACCCAGCGAAGCGAATAACTGAACAATCAAAGTGTGCATTATCTGTAAATAACTTTTCTATTTTTCGTAAATTAGTTTCAGTTTCTAAGAGGTCACTTTCTTTACATATTCCTTGGTTATTTCCATAAACCGAAGTAGAGCTAATAAATAAAACGTGTTCAATGGGACTTGTTTCGATTTCAGCCACAAGTTTTTGAAATGCAGGTAATGACTTACTAGTAATATTGATAATAAGTGTATTAGCTTGTAAAAAATCTTGGGCGTTATTTAAATTATCGAGGTCATCTAGGTTATATAAGCTACTTTCTATATCAACCACATAAGATTTAAAGTTCAAATCAGTTAACTGTTTCGCTTTGCTTGCCGTTCGAGTTGATAAGCGCACCGTTTTCCCTGCAACCTGTAAACTACTCGCTAATGGCAAACCTAACCAACCGCTGCCCAATATACTCACCGTATCGTTCTGATTCATACTCATAACCTATTTAAATATTAACTACGATGGAAATGATTGAGAGGCTTTAATCTTCTCACGGCGTATTTTTGTATTAACAACAATATCTTGCTTACCTGAGTCTGATGCTTGTGACCAGCCAGTGATTTCAGTCAAACTACGAAAACAACCTAAACAGATATCTTCTTCATTTAAACAGCAATTTGAAACGCATGGAGAGGCAGGAGTACTCATTTATCTTCCTTAATTAATATTCGGGGGGTAATCATCTTTTATGAACCTCTTGGATCGGTTACAATTTTACTCTCAACAGTCAATTACAAAGAGAAAAAAATGAAAATAATTCGCTGGCTATTAGGCCGTTTAATTTTAGTACTGAACTTTATTTTTGCACCTAAGAAAGTAAAACGCAAAGACGATTTACAACAAAAAGTTGACCAAGAAACAAAGAGCCTACAATTATATCAATTTGCTGCTTGCCCTTTTTGCGTCAAGGTTCGACGTGCGATGCGACGTAATGCGTTAAATATTGAATTAGTCGATGCACAACAACCTGAACACAAAAAGGTACTTGCTGAACAAGGCGGTCACGTAAAAGTACCTTGTTTACGTATAGAAGAAAATAACACCGTTACTTGGATGTATGAGTCATCAGACATTGTTAGCTATCTAGATAAAAGATTCGCTTAATAACTTGAGTACGCGAATCATAACAATATGATTGGCGTACTTTTAATATTTTTAGTGATGATGATGGCGATGTTCTAATAAGCTTTTAGGTAATAACTCCGCAATAAACGCACGCGCGCCTCTACGTAATAATGAAGCAAAATACAAAACAAGAATAATGGCCAAACTAACAAAATGCCACCAAGAAAAATCAGCATCTAACTCACCTAACCACGGCAATGGGAAAGCATCAATATACTCATTTAACGATAATCCAATTAAGAAAGCAGTCACCAGCATCACCATCGCAAAAGCAAAAGCGGCAAAGTAACCTTGTTGAAGCTTTAATTGTTTTAATAAATCTAAACTAATACTTGGTCCAATTAATAAACAAGCAATGGCCGCTCCTGGCGATAAACCCGCAATTAACATCACTGCAATAATAGGTGTCATTCCCGTTGCACATAATGCAAATGGGAAAGCGATAAGCACCATCACTAACACCTGTAACCATAAGGCTTGCTCAAAGAAAGCCCAAGCAGGTGTAGCAGATAAAGTAGCCGCTAACGCCCAACCAAAAATAACCCAAGGTGCAGTGTGATCTAATTGGTGTTGATAACCTTGTTTTATCGCCGTTATAAAGCGTGAAGTTGGATGTCCACCCTGACAACTTTGTGCGACAACAGCAGAGATTGGATTTTTAAAGTGTCTTCCTAATAACCATGCGATTATCGCAGCAAATAAAACCGCAAATACAATACGCAGTAGAACTAATTGCTCACCTAATAACGGTATAGAAATTAAAATAGCGTCAAAACCAATGATTGGAGTCGCAATTAAGAACGCAGTCGCAAAAGTTTGATTCGCTCCTAAGCTTAATAATTGTTGGTGCATTTTACTCGCGGCAGGTGAACAAATAGGTAAAGGAAGCCCATATAAAACACCTTTAATGGCATCTTTAAAGTGACCTTTATTTCCCTGGGCAGGTAACACATTTAATGCCGGTTTAAAGTAATGCATTAACCCACTTAACAAGTAAGCAAATAACAACATAGGTGCACTGTATAAAGCTAATTTACCGAAGTTAACTAGTGTTAATGCTGTATTGTGTTGTTGATGTAGCGCCTCGCTTTCTTCGATACTTTGATTATGATGTATATCTTCATGCTCATGTTCGTCATGGACTTCATCCTCGTGCAGATGTTCATGGCGCCCTGTCCCTTCTTCTACATGTTGCGGCTCATTAGCTTGTGCATGTTCTTCAGCATCATGATCATGAATAAGATTTTCTAAGTGCACCCCGTCATGTTCAACTTCTTGTACAAGAAGGTGAGACTCGTGAGCTTCATGCTCATTCGATACAGCATGATCATGGTTATGTTCTATATAGCCAAGCCAATGTGGTAACAATACAAACCCTAAAACCACTAAACCGAAGAAACTACCGATACCAGCAGCATATTTATGTTCTTTTGTATTACCTTGTTGATGTTTTTTATGATGCTGTAAATAAGGTCTATGCAATACAACATGCATAATAGAGCCCATAACAAAAGCTTGGAACCAAGCAAGTAACTGTCCATCTAATTGAGCCATAGACAGCTCTGCATAAGAAGCCCCCAGTAAAGTGGCTGCTGCCATACTAATTAATACAATAAAGGGTAAAACGACACCATATTGTGGGCGTAACAACCACCAGATAGTCAAACCAACTGGAAAACGATGTAATAAAACACCTAATGCTAATAACCATTCTGTATGGTCAGATTGATTTGCTAATAACACAGTACCATCAAGGCTAGCATGTAGTACTAACCCTAATACACCAAGAAACAAGGTTGTGTTATGCGCTTTATTAGCCGCTTTATGGAAGTATTTTTCTATCAGAGAGGGTGTTAATAGCCCTAAGCCTGTTAAGACCAGAACTAATAAACCACCTTCATATAATAATTCAGGGAGAATATGAAAGAGTACAAGGCCAGATATGCTAACAAATATAAAAGCATCTAATAGATCTAACCAACCAGGTTGTCGTTGTAATAGTCGGTAAGTAACAGGGCCTAAGAATAAGGCCAAAATGCTTAAAATGAGTAACATAAAAAAACCAATTAATTTAAAGATGTTATAATATAACATCTGAAAATAACTGGCTATCAGAAATAACGATAAAAATAATTTAAACTATGGTTAGCATAAAATTATTTATCTCATGACTCAGAAAACATACCAATACCGATGACTAAAGATATCTCTTTTCGATTTATTCTGTAGAAGTGAGAAGAGTGTCCTATGAATTTAAAACTAATGATGTGCATAACGTTCTAGAGTAATGCGACTGCATTAATTAATCTCATGTAATAGTTATACCAATGGAATTAAATAAGTGATCAGAGATTGCGCAGGAAAAATTAACACTAATAAGGCGTGAGTTGTAGGAGATAGTTGTTCTCACTTCAAAACTCACAACGCAGTTAGGGGGGATTTTAACCAGCAAGAATGATCACCTTATTAATTCTTTTGGTATTAAATAAAGTATCGATCTGAGGTTGATAGGAATGCATTAAAAATAAAAAAGTAAGCCGAAGCTTACTTTCAAATAAAATAATTTCTAATGATAGATTTATTACCCAAGCATCAAAAAAAACATCAAGCTAAAAACTTACTTTGCCGCAAACACCAAACCTTCACGATAATATAAGTTAGCCTCTTCAACTTTATCTTGCTGCTCTAATAGAGAAGCTAATAGCTGATAGTCAGCAACATTAGGTAACGTCTTAAGGCTTTCCGTAAGGTGCTTAATAGCTGCATCTTGATTGCCTTCTTTTAGTTTTAAATGTGCTAATGCTTGATTGATATAATCAGCATGTGTTGATTTTTTTAACTGCTTTTCAAGAAAAGTAATAATAGGATAATAATCCGTCACTTTTATTTTTTGAAGATAAGGTAATAATGGTAACGAAAATTGACGTTGTAGTTTATCCAGTAAAAACTCTTGTGCCAACTTCCCATGACCGTTATCAACAAAAGCTTCCAATACAGCTTGTTGATAAGACAGTTCTTTACGCATCCAACGAGCAACATCTTTATACCAATAGTCATTAAGCAGCTGCCCGCTTTCTGAAGCTAATTTTTGGAATAGTTGTTGATGAGCATGAAGCTCTAACGTTGCAAATTCCTGTTCATTTAATCCAGTCAGTTTACGTTGTGAATTAAGTAGAGAGATTAGTTTCCCCCATTCATTGATTGCAGGATAAAGCGTTAAGTAATGTTGTAATATTTGTCTGTTTTTAGGGAATCGTTGATCTAATTCAGTCATGGTCGCTAACGCATTTTCATACTGTTTAGCATCAAGTTGTAGTTCCGCCGATACTAATCCAACAGCTAATTTACAACCTGGATGTTCGTTCGCGAGCTGTAAGTAATCATCACGCTTATTAAACTCACCATTTTTATGTGAAGCACGTGCTGCAGCAATATAAGTCAATGCAGGTGATTCACTACGGTCAGCTGATTTAGATAATAATTTTTGTGCTTGTTTAGTATTTCCTTCTAGTAAAGCAAGCATACCTAATAAGCTATTTTTTTGTGCTTTACGCGTTTTTCGCTGCCCAAACCAACCACGGGTAACACTACTCATCGATAGTAGTTTTCGTAAAACCCACTCTACAACTAGCAATAAAAAATAGAATAAGATTGCAATAAAAGCGGCATTAATAATCGTTGTTTCATAAGTCGTGTAGCTATCGAATGAAACTAAAATATAGCCTTTATGCGCACTTAACTCAGGCGCAAAAATTAATCCGGTGAGTAAGAATATAACAATAATTAAAAGTCCAATCATAATCGTTACTCCGCATTTTCAATAGTGAATGACTTACTAATGCGTTGTTTAAGAATACTAGAAAGTAAAGGCGCACTCTTGAATTGATCTGGATAATCTATTGATACGTTTTGCTTAGTTAATCTTTTAACTGATGTATAAAATTGCTGTGTACTTTTATCTTCCATATCGTAATAAAGAGCAACCAACTTCAATGCATTCTGTAATGCTAAGTCATAGATATCTTGCTGTTCTCTATACACAGCAAATTCAGCTTTCGATAATGCATTTCTTAGGTTTTCTTTTAAGTACCAAGATTGTTCTGGTGAGAGTAAAGCTTCAACAGGTTTATCTCGGTGTGAAATAACGATAAAGCTTTCAATAAATGAATTCCAAGATTTATCAACATTCATTTCCCAGTCAGCAACATCATCAGATACTTCTTTATCTTTAGTCTGATTAATTTCAGGGACTTCTAAGCCAGCTACAACCAATTTATCGATACGACGCTCTAAACTAGATAAGGCCAAAATAACCCCATCAACATCACGTTGAGGTAATGCTTCAAGCATATTAATATCTTCAAGTAATGCTCGACGTAAAGGATTTAAACTAGGATCACCCATTTCAACAATGCGTTTATCTGCCGTACTTAATAAAGCAATAGTTGACTTAAGGTCATGCTCTAACCAAAGTTTACGACCCGATAAATTAATTAAATATTCAACTTCAGACAAGATCCAATCGCTTGGATGACGAATATTAGTTTCAGCAACACTACGTTGTAGGGCTTCCATATCTGAACTGTATAATTTGCTTTTATTTTGAGCATCTAATAATTGAATATTGAGTCGTTCAATTTGTGTTTTAAAGTTGTCATTTAATGACTTACTCTGTAGGAACTGAGTATTTTGTTGTGTGACTTGGGATTCTAATTTGCTCGCTAATGTTTCAATTTTTTGTTGGTAAGTTGTATTATTTACGACATTATTTTTATAAAAATAAAAGCCATAGCCTATAATACATAATAATATGATAATAAAAATCAGAGCAATAATGACTAATAGCCGAGAAGATTTTTTACGCTTTTTATTAACAACATCTTCTTCTGAATCAGGTGTTGTTGATATATTTTGATTTTCAGTATTAGTATCAGTCATAACATTCCTATTTAAACTAATGGGCTATATACAGTTGCCATTATTTACTTTAAAAAATTCCACAATTTGATCTGTATGTAAGCTTGGTAACAACACAATATGTTGAACACCTAATAGTGTCGCCTGTTTAGCGACACGTTCACTTGGGACATAAAATATTAACTCACCTATCCAACTTGTATATTCCTTTGGCACAAGCATAAATAATTGATTTAAAATTTCCACACTACTGATAATAGCACCATTTATAGACGCTTGTTGCCAATTATTAACTAATTCGTGACCATTAAGATCAATCTTGATACGTTTATATGTTTGAAAGAAATCAACTTTTGCACCACGTTCAATTAACGTTGTTTCAAGTAAGTCTCGCCCACCTTCACCACGTAAAATTAAAACACGTTTATTTTTAATTGATTGTAGTACATCAAGATCTAATAAACCTTCACTATCAAATCGAGTTAAAGGGCATAAAACATCTTGGTCTGTCACTTCATTTAATATATTTTGTGTTGATTGACCGACTGCCAAATAACAAGCTTTAGGCCAATCAATATTTATCTGCTGTTGAGCATATCTAACTGCATTACCACTTACGGCGATAACATAATCATAATAACCAGATAAAAATGTATTAAGTGTTTTAGGATCATCTAATGAAGTCACCGTTAATAGTGGCTGTGCAATAGAGAAGCATCCACTATCGTTTAAACTATTAGCAAGTCGCTCTGCATGTGGAGCAAAACGAGTCACTAACAATCGTGGTTCAATTATCACTTATAAACTTCACTTAAAATTTCTTTTGCTCCAGCGTTTAATAGTTGCTGTGCTAATGTTTCACCAAGCTCATGAGCTTGATCAACATGACCGATTAATTCTTTTCTGATGATATTAGTACCATCAACACTACCCACTAATCCACGCAAAAACAGCTGATCACCGTTCATTAAAGCAAAACTACCAATAGGTACTTGGCAACCACCTTCAAGTGCTAAATTCATAGCGCGTTCAGCGGTTACTCGTACACGTGTTTCGCGATGTTCCAAAGGAGCAAGTAAAGCAATAGTTTCAGCGTCATCTAGTCGACATTCAATACCGACAGCACCTTGTCCTACAGCAGGTAAACTTACTTCTGGTTCAATAAAACTCGCAATACGTGATTCCATCTCTAAACGAATTAAACCAGCCGCTGCAAGAATAATAGCATCGTATTCACCATCATCTAATTTACGTAGACGTGTATTTACATTACCACGTAAGTCTTTAATTTTTATATCTGGACGTAATTCACTGATTTGGCATTGGCGTCTTAGACTGCAAGTACCAACAACCGCACCTTCAGGTAGATCTGATAATTGCTTAAAATGATTAGAAACAAAAGCATCACGTGGATCTTCACGTTCGCAAATAATGCTTAATCCTAACCCTTCAGGAAATTCCACAGGTACATCTTTCATAGAATGAACGGCTATATCAGCACGCTTTTCTAAAATAGCGACTTCTAATTCTTTAACGAACAAGCCTTTACCACCTACCTTTGCTAAAGGAGTATCTAAAAGAATATCGCCTTTTGTTTTCATTGGTAATAATTCAACAGTTAAGTCTTTATGGTGCTTCATTAACTCATCTTTAACAAAATTAGCCTGCCACATTGCTAAAGGGCTGTGACGAGTTGCAATACGGATTATTTTTTTAGACATTGTATTCTCTCTAACAAAAGGATAATTAATGCTAACAAAAACAAATTAATGATCCATACAAATATCATAGAAACTGTCAAAGTTGACATTAAAGTATAAATTTAATACATATATATAAGAAAAACCTTAAACCACTTTAGATTTAATTAAAGTCGTAATCTAATCAAATCTAAAAATAATCACATTATTGCAAAGAATGCGGTAAAAAAAGAGGTGTTTATCTATAGAAGTCGAATTAGAAATAATGAGAAAATTAAAAGCACATAGAGGTTTCGAACACTCTAATGCCAATTGCATTAAATAAGCGATCTAAATATTGAGCAGGAGAGATGGTTTAACGTAAGGTATAATACCAAAAGAATTAATAAGGTGATCATCCTTGCTGGTTAAAATCCCCCCTAACTACGTTCTGAGTTTTGAAGTGAGAACAACTATCTTCTACAACTCACGCCTTATTAGTGTTAATTTTTCCAGTGCAATTTCTGATCACTTATTTAATTCCATTGGTATAAGTACACACACCAAAACCCCGCAGCCTAAAGCAAGCGCCACAAAGTCAAAGCTAAACTTTCTTCTAGCCAATAAGGTTTTCAACAAGTGCTATATTTCACCCCATTAACTTCAAGGCTCTAAACACTAAAACGAAAAAATCCCTGCTGACGTCAGTCAACAGGAATTGTCGCGTATTTAAAGTATAGCAAGCTTGGCAATGCAAAGGCGACGCAGCGCTCCAGTACTCATACCAATTCCGATAATTAACTTATCAGATTCGTCCAATCACGATAGCAAAGTGAAATAACTCGTTTTTGATCTTCACAAAATCGATTCCAAGCAATACAGCATTTATCAACAATGTCGTTGTAGTCTTTAAAACAACGATTTGCAATTTCATTCTGTCGTAACCAACTCCACACTTGTTCAATTGGATTAAGCTCCGGTGAATAAGGTGGAAGATGAATGATAGTGAGGTTAGAAAATTGCTCTTCTAAATAAGTTTGATGCCAGCTAGCCTGATCCATAATGATAACTGAATGCTTACCAACTGGCGTCGCATCTGAAATTAATTGTAAGTGCTTCGTCATCACTTCCATATTACTAACAGGTGCAACAATTGCTTCTGTTTGACCTGTATTCACACAAACCGCACCAAAAAGATAAGCATTTTGAAATTGTTGTTGCTGAATTGCTCTAGGTCTTGAGCCTTTTTCCGCCCAAATACGTGTTGTTGTATTGCGTTGTCCAAATCTTGCTTCATCTTGGAACCATACATTGACGTTATCCAAGCTGATATGCCCTGGGATCTTAAGGATCGTTTCTATTTGGAATTTTTTTAAAAGTTTCCTGTGCTTCAATTGATTGTTTCGGGTGCATTGAACGTGTTGTTATCCAACTAAGGTTTAGTTCATGGAGTAAATGATAGATATTAGTTTTTTGATAAGTGACGTTGAAGTTGGTTTCAATATATTCTTTTATATCATTCCCTTGTAAACGACCTCCACCTTTTTTTACTGCGTTATCAATTACATATGTTTTAATTTCCCTTAACTGCTCCTGGGTTAATCGAGATGGTCTCCCGGAATGAGACTTTTCTTTTAATCCATTAAGACCATAAGTTAAATAAGCTTTAACCCATTTATTAACACTGACGCGACTCACTTTTAAATACTTAGCAATCTGTGTTCGACTAAGGCCTTCAGTAAAGTGTGAAACGGCTAGAAGCCTCATACGAAGTCTTGCATTAGATGTAGATGCAATTAATTTAGGGAAATCATGGTCCATAACAACTCCTTTATTAAAGGCATATTAGATCACAAAATTATCGGAATTGGTATCATAAACCTGCCTGTCGGTAAACTCGTCCTACTTCCTGTTTCTACTCTCGAATCATTTAACCGCTAAAACGAAAAAATCCCTGCTGACGTCAGTCAACAGGGATTATCGTATTAGGCGCTTGGCAATGACCTACTTTCACATGAGGAGACCTCACACTATCATCGGCGCAGCTGCGTTTCACTTCTGAGTTCGGCATGGGATCAGGTGGTACCACAGCGCTATTATCGCCAAGCATAAAAAATAAATTAGAAAAGCTAATAGTCGATATGTTCTAATTCTGAAATTGTTTCATCTTACAAACTTATATATATGTAAATATACTTCACAAGCGCTAGTTTAAAGAGTGCCCACTCTCGTCTTGGTAAACACCAACACCACTTAGGTGTTGTATGGTTAAGCCTCACGGGTAATTAGTACAAGTTAGCTCAATACATTACTGCACTTACACACCTTGCCTATCAACGTTGTAGTCTCCAACGGCC
>NZ_CBRF02000009.1 GCF_000470315.2 Psychromonas sp. SP041
ATTTATTAATTGAAATGCCCGTATCCCCGCAAGCGAGAACTAAAAACCCAACATTACCAGAGACTTGGCAAGCAAGAATGATATGTTATCAAGATCCAAAGGGTGATATTAAAGGTTTTATTACCTCATTAATCGATCCGACAGCTTATTCAATGGAAGGTTTATTGTCTGTGTACTGGGAGCGATGGGAAATAGAGCAGAGTTTTGGGGAGCTTAAAAACAATCAGTTGAATGGGGAAATTACACTAAGAAGTCGTTTTCCCGAAGGAGTACGACAGGAGCTATGGGGGATATTATTGGGTTATAACTTGATCCGACTTGAAATGGTTAATATTGCGCGAGAAGCGAAGGTTGAACCTACACGGATCAGTTTCACTGCTGCCATTTGTATTATAGATACACAAATAAGAGCCTATGCACTATCAGGTAATGGGACCATTCCGAAAAAACTTCAACTTATGCGAGAAGATGTTAAACATTTTATTTTACCCAAAAAAAGAAAACACCGAACGTTTTCACGTTCAGTGCTCTATATTCCATCTAGATATCCGTTAAGATATAAGCCTAAAATCTCTTAACCGAACGGCATTGAGTTTAATGCTGGGCTTTTTTATGTATTACCTTTTCTTTTTAACACTATTTCACTGCATATAACTTCCTTTTTTAAGCGCTATTACTTTTCATAAACGCACACTTTAATAAATGTTATTATTGTTATCAGTTATCTTTTTAATTAATCAAACTGAGAGTGAATAACATGACGAGTTTAATTTTAGGCAGTGCAACAGCAAACAGTGCAACTAAAGCATTATTATTAGGATCAGGCGAACTTGGCAAAGAAGTGGCTATTGAGTTACAGCGCTTCGGTATAGAAGTCATTGCAGCAGACAGTTATGAAAATGCCCCAGCTATGCAAGTAGCTCATCGTTCACATGTAGTAAGCATGCTGGATGAAGAGCGTTTAGCAGAGATCATTCGCCTTGAACAACCTGATTATATTATTCCAGAAGTTGAAGCCATTGCCACAGATACCTTATTAGCCCTAGAACAAAAAGGCTTTAATGTTGTCCCTACTGCACGCGCTGCAAAATTAACGATGGATAGAGAAGGTATTCGTCGTTTAGCAGCTGAAACGTTATCTGTAAAAACCTCCCCTTATATTTTTGCAGATACTAAAGAAGAATATTTACAAGCAGTAAAAAATATCGGCCAACCTTGCGTGATTAAACCCGTCATGAGTAGCTCAGGTAAAGGCCAGAGTATTGTGAAAAGTGATGCTGATTTAGACTACTCTTGGACCTATTCACAGGAAGGAGGACGCACAGGCGAAGGTCGTATCATTATTGAAGGTTTTGTACCTTTTGATTATGAAATAACGTTATTAACGGTTAGTGCTGTTGACGGTATTCATTTTTGTGCTCCTATTGGCCATCGTCAAGAAGATGGCGACTATCGTGAATCATGGCAGCCACAAGTTATGTCAGAAAAAGCACTGCAACAAGCACAAGAAATAGCACGAAAGGTAGTGACTGATTTAGGTGGGTACGGCCTATTTGGTATGGAGTTCTTTGTAAAAGGTGATGACGTTTATTTCAGTGAAGTCTCACCTCGCCCACACGATACAGGATTGGTCACTCTCATATCTCAAGATCTTTCTGAATTTGCTTTGCATGTACGAGCTATTTTAGGTTTTCCTATCGGAGAAATTACACAATACGGCCCTTCCGCTTCTAGTGTAATTTTAGGAAATGGGGTTTCAAAGGATATTAAATTTGAAAATGTAGCCGACGCGTTAGGCAAAATATCAGGGTCACAGATTCGTTTATTTGCTAAACCTAATATTAATGGCGGACGACGATTAGGTGTGGCGATAGCACGTGGTAAAAATATTAAAGAGGCGATTGAAAATGCCAAACAAGTGAGTCAAACCGTTAAAGTAGTTTATTAAATAGCGCAGAAATATTTGAAATAGAAAATTAGTTTAATTTAAGGTAATTAGTTTAATTTAAGGAAATAGTTGAAAGACATAAATTCAACTAAATTAAACATCTTAATGACGAATAATACCGATTACATTAAATATGTTATCTAAATTTTGCACTTTTTATAAGGCAATACAGTCAATCTGTATTGCCTTTTTTTATTACTAACGATACTTAGAAACCCCATAAACGTCTATTAATTAGACATAAAACACAAAAAATGAGCTAATTATGTAATTTAAGCTTGATCAATAAACAAAATAACATTACTGTTGTTTTATACAGTGTTTATTTATACAGGTGAATCACATGCTATCTACATTATTGACAACAACACAAGCTAACCCATATTTATTACGCGATTATGACAATAGTGATGCAAAATCAAATGCATTAGTTAATGTGCATTACCAAGAAAATAACTACCAAGCTTTGTTAGAACACATACAAACAGGACAAGATCACGGTTGGATTTTATTCCTAGCTCCTCCTGGTAAACCGAATACACAGTTTTTCCAAAAGGCAGGAATCGATAAAAGTCGTGTATTAATGATCGATTCAAGCAAGGTCGGAGATAACCTTTCACTATTATCGACATTACTAAAAAGCAGCAACTATTGCACCGTAGTGACTTGGGTAAACGAACTATCAGAAACAACACGTTTAGCGATTGAAGCAGATGCTCAATCAACGAATACAAGCTGCTTTGTTTACTGTAAACAATAAAAACGTCTTTAATACATAGAAATTTATAAAGTAAAAAGTGTAGGCAACAACAATCGCTTAATGAAATAAGAACGGATTTTTTATTTCACAAAAAGTTAATGTAGGTGTGATGCAGGTATTGGTGTAGGTGTTAATAAAAATGCGTACTGAGCTTAATAGCCACAAAATACTCCACAGACCAATATGAATAACTTGTGACAAAATTGATTAAAATCAGTGATCACTTAATCAAATTAACTATAATCGTATCAACTATTAAGAATGCTCTAACAACTTAATATTAATAACTTAAGGTTAATCTTTTATAGTTTAAGTAATAATAAAGTAGTTTGAGATTATTAAATGAATAGTAATAATGCTTAAGTGTTAAAATAAGCCGAGATAATAAATACAATAATTTATCATTAATAAGTGTTTTTAATAAAGATCATTACTAATGGCACAACACAGGAAAGATTATGTACCCGTACAGTGATAAAACAAAGAATTTAATAAACTTGATTGGTAGTGGTGATGCAGCCTATGTACCTAAAGCAATTACCTGTGCAATTAAAACATTAGATGAAATAGCAAACGATACAAGCCTCCCTGAAACAACCAGAGAATCTGCAGCCTTTGCAGCCGCTAATTTAGTGTTAAGTGATTACAACGATAACGATTAAAGTGTATTCATGATTAATCATTAAAAGCATCGACAATACAGCATCATATTTTGTGTAAATAGATCAACGATTCAACAAGAGCATCACTCCACTACTTATACGCATGACTTAGACGCATGAGATTAATTATCCATAATAGGCATATTTCACTAGTTTTAGATTAATAGGTGCAACTGAAGGCATAAATTAGTAGATGATCATTGATAGGCCTTAATGAAAAAGTAGCGTAATAAGACCAATTACATTAAATAAGTGTTCTAAATTTTGAGCTGAATAAATGACTTAGCTTAAGGCGTAAATGGAGGCCTTTCGAAGATTAACTTAGTTAATCATCTGCCGGAGAATTAACTAAAAAATGTTAATTTTTGAATAGTTGTCTCCTTTACGGAACCTACAACGAAAAAATAAGTTATTTTGACAAGTAAAATAGATCAGTTAATTAGTGTGATTGATAAAACTAAAGCTATAAATGACTATTAATGGGTGATGTTAAAAAACCTATAAATAAAAGCATAGCTGTATTTATTAAATGGCTAAAAAGCTAAAAAATAATAGCGAGCTATTAGCTTTTACAGCAGAAATAAAAAGCATTGATAAAAAATATAAACCTACCTATCGCACCCATCGTATAACAAAAAAAAGTAAAAAATGAAAAGTAAAAAAGGAGCCGAAGCTCCTTTTTATGTATTTGATTACTAGCTAGTGCTTACTTGTTAATAGTTAATAATTTGTCATCCATTAATAGCAAGTAAAGAATGATTATCTATTCTCTTATCGACGGTAGAGTAATCATAAAACACCGTATTCAAATACTAACCAATATGTGTCAAACCACCCATATAAGGTTGTAATACTTTTGGCACTTCAATACGACCATCGGCACATTGATAGTTTTCTAAAACAGCCACTAACGTACGACCAACGGCTAAACCAGAACCATTCAATGTATGTAATAGTTCAGGCTTCTTAGCACCAGTACGACGGAATCTAGCTTGTAAACGACGCGCTTGGAAATCACCAACATTTGAACATGATGAGATTTCACGATAAGTATTTTGTGCTGGCAACCATACTTCTAAATCATAGGTTTTAGTTGCACTAAATCCCATATCACCAGTACATAAAATAACTTTACGATATGGTAGCTCTAAGTTTTTTAATACTTGTTCAGCGTGACCGGTTAACTCTTCTAGTGCTTCAAAACTTTTTTCAGGATGAACCAATTGCACCATTTCAACTTTATCAAATTGATGCTGACGAATTAAACCACGCGTATCACGACCATAAGAACCCGCTTCACTTCGAAAACAAGGTGTATGTGCCGTCATTTTGATTGGTAAATCAGTTTCATCATAAATAACATCACGGCTCATATTCGTTAATGGTACTTCTGCTGTTGGAATTAATGACATACCAACACCTTCTTCAGTAGCCGGATTTGTATTAAATAAGTCATCACCAAATTTTGGTAATTGACCTGTTCCATACAAACTATCTGCATTCACTAAATAAGGAACGTACATTTCTGTATAACCATGTTCATTAGTGTGCAAGTTAAGCATGTACTGTGCTAAAGAACGGTGCAATTTAGCAATTTGACCTTGCATAACAATGAAACGAGAACCAGAAATTTTAACCGCTGATTTAAAGTCTAAACCGCCTAACGCTTCACCTAATTCAACGTGGTCTTTCACTTCAAAGTCGTATTTTTTAGGGGTGCCCCAAGTTAATATTTCTACGTTTTCATTTTCATCTTTACCGATAGGAGCCGACTCGTGTGGTAAATTAGGCACCATGTCAGAAATCGTTTTAATCTGATCAGTTACTAAAGCAAATTCTTCTTTTGCTTTATCTAATGCTTCACCAAGCTCATTCATTGCTTCACGTAATGGTTTGATGTCTTCACCACGTTTTACTGCTTGGCCAATATCTTTTGAACGAGTATTACGCTCTGATTGTAAGTTCTCAGTAGAGACCTGTAACGATTTTCTCTTTTCTTCTAATTCACTGAGTAAACTAACATCTAAATCAAATCCACGTTTTTTTAATAACTCAGCAGTTTGTTCAATATCATTACGTAAAAACTTTGCGTCTAACATCTTATTCCCTAACTTTTCAAAACTAATAAAGTACCTAAATATGCAGCAAGTAAACATACTACAACATTCAAGACTACATTTAACATTGCTTTAAACAACTCACCTTGTTGGATCAATAACAAACTATCCATAGAAAATGATGAAAATGTGGTTAATGCACCTAAAAACCCCACGCCAATTAATGGCCACCAAGGTGAACTCGACATTGTTCCTTGTTGAACTAATTGATAAATACAACCCATTATCAACGAGCCAATCACATTGACGGTAAGTGTAGCAAAAGGAAAACCTTTTCCAAAGAGGCTAACTATGCCAAAGCCAATTAAATAACGGAAAGTTGCCCCAAATGCGCCGCCACAAGCAACTAAAGTAATATTCATCATTAAACTGTTCATATCGGTTCTCTTTTCTTTTACATTAAATACTCAATCACGCACCTAATCTATTCAATGTTAATAACGTTTTTTATCACTTTGTTGGTCACAATTTTTTAAATAGCGAAGCTTTTCGGCAATTTTTGTTTCTAAACCTCGTTCAACAGGTTCGTAAAACGCAACACCTTGTAAAGCTTCCGGTAAATACACTTCACCTGCGGCATAAGCCCCCACTTCATCATGGGCGTAACGATAACCTTCACCATAATGTAGCGATTTCATTAATTCTGTCGGTGCATTACGTAAATGGTGTGGAACCTCAAGATCAGGGTAGGCTTCAACAGCTTGTTTGGCTTTTGCAAATGCTTTATAAACAGCATTACTCTTAGCTGCGCAGGCGCAATAGACGGCAGCTTGCGCGATCGCTCTTTCGCCCTCTTTAGGCCCAATTCTAGTAAAGCAATCCCATGCAGACATGGCAACTTGCATTGCTCTCGGATCGGCATTACCGATATCTTCAGAAGCAATGGCTAATAAGCGTCGTGCTACATAAAGAGGATCGCAGCCTCCAGCTAACATCCGAGCATACCAATATAAGGCGGCATCGGGGTCTGAACCTCGTACTGATTTATGAAAGGCTGAAATTAAGTCATAAAAAAGATCGCCTTGTTTATCAAAGCTAACACCTTCTCGACCAGCTATTTCCATTAATAACGAAATATCGATTATTAATTTGCCCTGCTGTTGTTCACCCATATCACTGAGTAACTCTAAATAATTAAGTGCTTTTCGTGCATCGCCTTGCACTAATTGAGCAAGTTTATCTAATACACCTTCAGTAAATTCAATATTGTGCGCTGCCAAGCCTTGTTCAGATTCACAGGCTTGTTTAATAACATCAACTATTTCATGTTCAGTGAGTTTTTTTAATAAATAAACACGCGCTCGTGATAGCAAAGCATTGTTTAATTCAAAAGAAGGGTTTTCAGTCGTCGCACCAATAAATAAAAAAGTGCCATCTTCAATATAAGGCAGAAAAGCATCTTGTTGGCTTTTATTAAAACGATGGACTTCGTCAACAAATAATAAGGTACGACGTCCTGCAGCTTGATTTTGTTTAGCAATTTCAATAGCAGAACGAATCTCTTTAATACCAGAAGTGACGGCAGATAACCGTTCAACATGCGCATCACAGTATTCAGCAATTAATTCAGCTAATGTGGTTTTACCGGTGCCGGGAGGGCCCCATAGGATCATTGAATGTGCAAATCCGGCTTCTAATGCCTTACGTAATGGCTTGTCTTTGGCTATCAGATGAGACTGACCAATATATTGGTCGAAGTTCTTTGGCCGCATTCTAGCGGCCAAAGGTTGAAACTGATTATCGACTGAAAATAAGTCCTGCATTAGCGTTGATCATCTATCTCAATACCTTGTGGTATTTGAAACTCAAAGAAATCATCGCTTAACTTAACGGTTTGATCGTTATTGCTAAGTTTAAAAGTACTTTTTTGACCTTGTGCTTCTTGCACAATAAACTCACTCACATTATCTTTATTATCAAAAATAAAGGTAAAGGTATTGGTATTTAATTCATTTTTATTGTTTTTAACAACAAATTGATTGGCTTGTTTTTTTACATCAAAATTCATCCACTCAGAGGCATCTGCACCTGATAATAAGGCAAAAGGTGTACCTGCAATAGCATCAGAAAAATTCATGATAGTCACTTGTTCAATAAAAGGACTATATAACCACATATCAACACCATTTGAGACAATTAATTCTTCGTCTGGCTTAGTCACTTGCCAATGGAAATTACCAGGGCGAGAGATGGTTAACGTACCCCAACTTTCTTGAATAATTTGTCCTTCAGGACTCATTACTTGTTGTGCAAAGTCCGCACTAATAGTAGTGAATTTAGATAACTTTTGTTGTAATAACTCGCTATCCGTTTGCGCTTGAGCGATTTGAAACATTGAAATAAAAACACAACATGTCGCAATAATAATTTTTTTCATTTTTAATCCTTAATAGGCGGTGGTGCAAGCACATCACGGTTACTGTTTGCACCTGAAGGTGCGCTAATCACACCTTGCGCTTGTAATTGGTCAACTAAACGAGCTGAACGGTTGTAACCGATACGGAATCGTCGTTGAATACTTGAAATGGAAACTTTACGGGTTTCTGTAATAAAACTCACTACTTCATCAAACAATGGATCAATGTCCTCATCTCCTTCTGCTTGTTCGCCTGGTAATAACATATCTAGATCAGCATCACCGGCAAGAATCTCTTGAACATAATTTGGTTGGCCTCGTTTCTTCCAGTCAGCGACCACTTTATGTACTTCATGGTCATCAACAAAAGCCCCATGAACACGAGTTGGAACACCAACACCTGGCGGCATATACAACATATCACCATGGCCTAATAACGTTTCCGCACCTTGTTGTCCAAGAATAGTACGAGAATCAATCTTACTCGATACTTGGAAGGCAATACGTGTCGGAATATTCGCTTTAATCAAACCAGTAATAACATCAACCGACGGGCGCTGTGTTGCTAGAATCAAATGTATTCCTGCTGCACGGGCTTTTTGCGCAATTCGCGTAATTAACTCTTCACACTTTTTACCCACAATCATCATCATGTCTGCAAATTCATCAACCACCACAACTATCGTGGGTAGTTTTTCTAACTCAGGCGCACTTTCTGCCATGCTGTCACCGGGCTTCCATAATGGATCAACGATAGGCTCGCCAGCGGCTTTGGCTTTTTTAATTGCGGTATTGTATCCCGCTAAGTTACGGACACCGATTTCAGCCAATAGTTTATAACGACGCTCCATTTCACCAACACACCAACGCAACGCATTAGCGGCATCTTTCATGTCTGTTACCACTTCAGTTAATAGATGTGGAATACCTTCATACACATTTAACTCAAGCATTTTAGGGTCAATTAAGATCATACGTAAATCTTCAGGTGATGATTTATACAATAAACTGACTAGCATACAGTTAACACCAACAGATTTACCTGAACCGGTTGTACCTGCCACTAAAAGATGTGGCATTTTAGCTAAATCAACAACAACAGGTTGTCCTGAAATGTCTGCACCTAACACCATTGTTAATGGTGATTTACTTTCATGGAATCTTTTGCAATCTAATACTTCTGAAATATAAACGATTTCACGATGGCGATTAGGTAGCTCTAAAGCGATAACTGATTTACCTGGTATTTGATCGACAACACGTACACTCATTGCAGATAACGCGCGCGCTAAGTCTTTTTCCAGGCTACTAACTGTACTGACTTTCATTCCAGGTGCTAAATCTAATTCAAAACGCGTGATCACCGGACCCGGTAATACATTAACGACTTCCGCTTTTATTTTAAATTCAAGCAATTTAGATTCAACTAAACGAGCCGCTGTATCTAACTCTTTTTGTGAGATAGGGTTTTCTTTTTTGTCAGGCCTATCTAATAAATCAATATGGGGTAAAGGTGCAATATTTTGGTCGGCTACAAATCGTTCTACTGGACGAGCATGTTCTGGTAAATGAGAGAAATCGACCTTCGCTAGCTTTTTTTCTACTTTAGGTTCAGCGCTTATAGGTTCAAACTCTTGATCAGAAACATCATCTGATTGCCAGTCGATATCATCAATATTTAGTTCTGGCTCGCCCTCATTTGGTTCATCAATAAAACTAGTTCCTAAGAAAGAATCACCTGAGTCATCACCCTGCTCTGACAAAAACATATCATCGACTTCATCTGTCGCTTTGTTCGCTAAATTATCGAGTTTTTTCTGTTCTTTCATTGCTTGTTTTTGTTGTTTTTTCTCTAACTTTTCTTGCAACATTTGTTGTTTATCTAATAAGCGTTGTTGATCACTATCAGATCGTTCTTCTTTCATTTGCTTAAGATTATTAGGTAGGCTAGCTAACCATGAAATCCCGTTAAGCGTATATTCGCCAAGACCATCGATTAAACGAATCCACGAAAACCCAAACAACAACGTTGTGCCTGAGATTAAAAAAGTAAGTAATATAAGATTGACCGCCACTAAGCTAAAAAAACCTAACATGCTTTGTGCGAGAATATCGCCAATTAACCCACCAGAGGGATAGTAGAGATAATCGCTAACATTCAGTGCTATTAAGGCGCTTAAGCTCAAGAAAGTAAAAATAAAACCAACAATACGCAAACTCAGATTTAAAAAATCAACCTCTAAAGTAAAGGTTGGTTTCCATAATATAGCCCAAGCAAATGAAACAATGATCACTGGAATAAGATAGGCTAGAAAACCAAACCCAAAAAATAATATATCTGCAATCCAAGCGCCTACCCTGCCTCCTGAATTCTGAATTTCTGTCACCCATTGCTGTTGTGACCAACTTGGATCAACAGGTGAAAAAGTGAATAAGGATAAGGTAATAAATATGGCAACAAAAGCGCTGACAATAATCCCAACTTCTAATAACTTTTGCACCCCTGATAGGTGATTTAATAATTTGCTATTTGACAAGAAAATAACCCTAAAAATAAAAAATGCCTAATGGCATAATAAAAATAAATAAAACGATTTTAATCTAAAAAATTATCCGGTAATTGATCACGCAAACGTAGCCAAATTTTGCCACTTGCAAATGCAGAATCTCGTACGATTTGCATGATTTGTTGTCCATCACCTTCTTCAAATACTGTTTTAATATCAGCATAGAATGATAGTGCGATTAATTTTGCTTCCGTGTTGGAAAAATAAAACATACCTACTTTACGATATAAATCCTGTAAGCCATTTAAAATCAATACGTAAATCATATTATTCGATGAAACAGCAACATGATGATAAAAACGATAATCAAATTCAGTAAAGACTTCACTGCTCGCATCAACGGCAGGAATATCTTTTAAGAATTCAATAACGCTTTTACTATTATGTTTTGCAGCCATTCGTAAAATGATCGTACTGATATTTGTTCTTACAGACATTAGTTGGTCAATAAAATCGCCACGACGTTCCTTATCTAAACGCGTTAATGTACTTAAAACATTTAATCCTGACGTTTCCCAGAAATCATTAACTTTAGTTGCCTTACCGTGACGAATGGTTATCCACCCTTCTTTCGATAATCGTTGCAATACTTCACGTAAAGTTGTGCGAGTGACACCTATTTTATCCGCTAACAGTCTTTCCGCAGGTAACTCGGAATGGATCGGTATCGTACCGTTCCAAATAGACTCAATCAGGTATTGTTCTGCTACATCAGCAGGGCCTTTAACTTTCATTATCATGGTTATTCTGGTTTTCCAATATCATATCGCGACATCTTAACATATTCATTCAACTCAACGATGACTGTTTAGAAAAACAGTACCATTAAATGCTTAAATTAGGTGTAATTTTTAATGTGTCTTAAATTATTTAAATTTTCCTCAGTAATCCTCTGTTTATATTGAACTTTTAAGAGGTACAATAGAACTTATTAAGTTGAAATATTCTATTAGGAGAATCCATTGATTTCAAATTTAAAAGCACTTTCATTACAACGTTGGCCTTGGTTATTACTGGCAGCCAGTGCATTAACAATGGAATTATGTGCACTTTACTTCCAACATGTCATGAAACTTGAACCTTGTGTTATGTGCGTTTATGAACGCCTTACTATGCTTGCTATCGTCGCTGCAGGTTTAATCGGAGCGAGCGCACCTCACAATCTACTTGTCCGTCTTATTGCTTTTGCTACTTGGGGCGTAGGTTCAATTTGGGGATTGTTATTAGCCATGGAGCATACTGACTATCAAATGAATCCATCGCCTTTTGCCACTTGCGACTTTTATCCAAACTTTCCAAGTTGGTTACCATTGCATGAACTATTTCCGTGGTTATTTAACCCAACAGGTTACTGTTCTGATATCGTTTGGACCTTTTTAGATTACTCAATGCCACAATGGTTAATTGTTAGCTTTTCTATCTATGTTGTTATCTTTGTAGTGGTTACAATTACCGCATTATTACCTGCTAAAACTAAATAAGACGGTTAACTAAAGCAAAAAACTGCACTTATTATACGTTCCTAGGAAACGTTAATTTAGTGCAGTCTGCGATAATAACTTAAACGTTATTTTAAAAGTGAATGGTCAGCAGGTAAATTTTTCATTATCCAAGTCACTAACTTGTGGCGAATATTAGCTGTATTTTCGTCGGCTTCATTTAGCGAGTTAATTAATTTATCTTGCACTAATAAACGATAAATACATTCTTGTTTATCCTTTGCAGAAGTAGTGCTATCGATACCGACATACCCTCTTTTAATGGCATAAGCAGTACCCAATTTCGTTGCATGCTGTAATAACTGAGATTCATTTTTAATTTTTTTCATATCTATCCCTTAATCGTTCTTATATTGCACTTATTAAAATTCATCATACACAAAACAAATGTTAGTTATGTGAATGACTTACAACATTTTCACTTCAAACAAGTAATACAAGACGAGTCGATTATATTACTTGTTTAATACTCGTTGATGCCTATTTTCCTAATAGCGTTAATATTGCACTTTCATCCAATATTTCAATGCCAAGTTCAGTCGCTTTTGCTAACTTTGAGCCTGCAGCCGCACCAGCCACTAGCGTATTAGTTTTTTTAGACACACTTCCAGCAACCTTTGCACCTAAAGCTTGTAATGCTGCTTTGATATCATTACGGGATATTGCATCAAAACTTCCTGTGATCACAAACGTTTTATCAAGCAGTGGTAATTCACTAGCATCGACTTCTTTGATTTCAGGCCAATGTATACCTGCCGTTAATAATTGTTCAATAACGTCTAAGTTATGATCTTGACGCAGAAAGTAATAAAGATGCTTAGCAACAATTTCACCAACATCACTGACAGTTTTCAATGATTCAATACCCGCTTCTTTAATCGCTGTCAGTGTTTTATAGTGAAGCGCTAAGTTAGCAGCAGTTGCTTCACCTACTTCGCGAATACCTAATGAATATAAGAAGCGCGCTAAGGTCGTTTTTTTACTTAATTGAAGACTATTAACGAGTTTTTTAGCAGAGGTTTCTCCCATACGAGGCAAACTAGAGAGTTGCTGCACCGTTAATGAAAATAGCTGAGAAGGATCTTTGATCAGATTATGATCAACTAGCATGTCGACTAACTTATCACCTAAACCATCAATATCGAGCGCTTTGCGAGATGCAAAATGTTTAATAGCTTGCTTACGTTGGGCCTCGCAATATAAGCCTCCAGTACAACGAGTTACAGCTTCTCCTTCGATACGTTCAACATCACTGTCACATACAGGACATGTTTCAGGGAAAAGAATTTTAGTTGTTTTCGCGATATCTCGTTGCTCAATAACAACCCTTGCGACTTGAGGAATAACATCACCAGCGCGGCGAACCACAACAACATCACCAATTAATATCCCTAAGCGTTCTATTTCATCTTTATTATGTAACGTCGCATTAGAGACAGTCACTCCACCAACGAAAACAGGTTTTAATTTAGCAACTGGCGTAATCGCACCTGTTCTTCCAACTTGAAATTCAACATTCTCAACAGTTGTTACAGCTTCTTCAGCAGGAAACTTATAAGCCATTGCCCAACGCGGTGCACGTGCCACAAAGCCCATCTTTTGTTGCAGAGCAATATCATCTACTTTATAAACGACACCATCAATTTCATAAGCCAGAGAAGGCCTTTTTTCAGCAATATTAGTGTAAAAATCATGGCAAGCATCATCACCAACGACACGTTTCACTTCACTTGAAACAGGCAATCCCCAATTTTTTAACTGCTCGATTCTAGCGTATTGACTATCAGCGAGCTCCCCTTCAAATACACCGACTGAATAACAATAAAAAGCCAAAGGTCTTGCCGCTGCCACTTTAGAATCTAATTGACGTAAACTACCCGCAGCAGCATTACGCGGATTAACAAACGGTTTTTCACCCGCGGTAATTAAACCTTCATTTAATTTATTAAATCCCGCTTTTAACATGAAGACTTCACCACGAACTTCCAATAAAGAAGGGATGTTTTCACCACGTAATCTAAGAGGTAAGTTAGCAATAGTTTTAACATTTTCAGTAACATTTTCACCTGTTAAACCATCACCTCGTGTAGCAGCTTGAATAAGCAAGCCATTTTCATAAATAATACTGGCCGCTAACCCATCTAATTTGGGTTCAATACAAAAAGCCGTTTCTGCTAGTGTCGATTTATCCATTACACGCTGCATAAAATCATTCAATGACTCTGAATCAAATACATTGTCTAAACTAAGCATGGGTAATTGATGAGTAACTTGGTCGAATTTAGATAACGCGGCGCCGCCTACTTTTTGCGTAGGTGAATTCGTAGACAACAGCTCAGGGTGTTCTGTCTCAAGCTTTTGTAGTGCTTTAAAAATACGGTCATATTCAGCATCGGGGACAGAAGGTGCATCTTGAACATAATATTGATAATTATATTCTTCTAATAATTCACTAAACTGTTGTATTTGTTGTTCGACTTTATTGTTATTACTCATGGATCTTTGCTCTTATTGGTTTTTACTAATAAAAAAACCTCGTAAACGAGGCTCTCTTAGGAAGTCAGTCCTGATATTAACTATCAGCACTTATTTATATTTTTCTAAACGTTTACGATATTCGATAAATTGCTCTTGAGTAAACTGTTCACGTTTTTCGTTTAATACTTCACAATCAAACTCTTCAGCAACCTGCTCAACAGCTCTTAACATCATATCGAAGGATTTATTTACGCTAATTTTATGATTAGGAGCGGTAAAGAAAAATGAAATACCAGGTGAATTGAATTGCTCCATATAATCAACATCAAAGGTACCTGGTGCCATCATATTAGCAATACTAAATAACACTTCGCCAGTACCGTTTGAATGCTCATGACGATGAAAAATATTCATTGCGCCATAACGGAACCCTGATGTTAAAAAGAATTGTAATAACTCATGACCCCCTAAGCGTTTGCCTTCTCTTGCTGCCACATTGAATATAAATAATTCAACTTGATCATCATTATTCTCTGATGCTTTGTCTACCTTGCCTTCTGAGCTTGGTTTAGTGTCGATAGTATTTTTTTCAGTCTTTTCTAATGAGTGTTCATTTTTAGATTTTTGTGTCTCTGTCGCTAACAGGTCATCTTCTGATAATGCGATCGCTTGATCAATGGAGGTGATGACATCATTTTCTTGAGCATGATTTAATTTCACTTCCTCAGCTTTATCACTCTGTGCTTTTGAACCCAAGTTAAATTCAAAAGGTTCAAGTTCTTCCTTTTCATCTTCTATATGTGAAGAAAAAGAGACACTATCAAAATCTCGTGTTAATGATCGTTCATCATCAACCTCTTCAGACTCATCAACTTCCTCTTCTAGTTCAGCTTCTTCACGCTCTTGCTCTTCTAGCTCATCTAATTCAGCTTGTTGTTCAGCTTTTAATGCTAATTTGTTTTTTCTGTTTAATAAAAAACCGTGAATTGATACACCGGCAATAGCTAAAATGCCAATAACAATAAGAATAGATTGAAAATGCTGCATTATTGATTCTCTTGATTTATTTAAATAACTTGATTCATTTTAGATAATTTAATGACCCTAAATTACCCTGTATCGCCCTGTACGTCTATCGTTTGCATCTAATTTTTTATAAAACGGCGACACTATTTATAAAAGAATCTATTTATTAGCTGATATTTACTGTCTACAAGGTAATATTATCAGATATATCAATAAGAAGGCTTAATAATGAACAGTACAAACATAATTAATCAACCCTTAAGTGGTTTAGGCTACTTACTAAAAGGTATTCAACTACTCCGTCATCCACAACTTAGAATATTTGTGTTAATTCCATTACTGATTAACGTACTTATCTTTGCCAGTGCATTTTGGTTTTTATTTTCCAGTATCACGGCATGGATTGAAACCTACATGCAAGAATTACCGACCTTCTTAAGCTGGTTGTCTTACATATTATGGCCAATCATTATTTTTACTATTCTATTTTCCTTTTCATTTATATTTTCTACTATAGCTAATCTCATTGCTGCACCATTCAATGGTTTGTTAGCAGAAAAAACTGAGATCCTGTTAACCAATGCACAAATAAATGATGATGGTTGGCAAGATATATTTAAAGACCTTCCACGTATATTGAAAAGAGAATGCCAAAAATGGGTTTATTTTTTACCACGTATGCTGGGTTGCCTTATTTTATTTTTTATTCCTGTCATTGGACAAACCATTGCACCAATAGTTTGGTTTATTTTTGCGGGTTGGATGATGGCAATTCAATATGCAGATTACCCATTTGATAATCATAAAGTGTCTTTTGTTACGATGAGAAAAACACTTGCTACTCGTTTTGGTAAGAATATCACCTTCGGTATGATTATCAGCTTTTGCACCACGATTCCGCTGGTCAACTTTATTATTATGCCAATTGCAGTCTGTGGCGCCACTGCTGCCTGGGTGGATATTTATAAGCAACAAGTATTAGATGACCCGCTCAACCGTATTGATTAACTTAAGGCGACATAAACTCTATTTATCTAAACCTTAGAGTTAACTAAGTTGGTTGCAATGGGCTTTAGAGATAAGTTTAGTGATGTGTAAGGTCTAGTTTTGTAAACACACGAAAATTTTTTGATCTTTTTCACTTTGAATTCAATAAAAAATAGACAATAAAAAAGCCTATCAGATAATAATATCTCGATAGGCTTTTTTCATAATGAATAAATTAACGAAAGTTAATTATTCATTATCAAATTATGCAGCGAAGTTCTTAGCTACAAATTCCCAGTTAACTAATGCCCAAAAACCGTTTAGGTAGTTAGGACGAACGTTACGGTAATCGATGTAGTAAGCATGTTCCCATAAATCAACAGTAAGAAGAGGAGTAGTACCTTCTTCTGTTAATGGTGTTCCTGCATTTGAAGTGTTTACGATTTCTAGTGAACCGTCTGCTTTTTTAACTAACCAAGTCCATGAAGAACCGAAGTTATTCACTGCTTTATCATTTAATGCAGCTTGGAATTCAGCGAATGAACCAAATTTAGCATTAATTGCAGTAGCAAGTTCACCAGTTGGTTCGCCACCAGCATTTGGTGCTAAACAGTTCCAGTAAAAAGTGTGGTTCCAGATTTGTGCAGCATTGTTAAAAACGCCACCTTCAGAAGTTTTGATGATTTCTTCTAAAGATTTTTCAGCAAGATCAGTACCTTCAACTAAACCGTTTAGTTTAGCAACATATGTTGCATGGTGTTTACCATGATGAAATTCTAATGTTTCAGCTGAGATATGTGGTTCTAATGCGTCTTTTGCATAAGGTAATGCTGGTAATTCAAAAGCCATTTTAAATTCTCCTAATAAAGGCTGGGGGGGGATCTAACTTTATAGTGGTCATTTATACTTACTTTATGAATAAAAAGCCACCACAAAGATTGATCTAGATCATTTTGTATCTATGATAGAATAATTGCAAATTCATAGATAGATTGCGCGTATACAACTGTTATAATGCGCAATTAATTAATAACATTCTATCGTTAGAGGAAATATAATGGAAACATTAGATAAAATTAAAGAACAATTAAGCGAAAACACTATCTTGTTATACATGAAAGGTTCGCCAAAATTACCAAGCTGTGGTTTTTCATCACAAGCATCGCAAGCGTTAATGCAATGCGGACAACCTTTTGCTTATGTTGATATCCTACAAAATCCAGATATCCGTGCAGAACTACCAAAGTATGCAAACTGGCCAACGTTCCCACAATTATGGGTAGACGGTGAGCTAGTCGGTGGATGTGACATTATTTTAGAGATGTCTCAACAAGGTGAATTACAACAGTTAATCACTGCTGCAGCAGAAAAAGCAGAAGCAGCTAAATAATAAAGCAGCCTTCTATCAAAAAAGCCCATATTAACATTGTTAATATGGGCTTTTTTTAAAACTATTTTTTATATCTACACTTTCTATATCTACAATATGGTGAAGTGAGAGGCGACTTAATCAACTATCGTCATTACAACTTATATCAGAGTAAGCAATACCACTGTCATTATATGCACCAATGCGGTAACAATAAGTGTTATTAGACAAGACATTTGTATCGACATAGCTAATTTGATTTTCACCTACAGAAGTGAGTATAACAAAATCGCCTGAGCCGCCAAGGCTTCGCTCAATAAGAAACCCTTCTTCATTATCAGCTAGATCATCCCAACTAACCTCAAGAGATTCATATTCTTCTAATACATCGAAAATTTCAGTGCTTTCATTTGAAGAATCGTTGTAAGCCTTATTCGATTGCACTGAATCAGAGCTGCTATCCCCACATCCTATTAACGAAACAAAACACACAGACATAATGAGCTTATAGCACTTATTTTTTATCATTTTCTACCAAGTCCTTTTTAACCGATTTAACCTATTTTCAACAAACAAAATAGTCAGTTAAAAAATTCAAACTTATAGATCACCTTAGTAGCAAAAAATTCACTTTAAAACTCATCTATAAAACATTTTAAAATATAAATTTAATTTCGGAAAATATATCATTAAAACATGAACCTTGATAATAAAATAAAAAGTATTATTATATGAAAATACTGCTACTTTCGGTATTGTTTTTATTGTAGGTTACTGATTTAATTACCAACCACCAAATGCCTTGTAACGATTCACCATGTAATAAAACAACTCAGCAGTCACTTCTGTGTCATATAAAGCAGAATGCGCTTCTTTATTATCGTAATCTACGCCTGCTTTTTCACAGGCTTTAGCTAAAACGGTTTGCCCTAACGTTAAAGCTGCCATACTTGCAGTATCAAATGAAGCAAAAGGATGAAATGGAACACGCTTTAAATTACAACGCTCCGTCGCTTTATTAATGAAACCTTGATCGAACGATGCATTATGCGCCACTAATATGGCACGACTACAATCATTATTCTTTTGATATTTACGTACCTTTTTAAATATTTCAGTTAATGCTTCACGCTCATCAATTGCACCTCGTAGAGGGTTAAAAGGATCAATACCAGTAAAACTTAACGCTTTAGGGTCTAACTCTGCACCTTCAAAAGGCATGACATGAAAGTGAATTTTATCTACACTTTTTAAGTACCCTTGCTCATCCATCTCAGGAAATATAGCCGCAATTTCTAAAATAGCATGGACTTGAGGATCCAAACCTGAAGTTTCAATATCAATGATAACCGGGTAAAAACCTCGAAAACGATCTACTAATTTGTTATCCATTACATCTCACTGTTAAAATAAAGTTCGATTATTATGCCAGAAAGCATTAAAAACCTCATAATTTTACTAAAGATATTTATTCACTTGCCGATATAAACAACAGTGATTAAAAAATATCGAGCCATTATGAAAAAAATACTACCTTTAATATTCATAGTAACCACAATGCCAGCAACTTCTGCTAATAAGCAGTACCATGCAGGAATGGATAATTCTAATTGGTATTTAAGTAGTTCAACGCCTATACAATGTACGCTTGAGCACCCTATCCCTCGATATGGTCAAGCTAATTTTATCGCTAAAGCCAGTAAAAAAATCAATTTAGATTTTAGATTGGAAAGTAAAAGAGCAATGCCAACAACTGAAGTGGTGCAATTAAAATCAGTCCCGCCAGCATGGCACCCTGGGTCAGCCCCTGAATTAATAGATACTATTACATTTCATCAACAATTTGATGGGTACGTTACTAAGCAAAGTGCTTGGCGAATGCTCAATGAATTGGAAAGAGGACAAGTACCAACATTTTATTTTCACGATTGGTACAATAATAAGCAAATGGTTAGTGTTGGTTTATCATCAATCAACTTTAATAAAAGCTACGATGATTTCAACAACTGTATTTCTCAGTTATTACCTTATAATTTTGATGATATCTCCTACAGTATTTTACGTTATAAAAAAGATGGATCTTTACTCACTCAATTTTCAAAAAAACGTTTAAAAATGATCGGTGATTACATAAAGCATGATAAATCTATTAATGTTATTTTAGTGGCGGGTTATTCAGACGGTTATGGCGGTGTTAATACTAACCAAGTGTTATCTGAAAAAAGAGCAAATTCCGTTAAAGAATATCTCTCTGAACTAGGGTTTAATAATGACAATATTAAAGTATCTGGTTTTGGTGAGAAGCACCATGTAGCAGACAATAGAAATATTCTAGGTAGGCAAGAAAATAGACGTGTTGTTATTTCAATAGAAAAAGAAGATATATAGTGTCCTTTATAATAAACAGCTTAATTATGAATAGCTGATTAATAGTCGATATTTATCATGTAACATCGATGATTATATTTTTTGTACGTGACTTGGAATATAAGTCATTTTTTCAATTGTTTTATCCAAACCTCTTAAGTCCACTTCAGTAAAACCAAGTAAGCGTTGTTGTAATATTGATTTATTAGGGATGGTTTGATAACTACACATGATCACAATATTACTATAATCTTCAAACTCAATGAGTGTGATATTCGGAAAGTATTTTTTAATCGTAAACAACATTTTTAAAAGCTGTTGATTGCTTTGTGCTTTTATATTTAAAGAAACCACACCTTTAGGACTTGTTATTTTACTTAGTTGCTTATAAAAAAGCTCAGTAAACAAAAACTCAGGACTTTTTTCTCCTACAAACAAATCACATAAAATCACATCGTATTGAATCGTAGTCTCTTCAACAAACTGTTCCGCTTGTTGGCAATAAACATTGATAGAGTTAGGTAAATAAAAATACCGTTTAGCCATATCAATAATAGGTTGTGAGGCATCGATAGCAGTGATCTTTATATTAGGTAAAGAAACTAATGCGCGTTCTATTGATGCACCGCCTAATCCTAAATTAAGAATATTAGTTGGGTTATTCTCTAATAATAAAAAAAGTAATAATGATTGAGAAACTGGCATCACCACTTGTTTTGGGGTGGCTTTAGACATTAACGACTGAATCGACTTTCCATTATATTCAAACCATCTATATTGCGCCGTTTCTTTTACTTCTAATATACAACCACCAAGATCTTGTTGATGTAATAAGGTCGTGTTAGCTAATAATTGTTCGATTTCCATCAATTAAACAAAAGAAACTTGCTGAATATGTGGGTTTTCAACATCCACACTGAGCAGCGTAATATCACTTAACACAATATAAACAGTTGTCCCTTTATCATCCACTTTAATACACTCTTCACGTGCGCTATTACGCGCGGTATCTAAAGCAATCCCCTCGATGATCTGACCTGATTTTAAGGTTAACTTAAGAGGATAATGGTACAAACATACGATTTCAATATAATCATATTGGTGGCAACTTATCATCGTATTTCCTTTAATTTGCATCGTTCTTTAACTACATAATGAGAAATATTATATCAAAGTTCTTTATCTGAATTACCATAAGGATATTTAATATGACCATAGCGAATGACTAAAATCGCTAATACAATAATGAGTATTGACGCAGATAGTCCTAACATTCTCCACGTATCTAGATTTTTCATATCTAAAATCATATAACGAGCAAGTGCAACGACTGCGATATAAAGCGGCATTCTTACCGGTAATCGCCCCGACTTTAAATACAAACTAACCATTGCAAAAACTTCTAAATAAATAAACAGTAATAATAGATCAGCTAAAGTGACTTCCCAATTTTTAAATACAATCCACACTTCATTTGCCATTGCGACAACGGTTAATAAAGCAATAGTAAATAATGCAATATGCTCAACGAAAGACAACGCCTTATAACTCGCTTTTTTCACCTTCAACATAGTATTTCTCCTATACAAATATAACGTCCATATAAACAGCTGATTAATTAGCGATGTTCTTATTTTACTTTTAAGCACTGGTCCGGTTTTTTAATAGTTTAATAATCTAATTAACGGGTGATGTTTAATTTTTTCTAAAAAATATTAAACAATTAGAGACCGAGATCACAATATCAAATTTCAACGTAATATCAATATGTTAATAGTGATGATGGGGTATTTTCTGTATAGGCTGACCTAATAACACTTTATTATATGATAAATGGTTATATGAGAAATAGTTATATAGAAAATCGCAAGATACACAATTAAAATAACTGACTCACTAAAGCAACCAATCGTTTAAAGTTATATCTTATTGATAGCCTGTTAAACGAGACCTGAAATATTAAACGCACCAATAATCCCTTCAATTATCATTTGAACGCCTATAACTGTTAAAATTAATCCCATTAAACGAGTAATAATGCTGAGCGTCCCTTCTCCTATTATCCCTAAAATTTTTGAGCTAAAAATAAAACATAAAAAGGTAATTAAGCACAAAAAAGCAAATACTGAGACGGTAATAATTAACCCCGTAGTTCCGCCTGAAGCTGAGTAATTCATTGCTGTTGCAATAGTGCCCGGCCCTGCTAAAAGAGGCACAGCTAAAGGTGAAACAGCAATATCAGAATCATCGTTATTTTCAGGAGAGTGTAATTTAGAACCGGACCCGTTCAGCATGTGATAGCCAATTAAAAAGACTAAAATACCACCAGCGATTCTTAATGCAGGAAGTGTAATGCCAAATAGATGGAAAATCACTTTCCCAAGAATGGAGAAAAGTAAAATAATACCAAAGGTAATAATCAAGGCTCTTGCTGCAATACGTATTTTTTCAGCATGACTTTTATGCCCAACTAACCCAACAAAGGCAGCGGTATTAGCGATAGGATTCATAATAGCGAAAAACCCCATGAAAACAGTTATCAACTGCGTGTACAAATCGTCCATATAAGCCCTTTATTTATAAACAGTTAGTTGGAAATAGTTTATTTGTTATCGCACTTGATGACTAGGCGATACAAAATTTAAATCAACACAGTATTGAGCCCTGTTGTATTAACATTAAACAAATAATACTTAGCCTCTTCTAATCACTTTATATGATTATTCTATATAACTATTAAATACCATTCGAATAGTCGATGACGTCATATAGCAATTGCAATTAGCAACTTTGCATAACGACATAATGTCACTTATTAACATTAGTGACTCATTAATATTATCTATTTGTGTAGTTAATTAAGGCGCTATGTAGCTACTTTAGGATGGCTACTTTAGGTTTTCACTCATCATTGCGGCTACACTTGAGAAATCTTTAATCTGTTGAGGTGTTAAATTTTTGCACATTAACGTATTAACTTGCTTTTCAGCCTCTAATAATTTACTAAAGAGAACATCTCCCTGAGCCGTAAAAGACAAAATAAAACTACGTTTATCTTCTTCACTCGCACACTTATCAATTAAATTAAGTGTAATAAGCTCTTTAATTAAACGAGCAATTTGTGCTTTATCCCGCTGGGTTTGAGTAACAATATCATTGGCAGAGCAACGTTGAGTTGTAGCAATGATATGCAAACAACGCACATGCATGGCATTCAAACCAAGTTCATTTGCATTAATAGCTTTACGTATCGTGACGCGATAGCTTTGCATCAGTGTCAATAATGTATTAACAACAGGTTTAACAGTATTCATCTCTCGCCTTAAAGTAGTTGACAATGTCAATCAATTCGATATAGTTGATTTTATCAACCATATCGCGTTAGTGCAAACATTACTGCAATAACACCTAATAACAATTTAAATGAAGACTAAGTAGGCCAATATGAGCAGACAAATTCGACAAGCAACTGTGTTAGCGTCACAGCAAATAACACCACACTTACAACGTATTGTTATTGGGTCAGAAGCATTTAAAGAATTGACTGATGTTTCGAAGCACAACTACATAGGTAATTATGTCAAAGTGTTACTACCGAAAGAAGGACAATCTAATCTTAATGTCGACCCCAAAACAGCAATCATGCGCTCATATACCATCAGAGATGTTGAGCCTAAAACAGGGGCGCTTACATTGGATTTTGTGATTAATATGCATCAAGGGCCCGCTACAAAATGGGCGCAAACAACCGAAATAGGGAATAGCTTAGCTATCGCAGGACCAGGCCCTAAGAAAATGGATGATTTTAGTCAATCACATTACATATTATTAGGTGACTTAACCTCAGTTAATGCGATTAAAGGTTACTTACAACAACTTCCTAGTACAGCTAAAATCGATGCCTTTATCCATGTCCCTTCTAAACAAGATATTATTGATTTAGAGACAACACGACCAGTGAACTGGGTTATCACTAATACGCCAAATCAAGCAATGGAGAAGGCATTAAGCAACCTAAGCATAACAGCATCATTGCCGACTATTTTTATGGCATTAGAAGCAGGATTAGTCAGCCAACTTAAAAAAATGTTTGACCAACAGTACGCAATATCTCGCACTAACATTGTGGCATCAGGCTATTGGAAAAAAGGCCTTAACTCAGAGCGCTATAAAGAACAACGTCAGCAACAAGCGAATCAAGATTAAACTTAACTTAAAAGATCGTTTCTACTTGAATTGTCCTCTACGCCCCCCATCTCTAATTATATGCAGTCGCGATTGCTTAGATATATTATGAAACTAAATAATCGCTATAAGCACAGTATGTATAAACATACCGAGTCTAAGAACATTTCACTGACAAAAACTCATTGTTTACTTTGAATGGATAACAAAAATATAAAGTAAATAATGGTAATAAAAATGTATTTCAATTCAACATACATTTTACTGAGAGGTACTATTTTGTTATCAAACATTCCTTTTTCATTATTAGATCTTGCGCCTATGATAAAAGGGGCAAGCGTATCTGACACACTCACAAAAACAGTTCAATATGCGCAAAAAGCAGATCAACTTGGCTTTAACCGCTTTTGGCTAGCTGAACATCACAATATGCCAGGCATTATATGTTCAGCAACATCGATATTAGTAGGCCATATCGCAGGAAAGACTGAACGTATTCGCGTAGGTTCAGGCGGCATCATGTTACCAAACCATTCTACATTGGTCGTCGCAGAGCAATTTGGAACACTTGAAAGTTTATATCCAGGCAGGATCGATTTAGGACTTGGAAGAGCGCCAGGTAGTGACTCAATAACAAGCCAAGCTTTAAACAGTGATATGCGACGAGCTGAGAACTTTCCAAATGAAGTCAGTGAGCTACAAAAATTCTTAGGTCCATATAACAGTAACAGCCGAATTAGGGCCATTCCAGGTGAAGAGACCAATGTGCCTATTTGGTTATTAGGTTCAAGTTTATTCAGTGCACAATTAGCGGCGGAAAAAGGCTTACCTTATGTGTTTGCTGGACATTTTGCACCGCGTTTTTTACATGATGCAGTGGCTTTATATAAACAAAACTTCAAACCATCGAGTACGCTCAGTCAACCTTACTTTATGCTCGCATTGCCTCTCGTTGCTGCAGAAACAGATCAAGAAGCACAATATCTATCAACAACATCAAAACAACGTGTACTAGCACTCATACGCGGCAAAGCGTTATGGCTAACACCTCCTGTTGAAACAATGGATGGATTATGGACAGCACAAGAGAAACAACAAGTAGATAGCTTTTTAAGTTTAAGCGTCACTGGAGGCCCTGCCAGTATAAAACATAAATTAGAAATGATAGCGCAACAGCTCAACGTCGATGAATTTATATTTACTAATGATTTATACGATACAGAAAAGCGCAAGAGAGCACTTGAGATCTTAATGCAAGCAAAGCAATTAATACCAAAAGAATTAATAAGGTGATCATTCTTGCTGGTTAAAATCACCCCTAACTGCGTTGTGAGTTTTGAAGTGAGAACAACTATCTCCTACAACTCACGCCTTATTAGTGCTAATTTTTCCTGCGCAATCTCTGATCACTTATTTAATTCCATTGGTATAAGTAGAAATGATTAAACGATGAAAATCATCGGATTATACCCATTGATCAGCGATAGCCACCAAATAAGGTGGCTATATTCAATATGGTTTAGCAAATTAACGATTACTTGTTAACGCTATTTTAGCACTCAAGCCGACTAAAATAGTACCAGAGACCCCTTCTAATATTCTTGAGTATTTTTGCGCTTTAGGACTACTAAACAAAATACTACCTAAACTCGCATAAAATAGATTACAGCATGTCGCTAATGCACTAAATAACAAACCTAAAGTAAGTAGCTCCGTCGTCGCGTTAGTCGCTGAAGGGTCAATAAATTGAGGAAGAAACGCTAAAAAGAACATCGCCACTTTAGGATTTAATACGCTAATAATAACGCCCTGTTTAAAAATGTTTTTAGGTGGCTCATTAGATGTTTCAGCGGTTAATTTAGAATCGTTACGGTAACAACTCAATAATGAACTGATCCCTAAGTACAATAGATAAAGTGCACCTAAATACTTAATCACAGTAAACAAAAATGCAGAACTTAAAATTAATGCAGAAAGGCCTAACACAGCGGCAATAGTGTGAATTAAATAACCCACGCCCAACCCTAATGAAGCCTCAATACCAGACTTCATTTTATTTTTCATTGTCGTTGTTACGATGTAAATAACATCTGGACCAGGGATTAAATTGATAGAAAGCGCTGAAATAACAAAAAGTAGTAAGGTGTTCAGTTCCATGATAATCAAGCTCCATATATAAATTAAAACTTATCATTGCTAATCAGAAACAGATTACTGATTAGCCTTTATATTGTAAATTGAATAGGATAAAGCTAATAATAAACAAATACTTGCAGGAATATACAAGGCTTGAAATTTCAACAAATTAAAAAAATAAGCGCCGAATAGTCCACCAGAAATAAACCCCAAAATAATCAACAGAAATAATGTTAGTTTTCGTCGATCAAAGGGCTCCCCTCTTAATTTAGACCCCAACATAATCCCGATATCAGTAAATATTCCCGTTACATGTGTTGTTCTTACAACAGCCCCACTGTAAGTTGTCGCCAGTGCATTTTGCAGCCCACAAGCTGCTGAAGCTAAATAATGTCCATTAACAGAATCTTTGGATAGAAAATAAATAGCCCCAAACAAAAGCAGTGCTTCGAGAGAAAGAAGACCACTGTAATTACGCCCTAACTTTAATGATCCACCATTTAAAAAATACCCAGAAATGACAGAGCCACCCAAAAAGCTAAGTAGGATAAAGACTAAGTGTAAAGTATCAGAAAGACTTGTGTTGATAAGACCTGTACCCAGTAAAGTTGCAGTACCAGACAGGTGTGAAACGGATTGATGTTGAAAACCTAATAAGCCAACAGAGTTAACGAGACCCGCAACAAAAGAAAGCACAAACGAACCATATTCAACCCAACGAGGTAATTTTGAAATCACGTGAGTCCCTTTGGCTGGTTGTGCTTAATAAACGAAAAATAATAAGGTATATAGCACGCCTATATTATTTTTCGTTGTAGCTAATTGTAAATGTAGTTAACTAAATACAGTTGCTAATTTATGCAGTTTTAGTCGCTCTTAACATCCAAGCTGTTTTTTCATGTATACGCATACGGTCAGATACTAAAGAAGCAGTAGATTCATCGTCAGCTTCTTGCGCAACTTTCAATACTTGACGTGACGTTTTAATAACCTGTTCATGTCCTTTAGTCAATAATTCGACCATTTCAGATGAACTTGGCACACCGTCGACTTCTTTAATTGAGCTCAATTTTGCAAATTCTTTGTAAGTTCCTGGAGCTGGAACATCAAGCGTTCTAATACGTTCAGCAATATCATCAACCGCTGTAGCCAGTTCCGTGTAATGCTCTTCAAACATTAAATGTAATTCACGAAACTGCATACCTGTGACATTCCAATGGAAATTATGCGTTTGTAAATATAACGTGTAAGAATCAGCTAATAGTCGTTTTAAACCATCTGATATTTCCGCTCTATTTTCTTTACTTATACCAATATCTATATCAGCCATTTCATTTCCTCATGTTTTATAATTGTAATCACTAATTATTAGGCAATAAAAAATACCACATTAATTGTGTAAGAATACATCTGCCTAAAGGCGAATTAACAATATTAGAGTACTTGATTCACACTTATTCATCAACCATTGTGACACCAAAATAATGTCTATTTTTCAAACTATTTTGTATGCAAATCAAAACTATCAATTAGAAAAGACTTAACAATATTATGTTACCTTGCATGGCACAAATAACATCAATAGATGAGCCTATTAACCATTTATTAATCGGTAAATTTTTTATTCTGACATTCATTTTATATTCTATACAGCAATGTTAAATTAACTGTTAGAATCGCTTTTCTTTCAGTAGATTCAAATAAAAAGGCCATAATAATGGATGCTTTAATTTCCAAGCAGATTGATGATAGCGCACTAAGATCTCACCCTTGGACAACCATGGTATCAAATGATAGTAATGCTTATATCGATTTCAAAAAACAGCCTAAATTAATACGCAGTACATTAGAGGATCTTATTCCTTTTAAAAAATGGAATTTTGTAGAACAGTTTTATTCATTAATTGAGTGGGTAAACAGCCCTACCTCAACCCTGGAAAGTAATGATTGTGTATTTAATGCAGCAGAGAAAAATACAGATCAACAATATCCTTACGCTAAAAAATGCAGTGCTCGATTAATGATTTTATTTCGAGATATACCAGAAAACTGCCAAGAAAAGAGTGTTCATTGGCTTATCAATAAAATATTGACTTCGGTTTCAACCATGAAACCTAATTTTAAAGCGGGTGCGATTGCTTTATCACATTCTCAAACCTGTTATTTAGCATTGGGAGATCAACCAGATACTGGTGGAATGGGGTTTCAAGTAACACTAACGTTTTTAGCTTATGGTAAAAATGAAAGTAAATGTTATGAAAATATGGACATAGTAGTAAAGGTGGCGCAAAGCTGTTTACATAGCGTAAATAAAGATATTCAACATGGCGAGTTAGATGCACTATATAAATACAATGAAGCAATCTAGAGTCTATAAATTAAAGCACTTGTTAAACGCTGCGAAATTAAAAAACTAGAAAAAGTGTTCAAATGATTAACAAGTGGTGTAACTGTCCTGCATTACAGCTGTAATATCGTCACGAGATAAGGCTTTAGAAAAGTAATACCCTTGTGCATAATCACAACCAAGTTCAATTAACGCATCTAACTGTTGTTGTGTTTCAACACCTTCAGCTAATACAGTTAAATTTAAAATCTTACCTAGACCTATAATATGTCCAACAAAATTTCTATCAAGTTTAGTCTGACAAACTTTGTCAACTAAACTACGATCTAGTTTTAATTTATCTAATGATAAATGAAAAGTACGCACTAAACTCAATGAAGAATAGCCAGTACCAAAGTCATCTATTGCAATATGCATTCCTAATTCTTTCACCTGTAACATATTATCAGTAAGCATTTTAATATTATTAATTGAACTCGTTTCAGTGACTTCTAACTCAATAAAATGAGTAGGACAACTTGTCTTTTTTAAAATATATTTAATGCGGTCAATGAAAGTCGTCATTTCCATTGTTTTAAATGATATGTTGATAGCAACACGTGGTACATGAATCTGTTGATGCTGCCATGCAATGACTTGAGTACATACTTTTTCAAACACCCACAAATCAAACTCGAAATGCAGTCCTATATCCTCAGTGATCTCAACAAAAATATTAGGAGGAATACAGCCTAAAGTCTCATCATTCCAACGAGACAAAGCTTCAAGGCCAATTAATTCCCTCGTCTTCATATCGAATTGAGGCTGATAATGAACTTCAATTTGGTCCTTTACAATCGCTTCAGGTAAAGCTTCAATAATTAGCTTTCGTGTGAGTAACTCCGCCGCAGGTTCCGACGAGGCAATAAAAAACTTATTAATACTGTATTTTTTAGATTTTTCTTTTTCTGTTTCCGCTGCGATTTCCATTGCATGATAACAATCATAATCGTAACCAGGAGAAGTAACACCAATACTAAAAGATTTGGTTATTTGCAGTTCATTAGAGATCGTAATGGGTTTAGCAAGTGCCAAACATAAGTTTTGACAAATCAGTTCAATCCGGTTGTATAATATATTTTGAGGGAGACTTTCATAATCTTCTATTAGAATCGCATATTTTGCATTTGAAAAACGTATTACAAAACCAAAGCCTTTAACCATACCCTGTAAGCGTTTCCCTAATAAGACTAAGTACTGATCGCCTATACCATAATCATAGCGGTAATTAATCGTTGAAAAATTATCCGCTTCCAAAATGATTAATATCATATTTTTTAAAGTGAGTTTTTCATTACTCAGTAAATAATTAATACGAGAAGATAATGCCCAGCCATTGGGTAATTTAGAAATAGGATCGAGTGATTTGTTTTCTGACACAGAAAAATATAGCTTAAACGTTTCATTTTCTTCATGTACGCAATTTAACTTAACACTCACTGCATAATGTAAATTGTTAAACATTTTAGCTGAAGTAAAAACACCGTCAGAGGTATTCATTGCCATTTCAAATAAATCATCTAAATTTAAAAAAGAAGATTCATCACATAACACTAATTTATCCGCTAATGGGACATGCTTAATTTGAGATTCAGAAAAACCTAACATTTCTGTAAAACTAGCATTACAATCTTTAACGGTACGAATGTTACCATTATATATTGTCAATGAAGCTAGTAATGTTTTTGTTTTATCTGTCATAAGACCTCTAACAAATTATAAAATATTTATACATTATTAGCATAGCATATAATCAATTTTACACCTCAAAAGGTGTACCAATTATAGAGTATAAATACAGTGTTAAAGGGGTTTATACTTTTTGATGGGAAAATAAGAAGTATAGTTAATATTAATTTTAAATATAGTTACAATTAAGACTTATAGTAATAACTATTAATTGTGAGGACTCATTATTTTAGCTTATCTTTTATTGATGACCTCTTTTTTATTTTCCTGTTCTAATTAATTTTCTTAATTATTGATTTTTAACTCTTTATTTTTAATCATTACGACTTCGCTAGCTTGCTTTTTTCTCACTAACACTTCTAAGACATTAACAATGTTTTTCCCTGCTTTTTGAAGTGACGTTTGATCTTTAATATCTTTTAATCCCGTTATATCAAACCTCATTGACTCTTCAATACCAGCAAATGCCATTGACCATTCAGAAAAATTTCTTTCATTAGTTTTTTCAAAATTTAAAACTGTTATTTCTGCATGACGACTATCTTGCTGGATAGTTTCAAAAATAGATTCAAGGTTATCCTCTTCACCTTCAATAACTTGGCAAAAATAACCACCCGAATATAATAAAGCGCCTGTTATGCCGAGTTTTACATTATTGTTAGAAGCTGATGTTAATATTGATTCAATTTGTGATTGTAATATTTGCTTGTCTCCTTCTATCATGTTTTTACTGATATAGGATAATTGATATAAATTCTGCATTGGTATTTCACTCATTCAGTTTACAGGTTGATTCAAATAATTGAACATCTCAGATTCAAGCATTGGTTTAGCAAAATAGAATCCCTGTATTAAATCTGCCCCAAGGTTTGTCACGATTGCTAGTTGCTCTTTTGTTTCAACCCCTTCGGTAATAACACTTAACCCTAATGCGTCAGCTAAACCATAAACACCACGTGCAATCATTAAAGCTTGTTGAGATTTAATAGGATCTTGAGAGTCCAGTTGAAAGACAAAAGAACGATCTACTTTAAGCATATTAAGTGGAAGAGTCGTTAATTTTACAATCGAAGAATATCCCGTGCCAAAGTCATCAATTGCAATTTGACAACCTAGCGCTCTTATTTTTTGTAGAGTACTTGCCATACTATGCATAAACTCAGAAGACTCGGTTATTTCAATTCGAATTAATGTAGGTGATATACCTGATTCTGTAATAGCTTCTTCAATTGAGCTCATTAATAGTTCAGGGTCTAAAAATTGCAATGGACTTACATTAATATTCACCATCACATCATCTATTTCTGATAATTTATGCAAATTAACTATATCTAAACAAGCTTTACGTAATACCCATGCCCCTAATACATCCATTACCCCAATCTCTTCTGCTACGTGAATAAATTCATTGGGTGTCACAGCTCCCCTTAAAGGATGATTCCAACGTAGTAAAGCTTCAAACCCAGTGACTTTATTTTGTTTTTTTGAAAAAATAGGTTGGTAAACGAGATAAAATTCATCACTGTTTATGGCGTTATATAATTCATGTGAATTTGTCGTTAATGAACAACGTAAATCATTGGCTACTTGATGAGATTTCTTCGCTTTATCCAACATAAAGGGTTCAAACACAGACACTTTTAATCCATTATTATTGGCATAATGTAAAGCAGCCTCAGCGGCATGCATTGTATCGAGAAATGCTTGATCTTTTACTTGGGCTGAAGCTATCCCCATACGAATACTCAGTACAATGACATTACCACTAATAGCAAAAGGACGTTGAGCGAAGTCTGTTAAACGGCTGACTTCTTCGAGTAGATTAACATCGTCATTAAACACCAAACAAAAATGATCTCCATGGGTTCTGTAAAGACATAAAGCATTGCAAAAAACAGAAGATAATCGTTTTGCAACTTTGCTTAAGATCTTGTCTGCTAACGTATTACCGACACTATCACTTATTTGACCAAATCTAGATATTTCAAGCACGATGACATGCACTTTGGGCACATTATTTTTTAACAAAATACTTTCAGCTAACAGACAACCCGATGTTCTATTGGGCAAGTTAGTTAATGTATCTATTTGGTGATCTTGAATATCATTTTCAATGTGACTTTGAATATTGTCTACCTCCATAACAAAACCTTAAAATATGTATTTAAATGAATGGTAGTGAAAGCAGAAACAACTGTTTTTACTATAAATTTATAGAGAGGTTAAATAATGAGGTAGTTATCATTACTTTTCAATATAAAAAAATCAAAAATTAATAGTCAACGGCATTTCATTGGTAATTTATAGCTTTGGTGGTTGGAGGATAGTTTAAATGTGATCCGACATTGAGACCATTCGAGTCGTATTTAGATTTTTAAATACTCTTTAAACAAGTGCTATTTATTATTTTCAATTTGAAATCGACGCATAAAGCCAGCTAATGTATTTGCTTCTTCTACGCTTATATCGATTACATTAAATATGTTATCTAAATTTCACGCTGGACAAACAGTTCAATTCAAGACGTAAAAGGTTGTTTCCTTTGTAAAATTTACAACGAGGAAGTGGAATTTTTTAACAAATAAAATAGATAAGCTATTGATTGTTATTGACATTACACCATCGTAAAGACTCGTACAAAGGCAATCACTAACACCAAAAGATGTGAATTTTCGTAGACCAAGCATGCCTTTATGCTAGCTCTCAATAAGAACTTATGCGTCAGTTCTTTATCTTCACCATTGATATTAAATGTCACATTTATTCTGCTTCTTAATGCTTTATTATCAACAGGTATACCATAAAAGCCATTTGAATTATCAATCAAATCATATATACCCGTTACCGTTCCAAGTGCTTTGTTCGGTCGTGAATTTGGAGCCCAAATCAAGGCGCAAGATGATGGCAATACCTAGTCCTTATCGAAGGTTTACGCAAAGTTGGTTTTCAAGCTAACGACTCAGAGAGTAAGCGGTGAAGTAAACACCTCGTTGTTAGAAAGTGTCGATTTAACCCGCTTGCTCTTCCTCTTTCTGCCTAGCACCTGTTCACTCGACCGCTCGCTGGATTTTACACCTTGAAGGGTAACGAGTATAGATCATCAGACTTAGCAATCGTTCACAAGACCCCTCCCCCTTTCAGACCAAGTGCCATTAACAATATAAATTGCAACATTCGTTTGTTCATGACATAGATTCAAAGGCAATGTTGCAGATTGTCCATGCCCACCACCATGAGTAAATAACATTTCGTAGTCGTCAGGTATTTCCATTACCTTCCTAACCGCCAGAATGGCATGCTCAATAATATTTAAAAACTCACGCGCTCGATGTAAATCTGTATTCATTTTATGTCATCTTACATAATCAATTGGCGCTAACCCTCCACAGAAAAAGCTAATTTTTAATTAACCCAGTATGCAACCTATTTTACTGCCAGCTTAGAACCGACCTTCGCTTTTATTGATACCAACTTAATTTCAAATTTATCGAAATACATATCATCGTATTTATCTATTTCACCATGCGATCTATTGATAATGTTACGCTCCATGACATTTCACATCTAATGCACAAGCCTGGTGCAAGAACACCTCCAAATAGGTGCTTTATTTTACTTTTATCAATTTCATTTCAAATACTTAACCCTACTATCCCTTTAAATTCAGTATTTCCCTCTCTGTAATATTTTTGGCACATTTTATGTGTATTAATAACTTCGGATTAATCTACCTATAAGGAAATACCATGAAATTAAAAACAACTACGTTAATCATCGCTTCTCTATGGAGCTCTTTTAGTTTAGGCGCTAACTGTGTCTATGACTGCCCAACAGGATTATCAGGTCAAGAAATAGAGCGTTCAATCTATACATTAAGCAATAATGCAACGACCAAGTTTGCAGATTGGGTTGCGTATAATGTGACGAGTGAAACTATTGATGGCCCAACAAGATCTCGATACTGGAAAGCAGATCCTGATCTTGACTCAGATGACACATTAGAGCCCGATGATTACACTGATGCTAATGCGATACTCACTACAGATAGAGGGCATCAAGTTCCCTTAGCTTCATTCAGTAATACCGATGATTGGGCAATGCTAAACTATTTATCAAATATCACACCTCAGTCATCAACACTAAACCAAGGGCCTTGGGTCGATTTGGAAAGTGCAGTAAGAACGATGGTTTCAGATGGGCAAGATGTTTATGTGGTGAGCGGACCATTGTATGAATCTACTTTTGGAACATTACCAGGCGCTGATGAAACACATACTATTCCTAGTGGTTATTTTAAAGTCGTTATTACCGATGTGAATGGTTGGGTGGAAGCCTCAGCATTTATTATGGAACAAAGCGCAGCTCGTGCTGATGAGTTTTGTTCAACCGAGGTGACAATTGATGAAGTTGAAGAGCTAACTGGTTTAGATATCATGCCTTCTTTAGCTTCTTATAAAGAAGGCTCCGTTGAAGGTCAGATAGGTGGATTAACAGCAAGTTTGGGTTGTAGTTAATATAAGTAATATTAATCATATTTATAGTGTCAATCTAGACTAGCTTCTCAGTTACTGAAGCCAGTCTAGATATTGAAGCTCAAGAAAGTAAAGTGACTTTTTACCTTGATACTACTTTCATTCTAATAGGCACTTATAATTTGGTAATGTTTAATTAACCTTCGCTTTGGTAAAGACTCTCCGCTGATTGCATTTTAGCTTTACCTGATGTGATCAGTTTCTGACCTTTCTCAATATTAGCTTCGCCTTCAACAATGTTGGCTTTTCCGCGTTTAATGAGTTTATTACCTTCAATCAGGTTATCTTCACCATCTTCCCATTCGTTAGCAATTACCTTTAGTTTAGCAACTCGCTTCAATGCAAGATCTGCTGACTCAACGCCAACAACGGTTTGAGACAGAGTCTGATAAGCTAACTTATTTTTTTGGATTTTAAGATTACCAGAGGCAACTAATTTCTCACCTTTACTTAAGTAACCGCGACCTTTTTCTGCTAGTTTTTGACCGCTTACCAGTGTTTTTTCACCTTTAGTCAACGATTTTTGTCCATCTTCCCATTGTTCCGCTATTTTAACGCGAGACTCACCTTCCATTTGCATACGTTCACCAAATGTAGGAGGTGTCGTAGTACAACCAGCAATACTTAATAAAGTCGTTAATAAAATAATACGCATCGATAAGTTCATAAAATAATCCATATGTGAATTTAATAATTTTTGGATTCTACTTCTAAAACTTAATCTTTTACTAGCTTTTTATTCATATATTGTGCGTTTTTCAATCATAAACAAGATATCTTATTGAATAAAAATAGATTATTTTATTTTTAAATTTCAAAAAAAGATGAGAAATATACTAAAAAAACAGAAAAATGACTGGCTAAAATCAATATAGCCAATCATTTAATAGCGTTTTTTCATAAACGAGGATTAAATTACTTAAATAATGAAGGTAAAAATAGTGTTATCCAAGGAATATACGTAATCAATAAGACAATAATCACATTAGCTAGAATAAACGGCAATATTGCTCGGCTAATTTTTTCCATCGATTCACCTGATATAATTGATGACGCAAACAAACAGCAACCTACGGGGGGTGTTGCTAGACCTGTAATTAAATTAACACACATGAAAATACCCGCATGTAATGGGTCAATACCTAACATGTCAAACACTGGTAGTAATACAGGTGTCACTATCATCAAGGCAGGAATCGAATCCATAAACATGCCCAGAAAAAATAATAAAACGTTGATAAGTAATAAAATTAACCAAGTTGATTCAATATTTTCTACTAAATACTCTGCAAAGATCATTGGCAACTGTTCATTTGATAATGCCCATCCAAAAATACCCGCTGCAGCAATGATAATCGACACGCTACCTGTTTCAACAGTTGACTCTCTAATGGCTCCCATTAACCTCTTCCAAGTTAAAGAACGATAGACAAAAATAGCAATAAAAATAGAATAAAATACTGCAATAACAGCCGCTTCTGTCGGGCTCACAACCCCCATTAAAATACCACCAAGAATAATCACAGGCAGTAACATTGCGTAAAAAGCACCACCAACAATATCGAAACCTTGTTTGCGTGTTATTTTTTCTTCTCTTCTTGGTAAGTCATTTTTACGGCCGTATAACCAAACAACGGCAATTTGAGCAAATCCGACCATGACTCCAGGAATAGCACCCGCTAAAAACATATCTTTAATAGAAACTTGAGCAATTGATCCATACAGAATAAACATCAAGCTAGGCGGAATAATTGGCCCCATCGTTGAAGATGCAGCGGTGACAGCCGCACTAAAACTTTTTTTATAACCCGCTTTAGTCATCGCCGGGATCATTACTGAACCAACCGCGGTTGTATCAGAAATAGCAGTGCCGGTAATACCACCAAAAAACATACTCACGACAATATTCACATAAGCAAGATTGCCCTTAACACGCCCTACTATTAAATCAGCTAAACGGATAATACGATCACTAATACCCGATTCAGCCATGACTTTGCCAGCTAAAATAAAGAATGGAATGGCTAAGAGTACAAATGAATCAAAAGAACGAAATAATCGAACCACCATAATACTGAGAGGAATATCAGCTCCAATGAAGTAAACAAGTGTTGACGCAAGCAATGCAAAAGGAATAGGTATTCTAATTGCCATCAACAAAATAAAACAAAGGATCATTAAAAAAATAAAAGTCATGAAGCACTCCGTTTGCTAAAAATTGAAATCATTTTTGTTAATAAATAAAGAAAAATCAAAAAAGCAAATATTGGAACAGATAGATAAATGCTACCAATAGGAAGCCAAGGGATAATGGGTGGATGCACAGGCCACATAGTGGCAACATGTTGACTACCAACCACGATAAAAATAATGCAAAGTAACATCATAATAATGCAGTGAAAAAAATCGAAAATCTTTTTAGTCTTAGGCCCGACTCTGTCATATAGAATATCAATTCGAGCATGGCTCTGTTGTGTATAGGCAATAGCACTACCTACTAATGCAATAATGATGTAAATGTATCTTGATATAGTATTAGACCAAGCAATCGGCGAATCGAAGCTATATCGTAAGAAAATGTTAACCCCGAGTAATAAAATCAAAGCACACATTAATACCAGCAATGTTACGCCACATATGCTACTTATTTTGTTCATTACACTTTCGACTTTATTCTCTAGCACAGCTTTTTTTGTATCAGGCATACCACTCACCTCATTATTCTTTGTTTGCTGTTAATTGATAGATCAACCTCTTTAGTCAAAAAGGTTGATCTTATTGAAGTGATTAATGATTATTTAAATGCCTTAGGGAGACGGGCATTAGGATCAAGGTATTGAATTTCTTCATACCACGTTTTCCATTGAGGTTCTTTAGCAAACCATTTTGTATACACTGACTGCGATGCTTCTTTAAATTCATCAGTATTTGGATAAGTAATCGTTTGATCTTTATCTTCTTTTACTTTTTCGATAAATTTAGCTTCGCGGGCATACTGCCAAGCGTCTGTTAACTCTATTGCTTCATCAGCAATATCAGTCACAATCACTTTTTGTTCTGCAGTTAATTTGTCCCAAACTTTTGGAGACATAAATAATATTTTTTGCGTCCACATTTGATTCAATATTGCATAACTATCAACAACTTCACTCATTTTGAAAATATCGTTGCAATACACACCTAAATCATCAGCTTCTACCATGCCTGTTTGTAATGAAGTATAAAGTTCACCCCAGTCTGTTGGTGTCACCGTAAAGCCAAATGCTTCATAGATATCAATAAACAAAGGATTTTGCATCGCTCGTAACTTCACACCCTTAGCATCAGCTAAACTATTAATAGGCTTTTTACTGGCAATCGCAAAACCATTACAATCAGAATAGACGCCCAATGCTTTCATACCTGTTGCTTTACTGGCACCAGCAAGGATCTCTTTAACCACACTAGAACTTCTTGCTACTTTATAATGTTCCAAACTTTTAAATAAATAAGGAAGTTGAAGAAATTGAATGTCCTCGTAATAACCTGCTATATGACCCGCACTCGTCGCCGCTAAGGAAACCGTTCCAGCTTTAGCAAATTCTAAGGCTTCTTCTTCTGATCCCGTTAACGTGCCAGGGTAAATAGATACTTTTAAATCACCATTAGTTCTTTCTTCTAATAATGTTTTAAAGGTTTCTGCCAGTAATTGGTCAGCATCATAAACATTATTTTGATGGGCAAATTTAAGCCTCATTGAATCAGCTTGCACGACAGGTGCTAACAGCAACATCACACAAGTGGTCGCAAGTGTGACTTGTTTAATTACTTTCTTTCTCAATATCATTATTTATATCCTTATTTAATGTATGTAGATGTGTGTTGAATATTGATTAAAATATTTTTAGCATTACTTTGTTAAATTGGGTTATACATTTTTTTGAGCTTTCAATAGATCTTCTAATCGATTACCTGCTGCTTGATTTTCAAGAATTTCCATTACTTTTTCTGCAACAACACTGCCTCCTTCGATAGGCGGTAAACCTCCTTGATAAATGTTGGTAATTAATGTGTATTCATAACGAATTTTTTCATGTTCACTGTAAGTTGCTGCAGCCTTTTTTGCCTGTTCGTCTTTCAGTTTTAATACCAAATAAGCTGACATACTTTTTGAAGAAAGTGCATCGCCACCTGGTCTCTCTCCTGCCAATAAAATAGCAATATTACAATCCAATACATCAGCAATACATTCCGCTAATTTAACCCGACCAAAGTGTGCAACGATAGGCTCCCCTAGTGAGTAATTACGGCTTTTTAACCCATCCATTAATACTGGTATCATATCCGGAACATTATGATGTATGGCTTCAGCTGATAACCCATCTGTAATGATAATTTGTACATCATTACCTTCAGCAGAAAGGCTGTCTAAATCAACTTTTGAAAGTTTGGAGCCTACTTCAGGATTTTTTAAATGTTCAGCATGGTCGATAGCCGTAGTAACAAACTCTCTAAATTTAAAGCCAGTGAACAGTTCTGGTTTTAAATGTGAATGCACCGCTTCACGCCCTACCGATTGGTTAATTCGAATCACTTCTTGTACTTTATGTGCAGGACGTGGACCTGCATTTTCAAATCCAGGTGCATTTGGGGTCGCTTCATGTAGACGTTGAAACTCTAAATCACTCTTGATAAACAACCTTGGGTTTCCCCAGTTTGGACCGCGCTCAACGTTACCATCGGTATGTTGAATATAAATACCTTTTTGAACTGCCCATTGTAAAAACTCAGGCGCAGGATTACGGTGATATATTTCCCTTAAGGTTTGATCGTCGTGCCCTGAATTCACAAAGTGAGCAAGCATACGATCGGTACCTAAATAGATATCCATAAAGAAGTTTGCCCCTGCCGCTGTAGCCAATTGCACAGCCATTTGCTGACCTTCTAAATGTGAGTTTGAATGTAAGGTATAACTTGGGCTGATGCCCATCGGTAAGCCTAAGAGTTTCCCCATGAAGTGGTCTTGAAGTGTCGATACCATTAATTCAAAGTCATTAAGATGTGTTTCTGGACCAATGAAACCTGTTGCGTTATTGACCATAAAAGGATCATAACGTCGGCATAGTCCGTAACATAATGCTTCGCAAGTCGCCATATCCATACCGTTATGTTTACGGTAAGTCATTTCACTGCCTTGACCTGTTTCAAAGTACATAAATTGATCCGCTATATCTTTTAGCGGACCTTCATTTTTCATGGTTTCCACAGCTTGATCTAAAAACTCTACCGTTACGTCGAACTCTCCGGTTAATGTTTCATCTGTACCTGCAAAGCTTTGGAATAAGATTTCAACCGGTGCTCCCTGTTTTAAGGCAGTAAGTTGACTTTTAATATGCCCAAGTACACAAATTTGAGTGGGAGCGCCTGTTTCGCGACGCAACTTATCTATATGCCAAAGCATAGCGGCTATATTATCGACTGACCCATCAGATGGGTTAACACCAATTAAACAGTCGCCCATTCCCATGGCTAAATCGTTATAAACCATCATCGAAATAGCATCTAAATTATCTTTAGGATGATTAGGTTGAAGACGAAATGACAGTGTTTTAGGCGTACCAATCAAGGTTCTTGCTTTAGTTGGCCGAAATATTTTACCGGGTAAATAAACTAATTCATGTACATCCATTAACTTGGTTAAAGCGGATGCCATGACAGGTGTTAATGCTAAACCAATCGCAGCCACTCGCGTTCCATTACTGGCGAGCAAATGATCTTTAAGATCGCCCATAGTCATATGGGCAATACTTTGAAACAGTTCAAGATCTATCTCATAACCAGCACGCATGACAGAGTCAACACTGCCATCATCAGCAGTTAACGGATTATCATAAAGGTACTGCAATGTTAAAGAAGCTAGAATTGCTCTTGCCGCTTCTCTATCCATTGCATTTTTGGGTGCAAGGTCAGTTGTCCTATCCCCCGCTTTACTAATATCAGCGGCTCCTAATAGTTTTTTAAGCCCTTCAAAGTAAAAAATTTCATTCAATATTTTGAAAGAATAAACTTCATCAGGCCCTGGAACGGGAACATGAATATCTTTAAGTGGGATAATCTTTTTCATTAAATAAACCTTAAATTCTAATAAATACCATAAAAAGAAACGGGTACAACGCCGCGATACGGACTTCCAATATTTACAAACTGTGCATTACGATCTGGTATTTCATCTATGATCATTAATTTAGCGGATGATTTTCCCCAGTCCGTTGCATAGTTACCTAATGCTTTCCCAAAATTTCCGGGTACCAATATCACTAACGGTAAATCAATAGTGAGTGTCGCTAATGCTTGATTTATTCGATCACCAAGCGTTTTAATTTGTTGCAAAGAAGCAGGTAAAGCTCCCCCTTCTGAATCAGTTACTGGTAGCATTTGAATACAAGCTTTACCACTACGCTGTGCAACAACAGAAATAGAATTAAGAAGATCAGATAAGTCACAAGACATACTGAGTCGAGCAACAATAGGGACATCATTTAAAGGCAGTGCCGAGGTGTCTGGTAAAAATAAAGTTGCACCTGAAATTTCAGTATTATGAAGCGTCAACCCGTACACAGTTGCTCTACCCATATTTTCTGGGCGAATTGTTGTTATTTGTTTAGAAAAGAAAGGATCGGAGATAATTCTTTTAGCTAGGTCGATACCTAAATCACCATAAAAGGTGGTACTAGGTATCGGTTCGTTTTCAGTGATTTTATAAATAAGTTCGCCTACACCACCGGAAAATGTAATCAGAGGTGAATCAACGTTTGGAGGCAGTATAAAAGAAGTTTGGCAAAGACGCTGGCCAATATCGCTTTCAAAAAATGCTAGGCTTCCCCGAGCGATGGCTTTTAGTGCTTCAATGTAAAGGTCGAGGATTTTATTGAGGGTGCCAGCACAAAGAGTATCGCCAATTTCATTAGTTACCCCGATATGGTTTAACATTGAATAACCGTATTCAGAGATATTAATTAAGCGGTAAGTCCCTGGTTCAAACTGAAAATGCCTAGCGCCAATATAAAAACATCCCGTTGTTTTGACTTGTCCATTTTGACCTGCTGCGGGATTAGTTGTGCCGCCACCAATATCGAGATTAACGAGTGTTTCGTTCTTAAAGTGTCGAGATAATAATGCAGCACACCCCATGAAGGCTAACCATGACTCAAGGTTTGGATCATCAACCGTTGCAATAACAGCTTGTCCGATACGCTCTTTAATTAAAGCGGCAATATGCACTGAGTTTTGTTGTAAAGCAGCTAAACCAGTAATGATCACTCCGCCAGAAAAAATGTTATCGCCTTTTTCTAACCAAGTATCTAATAGTTCAGCGATAGCGGATGCGTCAATTTCAGCACCTTTAAAAGGCGTAAATTCAACATTAGAGCGATAGACAATTTCTGGTGCAGAGAATGCCATTCGACCTGTCGCAGAGTTCATTCCAACGCCTGCCACCGCGATCATCGCACTGCTAGTGGTTGAACCGAAATCCATCCCTATCATTTTTACTTGTTCTTTTATGTTTTGACTATTTTCCATATGCCTATACATCACCTTGAACAACTTGAGTGCAACTGCAATCAAAAGATATGTTCAAAACAAGAGCATTATTTATACCAAGTGTTTGATCTATGCTAAATTTTTGTTCTCTATTCTATTTAAAATAAATGTATTGGGTTGTTGATAACAACGCATTTATTTTAAAAAATAACCAATAAAAAACACTTTTAATACCATTTCTTTTAAACATTAAAAAAGCGCTCCCCTTTAGAAGAAATAAGCTTCTATTAATAATTAAGTGGTCACTTAATTAAAATGAATAACAGCTTTTTATCATGATAATTTTTATTTGATTTTTCGATAAAAATTTAAGTTTCATGAATTTTAAATTTAATGGTATTTAAGGTGTTTTTTAATTTAAATTGGAGTTTATTCTAGATTGGTACTGCTTACTTATTAAACAAATCCGAAAAAAGCACCATGTCAGCGCATTAATAATATTCGATTTCGCACTATTTAGGATCGCATTTAAACATTAGTGATTACATGTGGTTTATTACGTACATGTGAGAAGTATAATAAAAAGTTTAAATCGCATGTTATCCGGAACAGTAAAGGCTAGGTCTATGTTTATTGTTCTATCAAACAGAAATGCTATCTGATTTTGACTATCTTCTGGGAGGGCGTTTATCGCTATAGTATTCAGAGCACTGATAAAAAAGGTCAATTTATCCATACAAGTAATTAATACCGATTATATTATCTAAATTTTGCACGGGAAAACTATTCAATTCAAGGCGTAAATTGAGCCTTTCGAAGATTAACTTCGTTAATCGTCTATCGGAGAATTAACCAAAAGAGGTTAATGCTTTAATGACTGTTCCCTTTACGAAATTTACAACGAGGAAATGGGCTGTTTTAACAAGTAAAATAGATAAGCTATTTATTGTGATTGGTATAATATTTTCTGATAACTCGTATCTATACTCTTTACCATTCAAAGTGCGAAATCCAGCAAACGGTGAAGTGAACAAGTCCTAGGCAGAAAGAATAAGCTATAACGGTTTAAATCGACATTTTCTAACAACGAAAGTGTTTACTTCACCGATTGTCCTGTGGGTCGTTAGCTTGAAAAGCAACTCTGCGCTGCAACCTTCGATAAGAACTAACCAGAGTTATAAAGCCTGAGAAATGTGGAATTTATAATGAGGTTGGAAATCGGCTTATTTTACAATACGCCTTTTTTTTCTGTAAGGCTTTTAACTTACTTCTTAACTTATGACCTTTCTTGTCTGTATATATAACACGCATATTCTTTTTAGCTGTCGTAATTTTCGCATCAATTTTTAAACATAAGCTTTTAGATACTTTGGTATTTTGTTTGGCCATGATATTGCTTGATATAATAAGCACACAGGTAAATAAAATGATTTTATTAAACATAGTATTTCCTACTTTTAATCAAATAAATGTAAGACGAGAGGATCTATTAAACGTAAATCACAATTTAACAATACGCAAATTTAGCGAAGAATCATCAATAAATACATATTAAAACTCATTATCTTAGAATAGTAATAACGAATTAACATTATCACTTTTACAATACAAAACCTTTCCTCTTCAATAAAAAATTTCCGCTAAAAAATAGGTTTAAATGACCAGTGAATAAGCAACTAACAACGCATTTATGATTTAATCTAACGAGTATTAAAATGTTAATCTCGTTAGATTAATTGTTGGCATAAAGACTACAATTCAGAAATGAAGTACAGCATTTACTATTTAAAAATAAAGACTTAATCTAGCTTCACTGCTAAATAATCAACATCATTATCCGATGATTGAGGAAGAAAATAGATATTTTGATATTTAAAGTATTGTTCCCCGTTAACAACAACTAATTCAGCGCCTTCAGGTAATACTGAGTAACGTTGCCCAAGCTCAAAATAATCACTTTGTTGTTGCTCATATTGTGTTTCGTCAGTTACTGACAATGTAGTTGTATCATTAAATGGCGCTTCTACCACTTGGTAATAAGCACCAGCAGTAATATAGTAAATACCTTGGAAGAAGTAATAATGATGTCCATTAACAAACAGATTTTCAAAGCCATGTGGTAAATAACGGATTTTCAGCCCTACCGGAGGGTGTACGACGGTATATCCATTATTTAAATAACGATAATATAACCCACTACTAAAAATAAAAGAAAGGCCTCCAAAACTAAGACGACGACCATTTCTTGGTAGTTTATGACTCCTTAAGCCTATTTTATAAATGGCACGTTTACGAAAACTTTTACTGCGTTTAGTTTTTAAGTTTTTCGCCGCTATTAACCTTTTAGCCTTCTGTTTGTTACGCACCGCTTTATTTGGTGGTAATACTGACGTTTTTATTGTCGAGCGGTTTTTCTGAACAGCACGAGTATGAATGTTCCTATTAACATAAGTCTTTGAATTTTTATGCCTAATTGCATTTTTCTTATCCAACCTATTTTCTTTATGGCGAGCCGCACGGTTTTTAGGTAATACAGTGCTACTACCATAAAGAAGACGTTTACGTGTTATTTTGTCTGTTTTAGACTCAATTTTTTTGTGTACAAAGGATCTTTTTTGATGCTTTTTATTGTCTCTACTTTCAGCTGAACTAATACTTGGAAATACCATGATTAGACTTATGACAATAGGTAATAAGAATGCTAATTTCATTAGAGATCCTTTTAAAAAAGTAAATTTACAATCCATATTCATATAAATTGATACATTAAATAGTTGCTTACTAAATGATTAAGACCATGTTGAGTCCCTTTTTTAATTCAAATTTTATAAAACTATAAATGGTAAGTTGATTGTTCCATTGAATATAATGTTATGACAACAACAAGCAGTCTTTAGTTGCACACTTCCTTTCATCGCTTATTTAAACGTAATATCATTATGTTACAAGATACAAAACGAAAATTGATATCTTACTATCCTTCATATTTCGCCATGTAAAAAAATAAAATTTGTTAATAAAAAATGATAGATAAAAAAATAAATTTGAATTGCATTACGATGATCAGTGCTAAATACCTAGATATTTTTTGATCTCGAATAAATAATAAAAAGCTCAACAAGTTATTCTAAAGTTTGATAGAGTAATTAAAGTGTTAAAAGGATTAACATCTGCTTATAAAAATTAACAAATACTTATAAGAATTAACATCGACTTGTAAATAGGGATATCTAATTTAAATACAAGATACAAAAGTGCGGCACATTATGTTCTAGCCACCCTATGCACAAGTAAATTGTAAATAAAAATCAAGGAGAAAGTATGAAGTTAGTAAAGAAAATATCATTAGTTGTTGCTTCCATTTCAGTACTCGGTGCATTTTCAAGCGCAAGTGCAGATCAATTAGATGATGTAATCAGCCGTGGCACATTAAACTGTGGCGTCGTGCTTGATTTCCCACCAATGGGTTACACAGACAAAGATAACAAACCTGCCGGTTTTGATGTTGATTACTGTAACGATTTAGCCACTGTTTTAGGCGTAAAATCAAATGTTATCAACCTAACTTGGGGCGACCGAATCCCTTCATTAATTTCAGCTAAAACCGATGTAGTTATTGGTTCGACGTCAGACTCATTAGCACGCGCTAAATCTGTTGGCTTTACTTACCCATACTTTGTTTTTAAGTTTCAAGTAATTTCTAAGAAAGGTGTGAAAATGACATCTTTTGCTGATCTTAAGGATGTAAAAGTAGGTGCAGCACTAGGTACAACCTATGAAACAGAATACTTCAACTATGCAGATGCACAAGGTTGGGGAAGAGATAATTATACCGCATTTAAATCAGAAAATGATGCATTCCTAGGACTATACCAAGGTAAAGTTGATGCGCTTATTTCTACTAACACTAATATCGCAACTAAACTAACTTCTGGTCAATTTGATGATTTTGTTGCAGGTCCTTATGTGCCAAATTACGATGATGTAGTAGGAATTATTGCTAAACGAAGTGAACAAGCTTGGATTAAATACTTAAATCTTTTCTTAGTTCACCAAGTACGTGACGGTCGTTTAAACGAATTACATGTTAAGCATTTTGGTACGCCAGTTTCTGCTGATATGGTTAAAGCATTAAGAGAAAATAAGTAATTATTTTTGATTGTGTTAACTAAAAGTAAGTCATCCTCCAGTTCTGCTGGAGGATATCAATTTAGACATCCCAGGGTTAACCGACTACCCCATCTGTTATAAACCATCTGAAAATAAAAATAGAATCATACTCAAACATTATGCTTATTGTTATTGTTGAGTTATCAAAATCATTTAAGTTAGTCGTTCAGGTTCGTTGAGTTAGTTTAATAAAGTCAGTTAATAAGATCGTTTAATAAAGGGAAATAATTTATATCGCATTGTATTAGTCATTAAAAAATACGTCATAGAAAGTTAATGATGCCCGATAATCACAATTATCAAAGACAATCATACAACAACATCAAATTTAATAGGTATGACTCAAAGCCAAATGGAAATGCTTTTAAAAGAGGATATATGGATAATTATGAATTTCACTGGAATGTAGTATTCGATGCATTCCCACAACTATTAACAGGGGCATTTACTACCGTTCATGTCTCTGTTTTATCAATGCTAGTAGGTATCATCATTGCCGTATTATTAGCATTGGGAAAAATGTCAGAAACCAAAGTTTTTTATCATATTGCTAATATTTGGATAGAAATCGCAAGGAATACCCCTGCTCTTTTTCTTATCTACATGGCCTATTTTGGTTTAGGGGCTTATGGCATACATCTTAGCCCGTACGTCTCGGTTTTTTCTGCTTTAGTCTTTATAAATGCAGGTTACTTAGCAGAAACATTCAGGGGTGGTTTTCAGTCCATTCCTAAAACCCAATATAGCGCTGCAAAATCCTTAGGTATGAATAATATTAAAGTCTACCGCTACATCATTTTGCCACAAATGTTCCGTAGAATTTATCATCCAATGACCAATCAATTTGTTTGGTCAATACTAATGAGCTCACTTGGGATACTAGTTGGAATGAATGAATTATCTGGTGAAACACAACGATTGCAATCAACTTCATTCAGAACATTAGAGTTCTTTATGGTGGCCGCTGTTATGTATTATGTGATCACTAAATTGGTATTATTAGCCGCTGATTTGATTGCCAAAAAAGTATTTAAAGGGGAGATATCATAATGAACTTATTTACTCCTTTATCGTGGAATGACGCAGGGTTTATTTTAACGGGTATTTTAAACACTGTTTATATTTCAGTTATAGCTATTGTAGTTGGTAGTTTATTAGGGCTTTTAATTGGGTTTATTAGAGCAGAATCCAATAAAACAGTTAATGTTTTTTTAGGTGCTGTTTTAGATGTTCTTCGCTCTGTGCCTCTCATCATTCAGCTTATATTGTTTAGCACCTTTATCGGTGTGATGGGTTTCCCATTACCTCCTTTTGTGACAGGTTCAATTATATTATCGCTTTATACAATGGCATTCATGAGTGAAGTGTTCAGAAGTGGATTTAATAGTGTTCCAGTCTCTATGGTAAAAGCATCTAGGTCACTAGGCATGAATTACTTACAGACAGTGAGATACATAAGAATACCAATTGGCATGAGAGCCGTTTTTCCATCTTGGATTGGTGTTGCCTTAAGTGTTATTAAAGACTCTGCATTAGTCTCTGTGATTGGTTATATGGAATTACTAAGAACAGCAGAACAATTGATATCAAGAACGCAACAACCCCTTATGATTTTAATAGGTGTTGGGTTGTTTTACTTTATGATTTCTTACCCGTTGTCGCGTTACGGTAAATATATAGAAAGGAAAATGGAAATATGATTGAAATAAAAGGTGTTCATAAATCTTTTGGTGATTTAGAAGTATTAAAAGGGATTGATTTAACGGTAAACCGCGGTGAAGTAGTGAGTATTATCGGTGCAAGTGGCAGTGGAAAATCGACCCTTTTATATTGTATTAATGCCATTGAAAGTATCAATAAAGGTAACATTATTGTTGATGGTATCGATGTACATGATAAAAAAACAGATATCAATGCATTGAGACAAAACCTCGGTATGGTATTCCAACAATGGAACTCTTTTCCACATTTAACCGTACTAGAAAATGCGGCTTTAGCTCCTCAAGTTGTAAAAGGGTTTAGTAAAGAAAAAGCTGAAGAAATAGCGACAAAAGAGCTTAAACACGTTGGACTTGGTGACAAATTACACGAATATCCAACTAAAATGTCTGGTGGACAACAACAACGTTTGGCGATTGCAAGAGCATTAGCAATGGAACCGCCCTACATGTTGTTTGATGAAGTAACGTCAGCACTCGATCCTGAGCTTGTTGGCGAAGTATTAGATACGTTAAGACTATTACGTGATGATGGTATGACAATGATTTGTGTTACCCATGAAATAGCCTTTGCAAAAGAAGTCTCAGACAAAGTTGCTTTTTTCCATGAAGGCTTAATTGAGGAGATAGGCACACCTCAAGAAGTGTTGGATAACCCTCAAAAAGAGAGAACTCAACAGTTTTTGAGTAAAGTTCTTTAGTAAAAATTATTTAATGAAAGTTATTTAATAAAAGTTCTGAGGACAAAACTTAATTGCTTAAGCGATTTAGGGAATCAATAATAGTCGTAGCATTAAATTTAAAAAAGAAGAACGTGAAAACGTCCTTCTTTTTTAAACCAATAAACGTATCTTTTACTTCATAAAGCAGTGATTAAATGACTTAAAGCGAAGCAAATAAACTAAATATGACAACAGTAAAATTAACACACTTTCATTCTTTTTTAAGATACTAGCAAGCAGTAACCTAAATCCTCCCTTTAAATGAAATAACCTTGAAATAAACGCTTTAAAGCCTCAGACTTACTTCCTTTATTTTTTATAGTTATTCAGCTTAAGCATGCTGCATGGCTAATAATGACGTTAAATAGATTAAAAATAATTACTAAAAATTAAAATAGGAAATGAATGTCACATCATATTGAAGATTTACTTTCACAGTGGAATAAATTCCCTAATGATAAATGGGTACTAGCCGTTATCACTCGCATTCAGGGCTCTTCGTATCGTAAAACCGGCGCAATGATGTTATTTCACTCCTTAGGTAAAAGTATCGGACTTGTCAGTGGTGGATGTTTAGAAGGTGATTTACTGCGGCATGCACAACGAGCTATTCAACAAGATCAAGCCATTAATATCACCTATGACGCCAGTGATGAATCAGATGCTAGCTACCAATTGGGTTGTGGCGGTATTATCGATCTATTATTAATTCCCGTGACGGCTGAAAATAACTACCTGCATTTGCAGGCGTTAATGGAGAAAGTAACGTCAACCAATTGTGAATATCATTTACCCTTAGTTAAAACAGGTACACCAGCTGCCTCTATCTCTGCAAATGTAATACCAATAAATAATAAAACTGATTATAACTTTAGTAAGAGTACTTACAGTACCGCTAAAGATGATTCAGATACCACTATACTTCAGATCCCTTGCCGAACGCGTTTTCATCTGGCTATTTTTGGGGGAGGTTTAGATGCGCAACCTTTAGCAAAGATGGCCATACAATTAGGCTGGAAAGTAACAGTATTTGATGAACGATCTAGTTATGCGCATCAGCATCATTTCCCAGATACCCATATCATTAAACAACCCATTTCTACATTAGAAACAAAACACTTGTTAGATATTGATGGCGTCGTGGTAATGCAGCATAATTTAAGTTTAGATGCATTAGCAGTAAAACTGATTAGTCAAAGTAACCAAGCTTATATTGCATTGCTTGGGCCACTTCACCGTCGTGACCAGGTTTTTAGTAAAGCCAATATTACCTTGGATGACTTTAAAGGTTTCTTTTCAGCCCCTGCTGGATTCAATATAGGTGGTGAACTACCTGAGTCTATTGCATTAAGTATATTAGCTGAGTGCCATGCGGTTTTTCATAAGCGAACTGATTTAATCAACTAATACCAATCACAACAAATAACTTATCTATTTTATTTGTTGAAACAGCCCAGTTCCTTGTTGTAAATGTCGTAAAGGGAACAGCCATTAAAGAATTAACCTCTTTTGATTAATTCTCCGATAGACGATTAACGAAGTTAATCTTCGAAAGGCTCAATTTACGCCTTGAATTGAACTGTTTTTCCAGCATAAGATTTAGATAACATATTTAATATAATCGGCATAACAAGATGGATACTCTTCACTTTTTCAATGGCGAGTATCTATAATAAGATAATATGGAGCCTTGTGAATAAAAATCCTATTGAGACGAGAAAAGAAGAGCTTCGGTCTAATGCTATCGAACAAAAAACATTAACGTTAGTATTATTAGCGGCAGGCAAAAGTAGTCGATTTAACGGCATTAAATTAGCACAACTAGTGACAGACTTAAATGCCGATAATGTATTAATTGATCAACCTTTATTACTACATAGTTTAGATAAATTAAACTATGTAGCAGACTACTTAACGTCACGTAATATAATAAGTAATGTTGTTGTCATATTAGGGACTCACCACAATGTATTACGTCAATTACTGCCAACATCCACCGTCTCTATCATCAATGAAAACAGTGACGCTGGTTTATCGACATCAGTTAAAATAGGTGTTGAAGCTGCCCTTTCTGCTAATGGCTTATTATTAGCACTTGCTGACCATATTGGTGTGACTTACCAAGACTATATAAAGCTGGTTGATCTTTGGGTGACACAACAAAGCAATGTGTGTGCATCATACCAAAGCCAGTTAGGCGTTCCTGCTATCTTCAACAGTGAACAATTTGAGGCTCTAACACACCTTAAAGGCGACCAAGGAGCCAAACCAGTTCTACAACAATTAGCTGAGACGAATCAATTAACTTGTTTAGACTTACCTAATGCAATAAACGATATAGACACACTAGATGACCTTCTAAAATGGCAACAAAAGTTAGAAAATTAATGGTCGTCAATAATAATACCAATCACAATAAATAGCTTATCTATTTTACTTGTTAAAACAGCCCACTTCCTCGTTATAAATTTCGTAAAGGGAACAGCCATTTACATCAATTTACGCCTTGAATTGAACTGTTTTTCCAGCGCAAAATTTAGATAACATATTTAATGTAATCGGTATAAAGATAAAACGTAGAACGAGTCAAAAATAAAAGACAAAAAAGCCCGAATAAATCGGGCTTTTTTATGCGGAAACTTATGAGATTAACTAGGCTTTATCTAAAGCACTTTTTAATTCACTTGGCTTCATTGGGATTTTACGTAAACGTACCCCCACCGCTTGGTAAATTGCATTAGCAATAGCAGGTGCAACTGCCGTCACAGCAGGCTCACCTAATCCAGATGGCGGCATTTTACTTGCAATAAACTCAATTTTCACTTCAGGTGTTTGACCTAAACGCAAAGGTGTATAAGTATCAAAGTTAGTATCTTTATACTGCCCATCGCGTAGCTCTGTACCTTCATACAATGCCATTGATAATCCCCATAATGCAGCACCTTGACATTGTGCTTCAGCACCATTTGGATCAACGATAATACCAGCATCGATCACCACAACCAGTTTCTTCACATCCACAAGGCCGTTACTTTTATTGACTTGAACTTGCACTGCACAAGATACCCAAGTTGGCATATCACGCTCTTGACCAAAGGTAGAAGCGATACCAAGTCCGGTATTTTCAGGTTGCTCAGAACCCCAACCAATCATTTCTGCAGCTTTTTTCAAAACCACTGCTTGACGTGCTGCCCCCCCCTCTGCAACCGGTGTAGTACCGGCATTACGACCTTCAGCAATGAGCATATCAAGACGGAATTGCACTGGATCTTTGCCTGCATGATGCGCGGCTTCATCCATAAAGCTTTCAACAGCCCACCCTGTCCAACCAGGTCCTACTGAACGTAACCAACCCGGTCTAAAAGTGGCCATAGCAAGGTCATTAGAAATAGCACGTACTTTTTGTGCGCCAACGCTATACCAATGATCTGCACCTGCAATAGCAAATGGGTCATAAGGTTCATCATTAACACCTTTAGGCATAAAACCAGGTGCTAATACTTGTGTTGGCCAACCTGCCGTTGCATGGTGTTCCATTGCGGTCACTGACTTCTTATCATCAAAAGCCATTTTTAACTGTTGAACTGAAGCTGAACGCGCACTATCGAATAACATATCTTGTGGACGCATTAACACCATTTTAACCGGCTTACCGCCTAATGCTTTAGACGTTAACGCAGCAGGAATAGTATAATCACCATTTAACCGACGACCAAATCCACCGCCTAGCATATAAGTACGAATCACAATATTAGCCACATCTTCACCCAATGCGGTTGCGAGTACAGGTAACGTAAGTGATTGCCATTGACAACCAGAATGTACTTCCCACACGCCATCTGGATTTTTAAATACCAAGGCATTCACAGGTTCCATCTGAGCATGTAATACCGTACTAGTAATATATTCATGAGAAATCGAGCTACTCGCCCCTTCAAATACAGGTTCAGTTTTAGTATTACCCGTATCTAAAATACTACCTTTGCTTGAGTCGCTTAATAGTTTTTTACCATGATCTATAATATTAGCTTCAGATACATTAGCCGTTTCACCAGCATCCCACGTTACTTTAACCAGTTTTGATGCTTTTTGTGCTGCAATAAAGCTACTCGCAATCACCATTAGCCAACCAGGTACACTACCACTTGCATCATCTAGTACGATGGTTTTTTGATAACCTTTGACTGCTTTTGCAGCTGAGTCATCAAATGTTGCAACTTTAGAACCATAGCGAGTTGGTGGTAGAATAGGGTTCGCATATACCATGCCATCAACTTTAGCGTCGATACCGTATATCGTTTTACCATTCGTTTTATTAGCGACATCAAGCGACGTCACTTGTTGGCCAACCAACTTAAGATCTTCATTTGCTTTCAGTGGCAGCGTTTTTAGTTCTTCTTCTGTAAATTGACGTGTTAACCCTAAGCTTACTAATTCGCCGTAAGATAACTCACCTTTACTTGAGATGATTTTACCGTTTTTCGCTTCACACTCTTTGGCTGTAATGCCCCATTTTTTAGCCGCCGCTTCAATTAGCGCAGTACGACCTGCGGCACCTGCTTGACGATAGACAGGCCAACTTTGTGAAATAGACCAACTACCACCAGTGACCATGTAACCCCAACGAGGATCACTATCAACATGGATAATTTCAACATCATCCCAATCCGCTTCTAACTCATCAGCAAGAATACGTGCGATAGCTGTACCAACATGCTGACCCATTTCTGAGCGCATAATATTCACTTTAATCTTGCCGGCAGTATCAATTGAATACCACAATGACGGCTCATAAAGTTCACCTTCACTAGGCAGTACTTTACCGTCTGGACTTGCAGGGTCCATTGCCGCCATTAAATGACGTGGAAAACCAAAACTGATACCAACTGCAGTCATACCAATTAAAAAACCACGACGGGTTATACCCGGTGAATTACGTTTAGGTAATCGACTCATAATTGCTCTCCTTCAATGGCATTTGCTGCTTCATGAATGGCACTACGGATACGCACGTAAGTCATACAACGGCATAAATTACCGCCCATTACTGCATCAATATCTTTATCCGATGGTTTAGGAATGTCTTTCAACAATGCAGCCGCTTGCATAATTTGTCCTGACTGACAGTAACCACATTGTGGTACCTGTAAGTTTTTCCAAGAAATTTGCAAAGGATGATCGTCTTTTTCAGATAACCCTTCAATCGTCGTAATCTCAGCACCTTCAACTGATGATACCGGCGTAATACATGAACGTGTAGCACGCCCACCTACATGTACAGTACAAGCACCACAAGTACCAATACCACAACCAAATTTAGTCCCCGTCATGTCTAATTCATCACGAATAACCCACAGTAAAGGAGTATCACTTTCTACATCGGCAGTCATCGACTCGCCGTTTAAAATAAATTTTGCCATTGTCACTTCTCCTGTGAATTATTGCTCGAATCGAGGTTGGTTACGGATTTCAATTACTTTTTGTTGTAATTCAGGCCAAGCACTTTTACCTGCCGCTTGGCGTAAATACGCGGCGATGGCAGAGATATCTTGATCACTAAGCGCATCACGGAATCCAGGCATAACCACACCACTTATACCTTGGTCATTACGTACACCGTCCAGTATAACGTTAACCAAGTTAGTCGGTTGATCAAGGTGAGTTGCAGAACCCAACGTCAGTAATGGACGTCCTTTTACTAACTCATCACTACTGTAATGACATGCTTGGCAAGCCGTTGCATATAAACGAGCACCTTCGTCAATACGAAGATCAGTTTGTATATGTTGCGCAGCAATTGCCGTTTGCAAATTACTATTTGCAGCAGGATCATCACTTTCTTTTGCGCCTGAATGATCTGCAAAATAGTAACTAATTGCTTCGACATCACTCTTAGGTAACGCAGATAAACCTTTATGCATAACAGGCGCCATAGGACCGGCTGCACTGCCATGGTATGGAGAGTTACCTGTTGTTAAATATTCATAAAAGTCTTGTGCTCGCCAAGGAATTGGAGAGGTACTCGTCGATGTTAATGATGGTGCAATCCAACCATCAATTGCAGCTCCTTGATACATTTGGTCGTATTTTTCACCACCTAATACATTACGCGGAGTATGACAAGCACCACAATGGGCAACACCTTCAGCTAAATAAGCACCACGATTCCATTGCTCAGATTTACTATCATTAATTTCGAAGTTCTGTGTATCCGCGAATAATAATTTCCAGCCCGCTTGTAACCAACGAATATTAAGAGGGAATGGAATACCATTTTCTTTTTTAACTTGGTTAACAGCAGGAATTGACGTCATGATATAAGCGTATATAGCACCAATATCATCGTCACTCATTTTATTAAAATGCTCAAAAGGAAATGCAGGTAATAAATGATGTCCATCTCGACTTACACCAGTGCGCATAGCACGATTAAAAGCAGCTTCAGACCAGCCACCAATGCCCGTTTCAACGTCTGGCGTAATATTACTTGAATAGATAGTGCCAAATTCAGTGTGCATTTCATAGTTACCTGCATAAGCCTCTCCACCTGGAGTGGTATGACAAGTACTGCAATAACCTGCAGCAGCAAGGATTTTACCTTGTTCGATAACTTGTGGGGGGTAGTCTGCGTTAACTGGAGGTGCAATGGGATCAATTGAGGAATTCCAAGCATAAAAACTGAATAAACCAAGTCCAACAATAACTGCGCCAGATACGCCATAAACAATACGTTTTAGCATATTAAATAGCCTTATTTTAAAAATTTCGGGGGGGTGGGAATTGCTGTCCAACATTCCCTGTTTGGCTTTTCAGTATAGGTAATATTCATGAAAAATGATGAATCATAAGATGAAAAAATAAAACCTATAAGCCTACTCAATTTTAATGTTAATAAAATGTGAAAGCAACCTTAGTCAATCATCTGTGGTCGAACAAGTAACATGATTTTTTATAACGTACTTAAAATGAACAATTTTAGTTAATCATTTAAGCAATCTACACTTAAGCATTATTTTACCGAAAGCTTCATTAAATATATCTTGTGATCCACCATTTATCCCCCCTTAAAAATAGACTTTCAATACTTGAGATAAAGCGCTACAAAAAAAATCAAAATATAATCTAATAAAAAGCAGTTTCAATCACATAAATTGATTGATATTAGTTTTAATTAAACATTATATGTAAATTGAATACTACACTGGAGGTATTAAATAGAATTTACGGTGGCCCTATGATCAAACCTGATATTCCAAAAAATGAAGCAGAACGATTACATGCATTAAGAACATTAAAAATTCTTGATACTTCACACGAAGAGCGTTTCGATCGTGTGACACGAATGGCTAAACGCATGTTTAACGTCTCTGTTTCACTAGTTAGCTTAGTTGACGAAGATCGCCAATGGTTTAAGTCAAAACAAGGTGTTGATGTTTCCGAAACACCTCGCGATATATCATTTTGTGGACATGCTATTAATCAAGAAGGATTATTCATCATTCCTGATGCCTCTAAAGATGAACGATTCTTTGACAACCCTCTTGTCGTTGACGAACCAAAAATTCGCTTCTATGCAGGTTATCCATTGAAACTGAGACATGGAATTAATATAGGGACATTGTGTCTTATCGATCCTAAACCTAAAGGCTTAAATGAAGAAGACCAACAATTACTTCAAGACTTAGGCGCGATGATCGAACAAGAGATTCAGTCTGTGCAACTAGCGACGCTAGATGAGCTAACGTTAATATCGAATAGACGCGGTTTTTTAAATTTGGTCGGTCATAGTTTAAAAATGTGTCGACGTAATAAAATGCCAATTACCTTTATCTTATTCGACCTAGACAAATTTAAACTTATCAATGACACCCATGGCCACCACGAAGGCGACTTTGTACTAAGTACGTTTGCACAAGCAATGCTCAGTTCATTCCGTGATTGTGATGTCGTAGGGCGGATTGGAGGCGATGAATTTGTTGCGATGCTCAGCAACGCTCATGAAGAAAATTCAGAAATAGTATTAGAGCGCTTTTCTAATGCCATTGAAAAGATAAATGAAACATTAGATAAGCCTTATAAGATCGAATACAGTGCCGGTGTAACATATTTCGATTATGATACTGATAAATCAATTGAAGATATGATCCAAGATGCAGATAAAGCAATGTACGAACAGAAAAAACGCATTGCTCGGTAAATTTTCATAAATTCGGTAAGTTTTCATAAGTTCAGTTAATTTTCATGAGTGCTGTCATGCAATAAACTCAAAGTCATCAATAAGTATCAACAAATATAGGCCAAAAGATAAACGCGTATTAAAGAAGCTAAATCAGCAAGGTCAATCTACAGAGTTAATCATTCAATTTTATAGCAACAATGGCCTTGTTCATTTTTTAAAAGACTTCGCATACGTCACTTCCTAAAGTGCACAACTCAATCATCATTACCCTTCTAAAAACCATTTAGCTTAAAATTGATTCACTTTTTTATATAAAGAACTGAGTAATTAATGCAAAATGAAAGACTTAACCGTATTGTTCTAATCGTGCTTAACATTATATATAACCTAGCAACAGCAACTTACGCCCTTTTATAATCATTAATAAATGAGATATTTCATGTTTTTTGAATCATTACAGTTTTCGTTTTCCATTGTAGGACCGATTTGCCTATTACTTTTTTTAGGGTGGTTTTTAAGAAAAACGAATACGATTAATGATGCTTTTATTGAAGTAGGTTCGAAGTTGGTATTTAAAGTGACCCTGCCGGCTTTACTTTTTCTAGGCATTGTTAAAATGGATCATCAAGCAATCATAGACTTTGACCTGATCGCTTATGGCTTAATCGCCAACTTCCTATTCTTTATGTTATGTATCTTAGTCACTAAATATTGGATAAAAGACAAACACCATCATGGTGTCGTTATTCAAGGTGCATTTCGAAGTAATACCGCTATTATTGGTTTGGCGTATATGGCGAATGTTTATGGTGAAGCGAGTCTAGGACTAGCCGCCGTATATGTTGCTGCACATACCGTACTTTATAATATTTTATCAGTGATTATATTATCGCCTAAGAAAGAAGGCTTTAATCCAAAAATGCTGATCGGCTTAATGAAATCTATTCTTAAAAACCCACTGATTATCAGTATTATTTTAGGATTAATCTTCTTTGTATTAACGATTCCTGTGCCTGATATCGTCATTAATACAGGTCAATACTTTTCTGATATGACATTGCCTGTTGCCCTGTTGTGCACTGGCGGAAGTTTGAGTATTAAATCTTTGAAAGATAATAGCCTTAATTGCCGTTTTTCTACTATATTAAAAATTGTTATCGGGCCAATATTCATCACTGGTGGCGCATACTTTTTAGGTTATACCGGTGAAACTCTTGGGTTAGTTTTCTTCATGTCTGCCGCACCAACAGCAGCAGCAAGTTATGTGATGGCAAGAGCAATGGGCCACAGTGCAGAACTCGCAGCAAATATAATTGCCATGACAACAATTGGTTCATTAGTGACTTGTAGCCTTGGAGTGTCATTATTATATTGGCTACAGTTGATGTAATAAAAGCTTATAAAAAAGACAGTCTTCCATCATTAGAACATTGGATAAGCTTATCTTTTAAAATTAAATAAGAGCTTAAATAAATTGGGTAGGTCATATCTGCCCTTTTAGCCACAGAAATCCCCTTACTTTTTCCTATCTTACTTTTCCTATTTTACTTAAGGCAATGCTATTTAATACAACGTCGCTTAATGTAACGTAGCTTAATACATCCTTGCTCAAATCATTTAACACACGCATAGAAACTAAAATTTAGTGTAATTACATAAATAAAATACAATAAAAAACCGCTCTGATGCGAGCGGTTTTAAATAGAGTTTAAAGCTATTTATTTCAATAGCAGCAAAGCATTTAAACCATCATTATGATTTAGCTTGCTTTAGCATTTGCCAGTACTTTTCATAAATAGCATTCACTTCACCTAAATCTCTATGAAAAGAACCTTTTTCAATCACTTCTGCAGGAGGAACAACCATTGGATTGTTGCGCATCTCTTCACTTAATAATGGAATAGTTGCTCGATTAGGTGTTGAATTCCCTACCCCTTCTAAAATGATTTTTCCAATATCAGCACGTAAAACATAATCGATAAACTTATGAGCATTTTCAACGTTTTCCGCACCTTTTGGAATCACAAAACTATCCACCCAAAGCGTAACACCTTCACTTGGGTACACATATTCAACGGTACCTAACTCAAGTTGTGCCATATAGGTTTCGCCATTCCACATAACGCCCATTGGTACATTGCCTTGAATAAGTGGCCCCTTTGGTGAGTCAGACAAGAACAATTTAACATTAGGTAATAATTCAACTAATGCTTCATAAGCTTGACGAATTTCGTCTTCGTTAGTTGTGTTATTCTCAAAGCCTTTTGCTTTTAATGCCATTAAAAAGATATCTCGAACATCATCTAATAACAGGATTTGATCTTTAAACTCTGGTTTCCAAAGATCCTTCCACGACGTAATTGATGATGCATCCATCTCATCCGTATTAACGGCAACCGCAGTACTACCCCAAAGATACGGAATACTATATTTATTATCAGGATCGTAAGCCTGATTCAGTAAGGTCGGCTCTAAGTTTTTAAAGTTCTTTAACTTAGATTTATCGATAGGCTGTATCAAATCCGCACGTTTCATTCGTTCAATAAAAAACGTAGTCGGTACCGCTAAATCGTAGCCTTTACCATTAACTAATTGTAATTTAGCAAACATCGTTTCATTACTATCAAAGGTAGCAACTTCAACTTTAATACCCGTTTCCTTGGTAAACGAGCGTAATACAGAATCAGGGATATAATCAGCCCAGTTATAGAGCACAACCTTTTCTTGTGCCATTGATGAAAAACTGATCAGCATTGTTGCTGTTAGGGTTAACCATTTCTTCATTACAAACTTCCTTTTTTACGTAGTAGTAGTTGTGATATTACAATTAACATTACCGAGCCCACAAAGAGCAAGGTAGAGATAGCATTAACCTCTGGTGACACACCAACACGTACCATGGAATAGACTTTTAAAGGTAATATTTCATAGCCAGGTCCCGTCACAAAGGAACTTACAATTACATCATCTATTGATAAGGTAAAACTTAACAACCAGCCAGAAGCAATAGCCGGCAAGATCATCGGAAAAATGATTTTACTAAACACATTCCATTCATTAGCGCCCAAATCACGTGCAGCTTCAGTCACGGACATATCCATGCCTTTTAAACGTGAAAACACACTGATAATCACAAAAGGCAAACAAAAAGTAATATGCGCAATTAATAACGACATATAACCAAGCTCAATACCTAAAGTGATAAATAAAATGAGCAACGCAATAGCCATCACAATATCAGGCGTTAGCATACTCACGAACACCAATGATGAGACTGCACCTTTACCATAAAAACGGTAACGCTGTAATGCGACTGCCGCTAAAGTACCAATCACCGTAGCCGCTGTTGCGCTAGTAAGACCCACTTGTAATGTATGCCAACCGGCCTCCATTAAAGAATCATTCTCAAATAGTTTTTCATACCATTTAAAGGTAAAGCCGTCCCATTTATAACCATAACGAGAAGCATTAAAAGAGTTCGTCACTAAGATTAAAATCGGTGTATATACATATAAAAGCACTAAACCGATAAAACCTAATTTAAAAATTCGAGTCATTAATGCCTCCAGCGCGATTCGACATTTTAGTCGCACGGTAATAAAGCCAAAGCATAAATGACAACAATGCGATCATTAATATGCTCAGTGCAGCGCCGAATGGCCAGTCACGAGTTTGAATAAACTGATTCTTAATAACATTCCCCAACAATGCATGCTTAGAGCCGCCTAATAAATCAGCTACAAAAAACATCCCCATCGCAGGTAAAATAACCATCAAACAACCGGCAATAATACCAGGCAGTGTTAGCGGCAAAGTAATGCGTAATAAGCGTTCAGTGGCATTCGCCCCCAAATCTTTTGCCGCATCTAATAATTTAAAATCCAACTTTTCCATAGAGGAATAAATAGGCAAAATCATAAAAGGCAGCAAGATATAACTCAGTCCAAAAATCACAGCAAACTGGCTGTATAATAAATCTAACGGTTTATCAATTAAGCCAATAAATTCTAGCCCTTGGTTAATTAACCCTTTTTTACCCAACAAAAATTGGATCGCATAAATACGGACCAGTGAATTGGTCCAAAAAGGCACAATCAACAGGAACAAAATAATACTACGCCAGCGTTGTGGTAAGCCCATTAGGCAGATTGAAAAAGGGTAAGCAATACTCAAACAAATAGCAGCCGTCATCATTGCCATGAAAACAGAGTCCCACAACAATGAAATAAAGCTCGGATCAAGTACACTCTTCCAGCCTTCTAAACTAAATTGATACTGGATTAAAAAATCAGCATCACGCGTTAAAAAGCTCGTAACTAAAACCATTAAGCTCGGCACTAAAACGAACAGTGCTAGCCAGCTTGTTGCTAGGCCAATCGCCCAAAAACGAAACTGATTAAATTGTTTGTTCATATGGCAATACCACTTCCCAACCAGTTATCCATTGTAATGCGACCTTTTGTCCTAAACGGTAATCAAAATCAGGGTCGTCTTCGTCAAAAAACTCACTCGCAATCACGTTTGTCCCCGTTGATAAACGAATATAAGAATCTAACGTTTTACCTTTATAGTTACACTCATGAATGTGCCCTTCTATATGTACTGTATTTTCAGCTAACTCAGGCTTAGTTAAACGCACATCTTCAGGACGCAGTAATACATGTACTTTGTCATCAACAGCAAAAGGATAATCAGTTTGTACTACCCAATCAGCGCCTTCTGCGGTCACTTCAACATGCTTATCATCAATTCGACGCACAACATGGCCATCAAATTGGTTGATTTCACCAATAAAACGCGCCACAAAAAGGTTCACGGGCGTTTCATAAATCTCACGCGGCGTACCAATTTGCTGCACTTTACCTTTATTAAGTACCACGATACGGTCTGACATCGACAACGCTTCTTCTTGGTCATGCGTTACGTACACAAACGTAATGTTAAGTTGGCGCTGTAATCGTTTTAACTCAACTTGCATCTCTTGGCGCAATTTATAATCAAGCGCACTTAAAGATTCATCCAACAATAATAAACGAGGGCGATTAACCACTGCACGCGCAATAGCAACACGTTGTTGCTGTCCGCCAGACAATTGATGTGGTTTACGTTGTGCAAAGCTCTCTAAACGCACCATTCGAAGTGCTTCAAGTACGCGTTCATTGATCTCTTCTTTTGCTACTTTATGCATTTTCAAGCCAAAAGCGATGTTGTCATAAACACTCATGTGAGGAAATAACGCATAACTTTGGAATACAGTATTCACTGGGCGATGTTCAGCCTTAAGGATAGATATATCTTTATCGTCCAGCAGCACTTGTCCTTGGTCTTGTTGTTCAAAACCGGCAATAATACGTAATACAGTGGTTTTACCGCAGCCTGAAGGGCCTAATAAAGTAAGAAATTCACCGTCGTAAATAGTAAGGTCTAAAGCGTCTAATACCGTATTATCGGCAAACGTTTTACTGACCCCATATAGTTGTAAAAGAGGTTGGCACTCAGTCACATTCAATATTCCAAAAGTCGAGCCATAATGGCAGTTAAAATAAGCTTAAACTTGATAGGGTTTAAGAAAGTATAAAAAACAATAGATAGGATAAAGTGAAAACGCGATAGAGCCACTAAATTTAGGTGTTAGGTGAGTAATATCTTGTGTTTTTATGGGTGTAAAAACGGCCAAAATATTTCAAAAAATTAACCCCTTCTATTTTTTGCAGATTGTACATAGAAATTCTCTAAGCACAACGAAATAATTAAGCGATATCCAAGTTATTTATTAGCTTTTATTGGCGACTAAACATCAAAAAAATAAAGGAGTATTAAAGAGTGGCATCAAGGTTATTTTGATGTTCAAAATGAACGGCTTTTAGCGCTTTATTTGATAATAATAAAACTTATATTAAGACAGTTTAAAAGTAGGTTACGTTTTAAAATATAGTCTTTATTACGCGGTCTAAATAGACTGTTATTAGATTGGTTAAAGAGAAGCACTTTAATCATCACCACTCATTTAAAATCACTCATTCCTTTGATCAGCTTGAGGTATTTACAGGGCTATTTTACGTGCACTTCTTTCTAAAGTGAGATTAATACGAATAAACATCCCCTGAATCGCTTCTACTTGAGCAGAGTCGCCGACTTCAGAAATAAGCTCTTGCGATAATAAGTCGGAGGTTTGTTTGAAATCGTCATTACACTTGCCTGTGCTAGCTAATAGGAAGGCATCAGCCAATTTATGTTGCCATTGTTTTAAATGCTTTAAGTTTTTACCCGCTAAATTTTCGCAGATTGACTGTACCCGAACCGTGGCATGACCTAAATTAAGTCCGGTTAAAGCAAGGTCGGTAATAGCACGAGAATGAGAACCTTGATCGTGATTAATCAATCTTAATAATCTATCTGACATTCGACGGTTGTACCAAATTGCAGGCGCTTTCTGGTGCTCAATGTCTATCAAATCTTTATGGGTCGCTTTAAAAACTCGGCTTACTAATAGCTGAATACTAGGCCCTGTAAACAAATGAAAAATCCAAAACAAAATACTCACTCCGGCAAAAATAGCCATTGCCGCACTTAAGGTGTAATCAATTGAAAATGCCAAACTCATATCGGTACTGGGTCTCACTAAAATCGAAAACGGCACACAAAAGCCTAAGCCATACGGTAATGTTTCACGATCAGCAAGTAATAGTAGCCCCAAAAAATAAGGGCCAGCCAATACCAACAATAATATTTCCAGCTGTCCGCCACTTTGCGATAGTAAATTAAGTGCGAAGAAAATCGTGACAAAAGAAGCTACCACCACCCCCATTAATAAGCGTTTAATCACCACACGTAAAATAGATAAAGGTATACGCGCTAACATAATAGAAAAAATAACTGGTAAAATCATAACCATCAACGCAGCAGATGAACCAGTACTTATCCAAATACATGCACCAATCACAAAGACCAATAACGTTCTAAAACCAACAATCACGCCCGCTAAAGGATCTCGGTAAGTCAGCATACTTGGAGCATTCAACAAGGTTTTATCACGCTCTTCTAGTGCTTTATATGCACGCAGTAAAATAGTTAAATCCGCCGCTATATCTAAAGCAACATTAAACATGTGTGATTCAAATGGCGCCTCACATGTGTTATTGACTCGCCATTCAGTTAACTCTTTACGAAAGTGTTTAATTTCCTTAGCGCAAAATTCATAATTATCCGATGCAGCAATACTGGCCAGTACAGCTTTAAGTCGATCAAATAATTCTTTTAAATCAGAAGTAATTAGCGCTGAATGATTACGTTGTAAACGTCCAAAAATTTGAATCAATGCCAATAAAGATAATACTTTTTGTGCCAATTGATTGGCCGCTCTTGAACGACCTGGTCCTTTTGGCCCTTCATAACGTACTGCGCTGGAGTCGTCGTTGATAGCGCCTAACGTTGCCATCACACCATCGATTTGAGTATGGCGTTTTTCATGTGTCCCTTTAGTATCGAGTTCTTTCGCGAGATAATCTAACGTTTGGTTTATCACCGTTCTCGCTTGATTTTGTAGTGAGTGTTTTATTTTTACAGGCCAAAATAAATGGCTAACAAGACCGGCACAAATAGATCCTATAATAATCTCACTCATGCGAGCTTGAGCGACATCGAATATACCTTGGCTACTAACAGAAGTGGGATCAACCATCACTAAAAGGACAATAATTTCCGCAGTTACCGCCGCCATTGCAAAAGCATAAACAAAATTAGCTTGTCTCACCATGGCTGATAATGCTGAATTTAACCCTAACCAAATAGCCAGCGTGCCTAACGCTAAATACGGGTAAGGCATCAACATACTTAACAATAAGATGCCAAATAAGCCCCCGATAATGGTTCCTATTATTTGGCAAATTGCTTTTTCAATCACTAATCCACTTTCAGGACGTAACTGTAAAAAAATAGCAGAGACTAATGCCCAATAAGGTCGTTCGAGATTAAGCGCCATTGCGATAGTTAACGCCATGGCCATCGCAAGCACGCCTTTTATCGCAAAAATAACGGCCTGTTTTTTCGGGGAAAATAAATTACGTAAAACGACACCCAAAGTCTTCTCCTTATTGTGTCGCGAGATGTATGGTGGCTGTCATACCGGCACTCAGTTGAGTATCTTGTGGTAGTTCGTCTAACTGAATATCAACAGGAATACGCTGTGATAGACGTACCCAGTTAAACGTTTGTTGAACCTGTGGTAACAGTTGGCTATTACTTTGTGTATTAGTATTCGCAATGGCTTTACCGACACTCACCACATGCCCGGTGAGCTGTTTACCTCCACTCAGTAATGCTATTTTGGCTTGTTGATTTTCATGAATCAGTGGAATTTTAGTCTCTTCGAAATAGCCTGTTACATAAAAAGAGTCAGATTTTACAATGGCAAAAACTGAAACGCCCTGCGCTATGTAATTACCTTGGCGTAAATTCAAATTAATTATTTGGCCCGACACAGGGGCAACAACCTCAGTTCTATCAACATTTAACTGCGCTAAATCCTGCTCTGTTTTAGCAAGGTCATAACTTGCTTTTGCAATGTTTCTATTGATACGAGTTAGTTCTAAATCTTCTTCACTGATTGCTTTCTGAGTATTTAATGCTACACGGCGGTTGTATTTATGCTTAGCTAACTCCCACGTTAATAATGCACTTTCCGTATTCGCTTTAGCCTTTTCTAAAGCTGCTTGATAACGTTTATTATCCACACTAAAAAGTAATTGTCCTTTCTTAACGGCTTGACCATCTTTCACATTTAAAGCGGTCACCCAACCTGAGACATCCGCGGCTACGGTAACAATATCAGCTCGAATCCGTCCGTCACGAGTCCAAGGCGTATGCATATAGTCAGTCCAAACCCAACGCCCAGCAAACACAGCAGCAATCACGATAGCAATGGTAAAAGTAATACGTAGATATTTTTTCATAAAATTTATCTTCCACTCAATAAATAGACAGTTAAGGCGAAATAGCAGACAAAAAGTGACACTTCAAACCATGCGACTTTCCAAAGTCGATCATGCCAATCTAGACGGTGTAAAGTAAAACGAGTTAATGCAGATAAGAGAAAAGCTATCGGGATATAAATAACCAAAGGACTAAACGCCATCCCACCTAAGACTACTGCTTGCATCATAAACATATATCCTATATTTCATTTGTTAGAAAAGACCTGTCGTAAAATGAATACACCAAGATTTTTAATTAGGCAGCCGAAATAGTTAATCATTGGTCAGAAGAAAAGAACAATAAGAGTAGAGTTTCGTTCATTTGACATTGTTTGTTACCAACAATGTCATACAAGTTTACTAATAAAGCACCTCTTTTTAAAGTAACTAAACGTTTGTTTAACAATTAAAGATCACTACAACCTTACAATAAATAAAGCGTAACAACCTTTTTCTTGGGCATTACCACCAATAAAAAAATCATGAATAAATAGTTTATGTTAATAAATACAAAATAATTGAAATTTAAAATGATATTCAAGGGTCTGTAATGGAACGGTCTATTTCTATTTTCAAGTGTCAGACCGTTTTTCGTTTACTAAAGTGCTATAACGTCGTTTATAGGCTTTATTTAAAATCTTTACAATTTAACTTACAGGTACTTTTTATAATGATTCGTTTTAAAACTTTTATGATTGGCTTATTGATGTCGATGAGCTTAATGTCAACCGTTGCACACTCTCAAGATTCAACTTCAAGTCAGCAAATAAAACCAAAGGTCATTTTCTTTGATGTTAATGAGACACTTCTAGACTTAGGCAACGTAGGTAAATCAGTGTCTAAAGCACTAGGTGGAAGAGATGAGCTCGTCCCTTATTGGTTTACTACTATGCTACATTATTCATTAGTAGGTAATGTAACTGGCGAATATAATAGTTTTGCTGAAATTGGTATTGCATCATTAGAAATGATTGCAAACCAACAAAACATCAAACTAACACCAGAAGAAGCGCGCACAGCAGTACTAACACCCTTCAGAGACTTAGCACCGCATAAAGATGTTGTTGAAGGTTTGAAAAAATTACGTGCAATGGGATACACCATGATCACGTTAACTAATTCATCTGATGCAGGTATCGCGGCTCAACTTAAAAACTCAAATCTAGCGCAATATTTTGATGGTTCATTAACGGTTCAAAACTTAAAAACATTTAAGCCTGATTTAAAAGTATATGAATGGGCACAAAAAGAAATGAATGTAGCACCTGAAGATGCAATGTTAATCGCAGCACATGCTTGGGATTTAGCAGGCGCAGATAAAGCAGGTTGGAAAACTGCATTTATTATGCGTCCAGGTAAAGCACTTTACCCACTTGCAGCAAAACCAGACCTGATTGGACGCGATCTTATTGAGATAGCAAACCAATTAGAAGCAAGCGCTAAATAAGCATTAGGTTAAATATTCACTTTTATTCTGTTATTGAATGGAGTCAATAGAAGTGATATATCAAAACTGATTTAATATTATGTTGAACACCTTAGCCTTTTATTAGGTTCTGGTGTTCGTTAATAGCTTATTCAGCTTTATAAATTTTTATACTCTTATCTCTTTATAAGAATCAATCTCTTGCGATGTTCACTTTATAATTAATCATTTTATAAAGCTTTGCCTCCACACGATGATGTTGAACCTCCATTTTAAAGTCAACATATTACAATTGGTCAAATATCAAACAAAAATATTGAATAGTAACTTTGCTCAATAAAAATAATCTGTTCCCTGTTTTTATGGCTATTTACAGTTTCAGGTCACTACCTATAACTTAGTACTCCTAACAACAACCCTCTATTATCGCCTACAAATCATCCAACATTCATCATGATTAACATTAATTTTCATATTAAATGAAAATTAATAACAATTTATTAACAATTCTATTGAAAAATATTTATACTAGCCTAGAAAGCAAAAAGTGTGACGCAGATCCGAAATGGTGGCATTTTTTGCAAAGTCAGACAATTCTCAATACCGACCTTAATCTGGAGAAACCATGAAAGCTGTAAAAATCATCGATAGAAAACAAGTTAGACCCACTGACGCTTATATCGAAGACAATATGGAACCAAAAACAATTGCATTCAGTACCATTACGGTTGTTCAACAAATGATGGATGTCGACGCTAACATCGCCGGCAATGTTCATGGTGGTTCAATAATGAAATTAGTCGACAATACTGCTTGTATGGTCGGCATGCGTCATACTGGTGGCAATGCCGTCACGGCTTCGCTTGACCGTTTAGATTTCCACTCTCCTGTTTATGTTGGTGATATCCTAAGAATAAAAACAAGTGTTAATTATGTTGGTTCAACATCAATGGAAATTGGTGCTCGAATTGAAGCTGAAGCAGTATTAACCGGTGAAGTACGTCATACAGCATCTGCCTACCTTACTTTTGTATCACTTGATCCAGAAGGAAAGCCACGCCCTATCCCACAGGTAATTTGTGAAACGGATAGAGAGCGAGAACGTTTTGCAGCAGCGTTAAAGCGTAAAGAAAAACGTTCAGAAGCAAGACAAGAATTAAAAGACAGAGCAGAAGCGAAACACCCGCAAACTGAAAAAAGCGCTTAAATAATCAATAGTCTTGTAACATCATAAAATGAAGAAACATTAAGCACTAATAGTTAAAAAGGTTAAATTAGCCGTTGAGACCCTGTAAATAATTCTCTCAAATCTACATCAGCTAAAAATTTAACCTTTTAACCTTTTAACCTTTTAACCTTTTAACCTTTTAACCTTTTAACCTTTTAACCTTTTAACCTGGCAATAAAGCTTCAACAATTTCCAGTAAACAAACAAATAATCCAAATTGCCCATTGATATATTTTATATCGCTTTGAATTTAAGCCTTTATATTGAAAATAACATTGTTCAAAAAAAGTGCAGATTAATAACATTCAAACCAAATTGGTGCTAAACCATTAATTGTATTAAAGACAATATTACTAAACCAATGATAAATAAGTATAAAATATTAAAAACTTATTGGCATAGTTCTTTCATTAACTCATTTATTCGGTGAACTCTTTAAATAATCACTTAATTAAAGTTAACAATATTTTACAGCCCTATTACCTAAAAAAATGAATCACATACAAATAATCTTGGTATCGCCATAATGAAAGTGAAACAACCACTGCATTAAAGCCATCCCTATTGGAGTTATATGTTACGTGCACTAATCCCGATCTCCTCATTACTCATGTCTAATGCCTTTTTATTACTTGGGCACGGCTTGTTATTAACATTGTTACCGATTGCGGCTAGTGAAGCAGGTTTTTCTGATACTCAGGTCGCATTGACCGGATCAGCCTACTTCTTGGGATTTGTATCGGGATGCTTAGCAACGCCTTATATGTTAAAAAGAGTTGGCCATATCCGAAGCTTTGCAGTACTAGCAACCTCCTATTCTGTCGTGATCTTAATTTTCCCTTTATTACCTGAATTTTATAGTTGGATGTTACTTCGATTCGTCATTGGTATTGTTATTTCAGGCTTATATATGATCATAGAGAGTTGGTTAAATGGTAATGCGACGCCACAAAATCGCGGTTCAATACTTTCAATTTACACAACGCTCAATTTAATCATGGTGATGTGTGGACAACAATTATTTAACTTAGGGGCAGCTGTTGAAGATGTTATGCTATTTAGTTTAGCAGCGATATTAATATCCATTGCGATCATTCCTGTTTCACTTACACGCTCTGCAGCACCGGCTGTGGTACATCAAGTAAAATTAAACATGGTTAAGGTTTGGCAACACTCACATATAGCCCTTATTGGAGCCATCGTAGCAGGCTTAGTGACAGGTGCTTTTTGGTCTTTAGCCCCGATATATGCGACGGATAATGGTTTTGATAGCAGTCAATTAGGTCTGTTTTTATCCTCAACCGTACTGGGAGGAGCTTGTTTTCAATTGCCGTTAGGAAAACTATCAGATAAGTTTGATAGAAGAACGGTGTTGATGTATGCCGCTTTAATGGGAGCAGCCGTTTCACTATCATTCGTTTATTTACCTCATTTTGTTAGTGTCTTTGCGGGTTGGCCGGCTTTCATTTCTGCTTTTTTCTGGGGAGGTAGCTGCATGACCTTATATGCAATATGTTTAGCTCATGCAAACGATAACGCAACGTCTGATGATTTTGTGGAAATAAGCAGTGCTATGCTTATCACATTAGGAATATCATCGGCTATTGGCGCTCCTTTAGCATCATTAACGATGGGTTTAATGGGGGCCGATGGACTTTATGCTTTTACTAGTGGATCACTTATCATCTTTTTTATCATTGTTTTATTTAGACGTCGTAGTCATATCCCACCATCAACGTTAGAAGAAAAAGAAGAGTTTCGAACCGTCACTGATATGGCTGGACCTGCCGCCTATGAAATGGATCCTAGAACAGAAGTTGATGCTATCGAAGAGAATGAAAAATAAAAATTAAACGGCTATCACATTTAGTGACAGCCGCTTAATTGGAATAGAAAATTTAAAATGAAGTGATAATGGCCGTATTAATACCAGCTTTACATTCTATCTGGCATAACCATGATGAGATGGCGGGTGAAGCGTTATAAAAACCTAACTTCATTTTTAAAGTCACTGCCCATATTGTAACTTGATTGCACATCACTATCATTCAAACTAACAATATCGCCCGTCTGTTCTAAGATAGCTTGTTCAATTTTTTCATTCGTCACTTCACCGTCGATATATACAATATTCACATCATCGTCATCAACTGAAGCAGAACCGCCAGGTAAATAGATAGTGCCATTATTGAAATCGACTGCGAAGGCGATCACTCCAGGTACAAGGAAAAATAATAGGCCAATTGCATTTAATGCCACAATACCGACATCAAGTTGGCCAGAACGTTGCCCTTTTCTTTCTGGTTTTAAAATAGTGCCACAGCCTGATAGCTGGACAGTGAGTGCAAGCGCTAATGGTATGCCAATAAACTTTTTAAATTTAATATTCATTAAATTTCCCTTAGATTATAAAATTGTATTTAAGTGGTAAGTTAAGATGATTAAGCTGAGCAATTTAACAAACGATCTTTGGTTATTTGTTAACAACGTTATTCGATAGTATTTTGTGATGTGAATATTTTACAGTCTTTTTTATAGTGTTATTTCATAGTCTTTTTTTCATACCATTGATTTTTAACGCATTAATAGCTATAAAAGCATAGAAGATAAAACTCTTTAAAAGAGATAAATATTTAATCTTATTATTTTTTCATACAACTATGTGATTTTAATACGCGCAGAGTAGATGCAGGATTTTTTTTGAGAGACGCTATCGTTCTAATTGGACGTTGAACTAAATTCCCTGAGCAGTTAGGACAAGTAAAATCTAATATTGTTTCAGTACAAGTGGCACAAAATGTACATTCAAAAGTACAAATAAAAGCGTCAACAGATTCAGGAGGTAAATCTTTATCGCAACATTCACAATTAGGTCATAGTGTTAACATTTAAAGCTCCATTTTAGATAAATGTATAAGGTATGGTTAAACTTGGTTAAATGTACTTAAGTAAAAAATCAGATGATAGAGAGCAGTTAAACAGAATGATTTACAGAGTCACTATGCCCTATATTCAACAGCATTATACGTAATAAGCACATCAGAAGATCACTTTAACTTCACTGCACAGCGAAACGACTAATTATAAGTGCATATAATTTATTTCATTTTCCTTGTTAGCAAATCCATTTTATCTATTCATTTTATTTTTTTGTACAAATTGACCTACCAACATCGACACGTTCATCTACATAAGTGATAATAGCCCCCCATTAATATTCGCAATATTTATCATAAAATTCACCACTAAATTTGTTCGATTATTGTTCATTTCATTTCGTTCACTAGAAGCTTACTAAAGCAAAAATGACATTAAATAATAAACACTGCTAAAACCAAAAGAGTAAAAAATGACAGATAAAAATACTATAAATATAAGCAGTACAAACGATTTAAAGATACAAATGAGCAAAGAAGATCTGAGAGAGAACAAACCAACCCGTGACGAATACTTAGATAAACCAAAAACCCCCTTAATAGTTGTATTAGACAATGTCACTAACAGCTATAACATTGGCGCTTTTATTCGTTTGGCTGATGCCTTTGCTATCGAAAAAGTGATTATATGTGGTGCAGGCGCATTGAGTATTTCAGATAAAAAAATGAAGAAGGCTTCTCGAAATGAAGCAAAATGGGTAATCGTTGAATATAGTGATAGCACAACAGCAAGTCTACAAATGCTAATTGATGAAGGTTATACCGTACACAGTGTCGAATTATGTCATGAATCGATTGATTACAGTGATGTTAATTACCCAGAAAAAACGGTGCTAGTATTAGGTAATGAGCGTAAAGGTGTAAGTGAAGCGGCATTAAAACTCAGTCACCAACATATACACATTCCGATGTTTGGTATGGGAAACTCACTTAATGTATCTACCGCAGGGGCAATTGTATTAGCTGAATGCGCCAATCAAATTAGAAAGCGTTAATCAGAAAATGTCAATTACAGCGCTAGTGAAAAATGAAGATTAAAAAAGGCGTATTCAGTTCCTCTGGTTAATAACAAATTTAGGCAGGTATAAAGAACGCTTCTGCACTCTCATCAGATATAAAAATAAAGAAGCGTAAACACTGAGTACAACAACTTACTAGGTGACTTAGAAAGCACACTCTAATTGGTTAAAAGTATTTAATTCGTAGTATTATCACAACATTGCTGAATTTAGATTCACCTTTTCAAATTTACAAACGCGACATTAAAGTTAATTAACTCGATTCATTTACCTTTTTATTATTAAGACAAACCACTTAATATCAATACAATTTAGGTTTGTTTCACTTCACATTGTAAAAATAATAGTTTTTTATGCTGTTTAAGGAAAAAATTCAGTTTAATCCACTTCAAACGTATAAAATATCTGCAAAATACAGTTAATGAAACCAAAGAAAAATACCTATACTGTTTATACAAGAAAAACTTGTTTTAAATCAAATAACCTACAAGGAAGTAAATATGAGAAATATACGAGAAGTTTTATCTGTATTTTTATTAGCCTTTAGTACCAGCGCTTTTGCCGAAGAAGCGGGTTCTTTTGGTCAGTCTATTGCAGCATTTAGTGAATTAGTCGATGGTTTTTTTAATGACTATACGGGATGGTTTGTTGCTTTAATTTTTAAAAGTGTACCAATTGGCGAAGCTAACTTTCCTCTTATCGTAGGTTGGTTATTATTAGCAGCTTTAATCTTTACTATTTACTTTGGCTTTATTCAATTTAGACGTGCAGGCATGGCAATTGATATTGTTAAAGGTAAATACACTGACCCTAACGCTAAAGATGAAGGTGAAGTATCTCATTTCCAAGCATTAACAACTGCGCTTTCAGGGACTGTTGGCCTAGGTAATATTGCTGGTGTAGGTGCGGCTCTTGCGATTGGTGGCCCAGGTGCAACATTCTGGATGATTCTATGTGGTTTATTAGGCATGGCATCTAAATTTTGTGAATGTACTTTAGGTGTTAAATACAGAACGATTTTACCGTCAGGCGTTGTTTCTGGTGGTCCAATGTATTATTTAAGCCAAGGCTTAAGCGAGAAAGGTTTAGGCGGTCTAGGTAGAGCATTAGCGATCGGCTTTGCATTAATGTGTATTTTAGGTGCGTTAGGTGGCGGTAATATGTTCCAAGCCAACCAAGCACACGCAATGTTAACGTACGCGTTTGATGTACCAAGTGAATACGGCATCATCACTGGTGTAGTATTAGCAGCATTAGTATTCTCTGTTATTGTCGGTGGTATGCCTTCAATCGCATCAGTAACAGAAAAAGTGGTTCCTTGGATGGCTGCTCTGTATGTTGGTATGGCCGTTATTGTTATTGTAGTTAATATCAGTCAAGTTGGTCCTGCATTCGCCGCTATCTTCGAAGGTGCATTCACAGGTGCTGGTGTTGTTGGTGGTTTTGTTGGTGCGTTAATTCAAGGTTTAAAACGTGCAACCTTCTCCAATGAAGCCGGTGTCGGTTCTGCAGCAATTGCTCACTCCGCAGTAAAAACAAAAGAGCCAATCACTGAAGGTTTAGTATCATTACTAGAACCATTTATTGATACGGTTGTGATTTGTACAATGACAGCATTAGTTATCACCATTGCTGGTTTAAACGTTGCACCATATGACGGTAGCGGTTTAACAGGTGTAACACTAACTGCCGCTTCATTTACTGAAACAGCTGGCGTATTTAAATACTTACTAGCATTAGCAGTAGTTATGTTTGCATTCTCAACAATGATCTCTTGGTCTTACTACGGTCTAAAAGCATGGACTTACCTATTCGGTGAAGGTAAAGGTAAAGAGTTAGTATTTAAACTAATGTTCTGTGTATTTGTTGTTATCGGTGCGACGATTCAGTTTGGAGCTGTTATCGACTTCTCTGATGCAGCTATCTTTGCAATGTCTATTTTCAATATCATTGGTTTATATTTCTTAATGCCAGTTGTGAAGAAAGAACTACAATCTTTCATCGCACGTGTTAAATCAGGCGAAATAAAAACCTACGAAAAGCATTCTAAATAAGCATCTCAATAAAGTTATGATTGTTAATGTCCGACATTAACAATCAATTTATTAAACATGTGAATATCAACCTGTTTTAAAATGAATATTTAACTTATCCTAAGGCTATCGCAGTAAAATGCGCTAGCCTTTTTTTATACAAAAATTTCTGCTTTGTATATGTTATTTGTAAACATAACATCCTATACTCATGTTTTTTAAAATATGACATCAGCCTAAAAAGTAAACCAGACGGAACATGGTTAACCAAGCTCTCTATAACGGGAGAAAATACGGTAGGAAAGGATCAATATGCAAAATACGGCCAAACTAACCATTGATTTAAATCGCCCTTTACTCAAGGATGGTCCAAATTTTTTATCTCATACTGTAATTGTTGCAGACGATTTAGCGCACTTAAAACCAACGATTACCGCTATGTTATTCTGCATGGTATATATTGTAGTCGGCAGTTTTCTATTGATTCTTGCTACTTACCTATTAATCGTGACAACCATGTATGATCTTGTTATTTTTGTAGGTGGCTTTGGTATTGCTATTGCAACTTTTGGTTTATCTCTAATTCAGCCTTTTTTGAAACGAGCTAGCTTCAATAAGGCATCTGGCCTTTTTGATAACCATAGAGATAGAGACGTAAAATTACACCACATTATTTCTTTACACATTAACAACAAAATTATCCAGTCTAAACACGCTCCAAATTATCACTGTTATGAACTCAATTTATTAACAGAGCATGGGCGAAGAATTAATATTTTAAATCATAATAATCAACAGCAGCTGTTACAAGATGCTGAATTATTAGGAGATTTCTTGCAAGTTGAAGTGAATGATTGCCGTAGAGAAATCACCTTATAAGCTCAACAATATAAAATTTAAGCACCATGTTAATCTACATTGATTAGATAATAATGGAGTGTTTTGTAGACAATAGTTATGAAGCTTATAGTCATAACGAAAAGATTTTAAGCCATTGGTTAAGTCATTTCCCTTTCTTTAAAAGATTTATTTTATTAACGATGAATTAAAGCGTTAAATGAATGCAATTTTTAAAAAAATCTATCAATTATCACTTTTATATTAAGCTCCTATTGTTATATTATTGATTGCATTCTTTCAATCGTTGTTCACAACAAATCTCTCCATAAACGATTTAAATAATGACAAAAAATACGCTTAGTAACGTTCATTAATACTCTATTTTATTCATACACTACAATATAAAGAATTTACAATATGACCACTTATTTTATTCAAGCTGCTCTTTACCTTTTAGTCGCGGTAATATGCGTTCTTTTTGCTAAAAGATTTGGATTAGGCTCAGTGCTTGGTTACCTCAGTGCAGGTGTAATCATTGGCCCTATTACCGGATTAGCAGGTGAAGAAACGAACACTATTCAGCATTTTGCAGAATTTGGTGTTGTCATGATGCTATTTATTGTTGGCTTAGAGTTATCACCTAAAGCCTTATGGAATATGAAAAATAGATTGATTGGCTTAGGTGGTTTACAGATTGGATTAACAACGTTAATTATCACATCTATTGGTGTCGCATTAGATTTCCCATGGCAACCCTCGCTTGTTGTTGCGCTTATTTTCTCACTCTCATCAACAGCGATTGTGATGCAAAGTTTTGCTGAAAAGTCTCTCAACAAAACAGACGGTGGCCAAGCTGCATTTTCTATCTTGTTATCTCAAGATATCGCAGTAATCCCGATGCTTGCAGTGATTCCATTATTGGCTATTCCAGCCTATTTTGGTATGCCAGAAGCCAGTTCATTAGTCACAGAGCACCATAATGTTTCATTAGTTGAGAACTTATCGGGTTGGCAATATGCAGGCGCGATTGTGATCGTGATTGGTTTGATCATCGCTGCTGGACATTATATCTCTAAGCCATTATTTACGTTGGTTGCCAAATCTGGATTACGAGAACTTTATACCGCCACTGCATTATTATTAGTTATTTCTATTTCAGCGTTAATGAGCGTCGTAGGTTTATCGCCAGCGTTAGGTACATTTTTAGCTGGTGTTGTGCTAGCAAACAGTGAGTTTCGCCATGAATTAGAAAGTAATATCCAACCTTTTAAAGGGTTATTATTAGGTTTGTTTTTTATCACCGTAGGCGCTGGTATTAGCTTTGCTGTAATTAGTGATAACTTTTTATTAATCAGTGGATTAACTATTGCAGTAATCGTTATAAAAGCAGCCGTACTATTAAGTTTAGCGATTATTTTTAAGATTAAAAAGTCAGATGGTTGGTTATTGACGTTAAGCTTAGCGCAGGCAGGTGAATTTGGTTTTGTGGTATTAAGCTTTTCATCACAAAGTCAGGCGTTACCACCAGAATGGGTTGCGATCCTCTCCCCTGTTATCACGCTTTCTATGTTCTTAACACCACTTTTATTCATATTCTATGGCAAAGTGATCACCAAAAAATATCTCGTTGTTCAACCGAAAAAAGAAGCAGATAATATTGAGAAAAAAGGCCAAGTCGTTATTGCAGGCATTGGTCGTTTCGGACAAGTCATCAATCGCTTGTTGATGGCAAATGGTTTTGAAACAACCGTAATAGATCGTTCAACCGATATGATTGACCGTGTAAGAAAAGTGGATATTCATGCTTATTATGGCGATGCAACAGACTCCAGTTTGCTCTACACAGCCGGCCTTGAAGAAGCGTCGTTATTAGTGATTGCCATTGATGGCCCAGAAAACATATTGCACTTAGTAAAACATGTGAAGCAATTCCATCCGCACCTACCTATCGTTGCCAGAGCGTATGACCGTGGACATGCCTATCTTCTCGAAGAAGCGGGAGCAGATCACGTATTTATTGAATCTTACTTTACTGCATTAGAAATGAGTAAAAGCGCGTTAAAAGTATTAGGGTTTGATGAGAAAAAAGCTGAAAAAGCCAAAGCTCTTTATTATCAAACTGAGCTAGATCACCATGAAGAGCTGCATAAAGCTTGGAATGATGCGAATAAAGAAAGCTATCTATTTAACGACTTTATTGAATTGTTTGTTTCCTTAGAAAAAGAGATGAGAGCAGCAATGAAAGAGCAGATAAGTAACGATAGTAACGATAGTAACGATAGTAACAATGACCATGATGGTAATATGACCGATACTGATACTCGACTCAATAGTGATACAAGTACAGTTCCAGATATAAATGTAGGTGTAGATAAGGTTAAAGATACAAATAAAGAAGAGTATTAACCATATAGAAATTTCCCTTACTTTCAAATACATTAAGGTAATGAAAGTAAGGGATCTTTTACGAAACGTTAGTAAGGCTTAGTAAAACTTAGCTAATAGATTATTTTTTAGCGAAAGCATTAAAAACTGCGCTAATCAAAATAAAGATAATGCTCACGACAACGACGCCCGGCCATTGATACATTGCAAATGCTTTAACACCTGCCATTGAACCCAATGCCCCTCCTAAATAATAGCCGAGCATATAAATACCATTAATACGACTCTGTGCACTTGGATCAATGCTAAATACACGAACTTGGTTCGCTACCTGTGCACTGAAGATGGCAAAGTCGATTAAAATAATACCGATAATTAATGCAATAAGATTCCCAGCAAATACACCAGTAATCGCAAAACCAATCGCAGCTAACGTTAATACCATCAGAACTAACTTTTTAGAGCCTAATGTATTAACCCATTTTCCAGACGATTTAGCACCAATAACCCCTGCCAATGCAATCACGCCAAATAAACCTGCTTGTTGTGCATTGTAATTAAAAGGTGCATCACTAACATAAATAGCTAATGTAGCCCAGAGCACGTTAAAAGAAGCAAACCAAAAAGCACCTGCTAATGTATAAGTTTGTAATGACTTATGCTTTACAAATAAAGACACTGTACTTTTAATCAGAGAGAAATAACCTAAATCAGTATGCGGTTTATTGGTTGGCAAAAATGTACGTAAAAGCACACCAAAAATAGCAGCCAATAGCGCAGACATAATAAATACACTTCGCCAACCAAAGTGCTCTCCAATAAATCCACTTAACGTCCTTGATAATAAAATGCCAATGGTCAACCCCATCATTAACGTGCCTAATGTTGCACCTTTGTTTTTAGCCGATACCATTGAAGCGGCAAAAGGAATTAATTGCTGCGTGATATTCGCGCTGACTCCAATTAAAAATACTGCGATAAGTAAAATAGTTAAACTAGGCGCGACTACCGCAGCACTACAAGCCACCACCAATAAACACGATAAAATACCAATCAGTTTGCGACGAGCAATAGAATCACCTAAGGGTGAAATAAAGAGCAACGCAAAGGCATAACCAAATTGTGTTAACGCTGGGATACTACCAAGCTGTGAATGCGTTAAATTAAACTCATCAGCAATCAAAGGTAAGATGGGTTGGCTGTAATAAAGGTTTGCTGCTGTTGCTGCAATTGCGGTTGTCATTAATAATAATATGAATCGACTTAACGATTGATTTTTTTCTGTGTTGGTCATTTTTATCCTCAGAGAATAATGCTCAGTAACTCAATATGTGTGGATAATAGAGGTTCTGTTTGAATAACAAAAATGATAATATTTTATTGAATCTATACAATAATTGCATAGGTAATGATTTAAACGATGAAGAGTCATTGAACCCAGTATGATGAGATTATGTAGATAACCCTCTTTAAATAACTCTTTTTAAATACCCATTTTTAAATAACAATGTTTAGATAAAAATTTAGAGAAAAGTGTATAGATAAGCACGCTTAGATAATAATGTATTGATGAGAAAAGTAAGATGGATATAAAAACATTAAACAGCTTTATCGTGGTTGCTAGATATAAAAGCTTTTCTGAAGCAGCTCGAGATCTAAATACCGTCCAACCCGCTATTAGTCGTCACATTGCAGCATTAGAAGCAGAACTCGGCGTCACATTATTTAACCGTAACTCCAGAGACGTTGCCATTACAGAAGCTGGTGAGCAATTATTAAAGGATGCGAGCGTTATTTTAGCGCTGACCAAACAAGCTAAAGTTCAAGTTAAACGTGCTCATAATGGACAAACAGGAACCCTTAACATCGCCCACCTAAGTTCAGCATGTTTAACGTTTATGGCTGAATTAGTGCGTACTTATAAAGCACTGTTTCCAGAAGTACATGTAACTTTATTTGAAATGACCGCAACACAACAAATTGAAGCTTTCAAAAACGACCGAATTGATATCGCATTCTCACGTCCTTTACCTAGCACTATTAATAATGAATTTATCCACCATGATATATATATCGATAAGCTGGTCGCAATTGTTAATCAACAACATGAGTTAGCAGGACAAAAGAGCATCAATTTAGCAGAGCTGAAAAACCAATCGTTTATTATTTTTAATCGAGATGAAGCACTAGGGTTATTTGATGAAACCATCATACTTTGCAAACAAGCAGGGTTTTCACCAAATATTACTAGCCACCCAAGACACATGCAGACTTTAGTCACTGAAGTAGCAGCAGGTTTAGGTGTCGCTATTGCCCCTTATTGCATTCGTAAACTATACAGTGAAGGTTGCCATTTCATTACGTTAGATAATGCCACTACAAAAATTCCAGTACAAGTTCAATATAAGAAAAATAATACAAGCGCGACAGTTAATGCATTTGTTGACATTGCTTTAAACGCTAAGAATGAAATACAACGTAGTATGATGAATTAATATCTAATTAACTCAGTGGCGATTCCACATCGATATTAAATAAGCCTTGTTAAATAGGTATTGTTAAATAGGTATTACTCTGCAAAAAGTTTTGTTAAAGGCACTTTAAATAGTGATGCACTACAAGAAATTCAAAATCAGTTACCATTTTAAAGCCATTAGAGAGATTAGAAAAAGGACATGAAGCATTGAATATTGATACTAAATGGCTACAAGATTTTTTAGCACTAGCTGAATGGCAGCATTTTACACGTGCAGCAGAAGCGCGTCATATTACACAACCCGCCTTTGGCCGCCATATTCGTTCCCTAGAGAAAGCGGTTGGTAAAACATTAATTGATCGCGCAACGACGCCAATCAGCTTAACGCCAGCAGGACGTCAGTTTAAAAACATAGCCTATAACATGATTTCACAAATGGAAGATGGCTTAAACCTACTTAATAACATTGAAAAACCACTGTCTAATCCGATACGAATTGCTAGTCCACATTCGCTATCATCGCCTATTTTACTAGACCTCATTGAACATAACAGTCTTGAACAACAACGTTTTTCTATTGATATTCTACGAGTAGACTTTGCAATGCAATCACTGATGGATGGTAATTGTGACTTCTTTCTTGGTTTTGAGATTTTATCTTTATTACAACCACCCTTTCAAAATATTAAAATTGGCCATGGTAACTTCTTGTTAACCTCTTTAGCAGATAAAGAAGGTAAACCATTATTTAACCCGCACATCAGCAATACGCCTATTATTGGTTATAGTGCAGAATCTTATAGCGCTCGATTGATTGAACAATATCAACCGGAAGTAACAAAGCTTAATACTTACCAAGTCTTTGAATCATCAATGTGTCATTTACATAAAGAGATGGCTTTACGCGGGAAAGGTATCGCCTGGCTACCCGATGCGCTGATTCAAGAAGAGCTAAAAGCAGGTAAATTAGTGGCAATTGAACCGCTTTTATATCGACTGCCTTATCAAATACGTTTGTACCGTAACCCCTCTCCCTTAAGAAAAGAAGCTGAAGATTTTTGGAAAAATATTAACCTTCAAGTGCAATCTGATTGGCAAATAAACTACCCATGGGAAGTCGATAGCTAGCCTTTTTACAGCACTAAAATTAAAAATCAATGCCGAAACAGCACTAACATGTCGTTATTTGCATTTAACATTAAAGGCCAACAAGCAGATACTCTCTTAATCTATGCATTTTTATTAAATGATTAAGGCAGCTATGAGTTCACCTTCTATTACGTTAGATCAGTTTTATCATCAATTTCCTAAAGCCGACCTTCACTATCATCTACTCGGTGGCGTAAGACTTGAAACCATGCTCGCGTTTGCTGATAAATATCACGTTGAATTATCGGAATTTGATGCTAAATGTTATTACCGTGCTCATCAAGGTCAAACAGGTATCGCTAAAGGCGGTATTGAAGCACTGACATTGTTATACCAGTTAATGCGTGAACCAGAAGATTACATTCGCGTATTAATTGAAGTCGCAGAAGATGCACATGCCTGTGGCGTTCGCTATATCGAAACATTCTGGAATCCAAGTGATACTGAATTAACTTACCAACAAGTCACAGAAGCGTTAGCACAAGCGATTGACTATGTAGAACAAGAGATGGGATTGATCATTCGCTTAATTCCCTCTATCAACCGTGAAAAATCTCCAGAAGTTGCCGTTGAATTAATTGAGCAAATGATTACTTTTCCGCACCCTTATGTTCTAGGACTTGGCATCGACTATAAAGAACATCAAGCGCCCGTTGAGCATTTTTGGAAAGCCTATTCTCTTGCAAAACAACATGACTTGAAACTGACAGCACATTGTTCAGAGTTTGGTTTACATTGGCGAAATGTTGAGACAGGTATTGAACTGATTAACGTTGACCGTATCGACCATGGTTACACGATTATTGATAACCCAGCACTCACAGAAAAATACGCACAACAAGGTATTCCGTTTACCGTCATTCCATCAAACACCTTCTATTACAAGAAATGGCCAGATCATCGTGATTGGGCAGAAAAGCACCCTATACGCGACATGGCGAAAGCAGGCCTGAATATTATCCCTTGTACCGATGATTGGCATATTCACAATACCACCAGCGCTAACTGCTATCGAGTCATGGTTGAAGATTTTGGTTTCGACTTAACCAGCTTACGACACATGATGATCAATAGCATTGAAGCAAGTTGGGCACCACAACACATAAAAACACGATGGCTAGCTGAATGGGCTTTAGCATTTGACTCACTCAGATCATGTTTATCAGAACAACCTGTTACAACAGAAGCACAACTAATTAAATACCGACGCTAAATTAACCCCAAACTGAAAGGAAGCAACATGGACACAGTGACAAAAACATCTGGATTTAGCATCGCTAAATGGTTTGATTTTAAAGGTAATAAAACAAACTTAAAAACCGAAATTATTGCGGGATTTACCACCTTCGCCACCATGGCTTATATGGTTGCGGTTGTACCTGGTATGTTAAGTAAAGGAGGGATCCCTTTCGATAGCGCATTTACTGTGACTATTTTTATGACCGTAATAACCACCATTGCCATGGCACTCTACACCAACCGTCCTTTTGTATTAGGGCCTGGTCTTGGTAGTGTCGCTATCTTCTCTTATACGTTATTAGGTAACGATGTCCCTTTAAGTATTGCTGCAGGTATCGTCTTTATAAGTGGTGTCTTATTTATGCTTGTCTCATTCTTAGGTGTGCGAGACTTTGTTGTGCGTATCATTCCACAGAGTGTCAAAGTATCCGTAGGTGTAGGAATTGGTTTATTCATCGCCTTACTTGGCTTTAAACAAGCAGGCATAGTTGTCGCAAACGCACGTAAAAATGTACTGGTTTTTGGTGACTTAGCAACAATGGAAGTTTTATTGGCCATTGTTGGTTTCTTTTTGGTGTTGTTTTTTACATCACGTAACATTAAAGGTGGCATCATCATCTCAGTGCTTATTATTACCTTAGTCAGCATTCCATTAGGTATTACCAGCGTTCCCGACCACTTATTCCAAATGCCAGGTAGCATGGACGGAATGATGTTTGAACTCGATGTTATAGGTGCTCTTAGCCCTGTGTATTTACCTTTTTTACTGGCGTTCTTTATTCCAGATTTTTTCTCCACTTTAGGGGCGCTTTTAGGGTTAGGTTCACAAGCGGGTTACCTAGATAAAGATGGAAATTTACCCGGTATAGAGAAAAACTTCCATGTAGATTCAACAGCCACAACCGTCGGTGCATTATTTGCCTGCCCAGTGTTAACAACTTACTTAGAAAGTGCCGCAGGCGTAGAGTCAGGTGGTCGAACTGGTTTTACCGCGTTAGTCACCGCGGCTTGTTTTACGCTTATTTTATTCTTAGCGCCATTGGCTGCGATGACTCCTACAGCTGCAACAGCTCCCGTGTTAATGTACATTGGTATCATTATGATGGGCTCAATGCGAAAAGTGAATTACGATGATGTGTGTGAGTATCTACCCGCTTTTGTATGTGTTGCCGTCAGTATCTTCAGTTTTAACGCCGGTAATGGTATTGCAGCAGCGATGTTAGTTTATGCTTTCTTGAAATTGGCAACAGGACGATACAAAGAAGATCATTGGTCAATTTACTTAATTGCATCATCTATGATTTACTATTTTTATATTGTTTCGGCTCACTAAAAAATAACCTGATTAATCAACTTTAGTATATAAAAAAGGGACATACCGTTAGCATTATTAAATGCTTGTATGTCTCTTTTTAGTTTCTGACTTCTTCATATATCTAACAAAGCCCCTTCCACATAATTACTTATGATCAGAAATACGTTTCGTATTATTATTTGAATCTAAGTTATTGATAAAATAATAAAAAATATAAATTTATTTTTTATTATACTTGTGAGGAAATTAAAATATAGAGAATCGAGCAGTCGATGAGGTAATTAGCGTAATTGAAATGAATGATATTTGAATTTTTATACAAAAACGATGATAAGTGATGGAATATTCGGTGTGTGATAGATAGCCAACGCCCAATCAGCCATTGGTATTTGCTTTCGAGATGAAGCTTTAAATGCAGGGTAAGATAAAAAAGCTAAGAAAATAGCAAAACCCAAATGGATAGATCTCGCTTCCCCACTTGAGAATACACCCCAACCAAATGTAAAAGGTAAAGGAGAAGCAATCCAGATCTGAAATAGAGCCCACACTAACGCAACACCAGCCATCAGTTTTAGTATTGAAGTACTGGTTGGGTTTCGTCCACCAGTGTCGGTAGAAGCAACAAGATCTTGCAGTTCCTCGTCGCTCATTAACGTTTTTTCAGTCATCAGAAATTTTCTATTGGTAACTGCATTTTTAAAATTAAATTATTCTATATGATGCATATTTAATGTTCTTTATACCCAAGCTACTTCGAGTTAAAGCAGCTTGGGTATATTTCATTTTAAAAATGAAAAAGCGAAAGTATCAATACTTCCGCTTTATTTAGTTTACTGCTGAATTACATCCAGCCTTTTTCTTTGTAATAACGTACTGCGCCTTCATGAAGAGGGGCTGATAGATTTTTTGTGATCATATCGCTTTCTTTTAGGTTAGCAAAAGCAGGATGCATTTTTTTGAAACGTTTAAAGTTTTCAAATACAGCTTTAACCATTTGGTACACTACTTCTGGATCTGTATTGGTTGTACTGACAAACGTTGCAGCGACACCAAATGTAACCGTATCTGTATCCGTACCTTTGTACATGCCACCAGGAATAGTCGTCAATGCATAATAAGGATTATCAGCTGCTAATGCTTGCGTCTCTGCATTATCTACCGGTACGACAATCGCATCACAAGTAGTCGTTGCTTCTTGTGTAAAGCCATTTGGATGTCCAGCAGTGAAGATAATTGCATCTACTTTACCATCACATAAAGCGGCAGATTGTTCTGATGACTTAAGCTCAGATGCAACGGCAAAATCATCCATTGTCCAACCCATTTTATCCATAACAATTTCCATGGTACCGCGCGACCCTGAGCCTGGGTTACCTACATTTACTTTTTTACCTTTCAGATCTGCAAATGTCTTGATACCAGAGTCAGTGCGAGCAACAACAGTGAACGGTTCTGCATAAACAGAGAAAACAGAGCGTAGCTCTTTATATGCACCATCTGGGAATTGATCAGGTGCAGTACCGTTATAAGCGTGGAATTGCCAATCAGATTGAGCGACCCCCATATCCAGATTACCAGAGCGCAGACCATTAATATTAGTCACTGATCCGCCAGTAGTATGTGTACAGTTTATATCGTGATTCGCTGTGCCTTTATTGACTAAGCGACAAATTGCCCCACCAACCTGATAATAAACACCTGTTTGACCACCAGTACCAATAACAACATGCTTAGTCTGAGCCATAGCAGATGTTGCCATTAAGGTTGCGCCTGCGATTGCAGTAATCGCTAGTTTTTTAATAAACATATTAATTCCTTTCTTTAATTTGTTTTCAATATTTTCCTGTTTCATCCCTACTTATTTATCTTCAACAAGTTACCTAGCAAAACGATATTAGCCTTTAATACTGGATAGACTTGTAAACTCCAGCCGTCATAATTGAAGGCAGGGTCATAAGATAGTTAAGAACAAACAGAAATCGAAATAATGTTAGTTGAATATAAAACGCTAAATTAGCTATTATTTAACCATTCATTTGAATTGTATTTATGCGTTTATGTCGGTAGACAACTCATAGTCACCGGCAACAAAATACGCTAAAGATATTGCTACAACCCCAGCTCTATTTTCTTTATTTTTGATCTCTTTTGGTACGTCTATTTTCATTTTCTACTCCTTGAAATGTTAATGTTAACGGTTAAATTAATAGTTATATTAACTATCTGACTTATTACAAAGTTCTTCGGTTATTTTTAAAAATTCTTCTATATCTTGTAGACTATGGCAGTGAATAGGCGATACCCGGATAGCCCCCTTTAAGCCAAAGGATTCAAGCATTCTTGATGAGTAAGGACTTGATAAAAGACGTTCAAAAGTAATAACGCCTGCTTCCTCATACATCTCTACTGCTTTTTTATACTCTAGATTGTCAAAGCCAATGGCCATGATAAAATCTTTTTTGGTCAAATCATTACAATCCAGATAAGCATGAACACCTTCTATATGTCTAAGACCTTTTACCTTTCCCGTGCCTTCTAACATCGCATTCATCAAGGCTCTTTCATGCAGTTTGATTCGATTCATTCCTTCGACAAAAAGTGCCCTTCTATTGTCTGAAGAGCTATACTGCTCACCTATCCAACAGACATAATTAATAACTTCTGTAAGTGCTGCAAAATGCGCAGGCGCTGGGCTTCCGAGTTGCCAGAATTCATGTGGTTTAGCAATTAATTTATTGTGAGGTATTTTGGAAAGTCTTTCAGAAACATAACCTACGCCAAAACCACGAGGGCCAAAAAATTTATAGGGAGCAAAGTTAATCCCGTCAACGGGTACTTTAGTGACGTCAATAATCCCATGGGGAGCATGCTGAACTGCGTCTGCGATGATATAAAGATTTGGTTTTATTTTTCTAGCTTGTTCAACAATTTTTTCTTCATCTAGCAAAGCACCAGAAACATTTGATGCATACATAAAACACAGTAAACATGTATCTTCATCAATCAGTTTTGTAATTTCTTCAACATCCACACCGCCCGTCAAAGGGTTTGTTTTTGCTATTCTTAACTCCTTGCCGGTTTTTTCAGCATAGGAGACCATCGCGTCATAAGCTGATGGATGCTCTAACATAGTGGTAACAACGTTGCTTCCTGGGACGTTCTCCATTACCGCTCTAACCATATCGAACATAACCATTGATGCAGTAAGCGATGTGACAATACTTCCGGAGTCAATATTGAGCATTGTTTCAATTGATTTATAACCCTCCTTTTGTATATCCATAAGCCATTTAGCTGTCTCATTACCATGCTCTGGACAATCGGGTAATTCATCTAACTTTCTAAATGTTTCACTTGCAGCTTTTAGTCTAAAAGCACCACCTGAATTATCGTAAAATAATCTTTTTTTATTCGTAATTGGATCTATATCCACATGATAAAATTTTTCTTTGATCTCTTTTACCATTGAATCACTAAAAAACTCACCTTGCGGTACGTTGTAATTCATTAATCCTTTCCTTTTAACTCATTGAATATAAATATTTAAAAAAGTATTTTGAACTGTTTCTCAGCATTTCGATATTTTGCCTTCAAACATTATTCATTTTATCAGGGCAACTCCTTAGAATCTGATACAGCAACTACCCCCTAAAATTGTTGGTTATACGTTCAAAATCTGATTGGCTTTTAACCTAACAGCTTTAAAATAATTAAAATAATGAATTATATTGAGCTTATATATTAAATGTTTTAATGTTTCATTTTTAATATATACGTTTAGGTAAAACTATGAATCTTGAGCAGGTTGAAACTTTTTTGATGATCACAGAAACAAAAAACTTATCCTTAGCAGGTAAAAACTTGTTTATTTCTCAATCAGCAGTGAGTCATCGTATTCGTTGCTTAGAGGAAAAATTAAACTGCGAATTGCTAATAAGAGCGCGTGGTGAAAAGTTAGTGACACTGACACAAAAAGGTGAGGAATTTATAGAAATTGCAATGCGTTGGAAAGCGTTGTGGAACGAGACTAAACAGTGGTCATTACAAGAATCTAAAATGAACTTAAGACTTGCAAGTATTGATAGTTTAAACACCTGTGTTTTTTCAAACCTATATAAAGAATTAATTCATAACCACAGTGCAGATGCTGACAATATTAATGGTAAAAATAGTCAAAAAAGTAGCACAATAACGCTCAATGTCAGCTCTCATTGGAGTAAAACCATTTATGAGTTAATTGAAAGCCATGATATCGATATTGGTTTTACACTTAATTCACTAAAATATCCAAATGCAATTGCGAAATCTTTGTTTAAATCAAGAGGTGTCGTTATTTCTTCAGTTTCATCCAAATATCCGGAATTAGTGCATCCGCATGATTTAAATACCGCCAATGAAATTCTCTTTTCAAGCATTCCTGAGTACCATATCTGGCATAATTTCTGGTGGGGAAATGATCAAAATGAATACTCCAGTGTTGACACTGTTTCATTATTATTCACTATTTTCGATCTTGAAGAAAAGTGGGCAATTGTCCCTGTTTGGATTGCCCGTGTATTTGAAAAAATTCACCCAGTTAAAATATCTGAAATTTCAGTAGCACCACCTGAATATGCCTGCTATCAAGTGACTAACCGCAACCCTAAACCGAGTAAATTAAAAGCTATTGAGAAGTTTACTATTGCCTTAGAAACTTATATGAAAAAAGAGGTTTTTATTAATAGTGTGCAGTAATTTTAGGGATAAAGTATTAACAACATTTAATACTTTATCTTTTTGAATGTTATCCATTCATTTATAAACACCTTATTATTGTGAAGATTAATACGGTAAAAGATAACATCGTAAAAAGCATCGTAAAAACAAACAGCATGACCAAGACAACTAGAAAATCAAATTAAACTTTTAACACTTTCAATAGTTCTACAAATTTTGTGTTTAACTGTTCAGCTCGTGCTCTAATTGTGTAACACGTACTTCAAGGTTGTCTGCGAGTCATTTTGTAAAGAAGGAGTCACCATAGATTGTTGTTCGCTAGACTCTACATTGCAGGACAAAGTGTGATCTATATCTGAAAAGAGATGCATATATCTCGATTCTCTTGTGCCAGCTTCTCGAACGAGTTTTTAACTTTCGGGCAATTGTTCAAGAGTCACTTCGACTTCACTCACATCATCAAAATCAGCTAAACGTTGGGTACGTGCTCGTAACTCTCCCGGTATTTGTCGGCCACGCAAAAATAAAACACAAAGAATCGATTTTTGTAGTTCGGTTAATTGTAAATTTCCAAAAGTCGTATTACAAAACCGATGTTTATATTTATTAATTCGCCTAGAAGCCTCCGTATCAACAATTATACCAATGGAATTAAATAAGTGATCAAAAATTGCGCAGGAAAAATTAACACTAATAAGGCGTGAGTTGTAGAAGATAGTTGTTCTCACTTCAAAACTCAGAACGCAGTTAGAGGTAATTTTAACCAACAAGAATGATCACCTTATTAATTCTTTTGGTATTACTTGATTTAAATCTATTAATTCATCGATAGTGTGTTGACTTCTTTTTCAAGCATCACGCCAATAATCCGAATTTGTAAGGTAGTTAGTATAATCATCTACTCTGATTCCTTAAACGTTTAAAATATGAAAACATTTACGTTCTTTTTACAAAGTAATTAATTATCAATATCAATGGAAAAGCTTCTTTATTATTCTATTGCGTTACTTAATAGTACCGCTAAATAACATAATGTATCTCATTTATTAAAGTGCATAATATTGCTATAAAAAAGAATGCATTAACGCAGAGTAAATAACACTTTTGTCGTTATAGAGTTATTTTGTTAAACATTAATTAAAGAGTTGTTACTGCTTTATAACTTACTCCATTGCACAGCAAACGATTCCCTATACATAATTATTCAATAAACAGGTATTAAATGATTAGTGGCTCAACGAGCTAACAGGTTAAATCGATACTTTCTAAAACGAAGATGTTTACTTCACAACGTATATTAAGGCACTGAGATGCTCCAGTTGATCAGATAAAAGTGTATTACTATTTAAGCTCAATCTGCTTATAGGGTACGCTGCGCATATAAATACGCGATAGGAAATCGTATAGTAGCAGTAGTAACACAGAGAGACTTTTCATAAAATAAATAGAAAGGTAAGTAGAATAACTTACCTATTAAATGGCATTTATACCAATGGAATTAAATAAGTGATCAGAAATTGCGCAGGAAAAATTAACACTAATAAGGCGTGAGTTGTAGAAGATAGTTGTTCTCACTTCAAAAATCAGAACGCAGTTAGGGGTGATTTTAACCAGCAAGAATGATCACCTTATTAATTCTTTTGGTATTATTATCAAACTAGCTTAATAATTCACTATATATCTAACTAAGCGGCAATCATAACGACCATAGCGGCATAAAGTGAATCATTAATACTCTTTTTAATACCAAGCATAATCTGCATCATAAGGTGACGATGAAATAAGACCATCGCTTGTCACGCTCGATTTACCCATGAAATTCCAGCGTAGTTGTACTGCTACTCTTGTTTCATTATAACTATTGGCGACAGATGAACTAACTAACCCAGCAATTTCCCAATGACGATTGAAAAGCCACTGACCTTCTATTAACCACTCGGCAGCAATGCCACTATCCGATTCTTGAGATAAACTGTTGCTACTGGCCGCAGATGGGAATCGATCGATATCACCCGGATTACTCCAAAAATACCCAAGGTTCATTCTACTTTTAACTTGCCAACGCTTATCTTCTATCGTTAACAACTCCACTTGTCCACCAACACTAACGTAACTTTCAGGGCTATAATACCCGCCATTACCTTCTGTATAATAATTAAGGTTTTTATCATAACTCATCCAACTTATACTCGGCCCTACACGTAAGTAATCCAATTGTTCAGGGTACACATTAGGTAAGTTTCGTACTAAACTAAGTTGTAAAGCTAATTTTTTATTGTCTTGTACTTGCTCTCCACGAATAACCGCAGCGTCTAGTTCTGTAGAAATAGACCAATTAGGTTCAAACGAGTATGAGGCAACGCCTTTTATACCGTTCGCAATAACTGCTCCCCAACTTTCAGAGATATCTTGGTCGCTATACACTCCAGTTGAACTGAGTAAGCTATCTTCCACACGTTCGCGATACAGTGTACTTGCAACAACCCATTTTGGAAGAAACCAAACGGCAGAAAGTTTACCCGTCAGAGATGATGTTAAGCCATCGTTAGACTTCCAATACTCTAGCTCTGCAAGTGTATTAATATTACTACCCTGACGCTTTAAATAGGCGCTTAATCCTGTTTCGCTGAACGAACTTGGTTGATCAAAAGAACTGATTAATTCGTCTTGCCAAAAATCATCTCCAACGCTCGGGTCATCTCCATTAATACCTTGATAATTAACACGCATACCAAATCGATATTCATTTTTATATTTAGAAAAACCAAGATAGTAATGCTGACTATCTAAATTAGCCAAGGCATCATCACTTTCTTGAAAGCGCCAATCAATCCCAGTTTCAACAATCCACTGTTGTTCTGCTTTTTGTTCATCTTCTAAGCCATAAAAACGGTCGAATTGTTTTCGTCCCCAAGCCGTTTGTTGTTTTTTATTTTTTAATTCAATGGCAATTGATGGATATTGTTGTGCTAATAATACTAGTTGTTCATCATCTGTATCAATTAAACGAGTTAACGTAGAAGCATAGCTTTGATTACCTGGCTCTTGAGTAATAAGTTTTTTAAACAGCAATATGCTTTTATTTTTGTGTCCTAAATGATAATGAGACCAAGCTGACAGCTTTAGTTGATCGTTATTTAAAGTTTGGTATTGTTCTATTTTGTCTGCAAATGCCAAACTTTTTTGATATTGCTGTTGTTCGAAAAAATCTAACTGTTTTATAGAAAAATGATTAACACAATAATTCAACAATTCTAATTCAGAGGTATGCTTACATGCTAAATCACTGGCTTCCTGTTTGCGTTCCATTTTATCTAAAGTCAATACTTGGGCATAATGATCATCGGTAAATTCAAACCAATTAAGGGCAAGTTGATACTGCTTTTCTTGATGATAATCCCATGCTTGTGACTGTATTTGCTTGATAATGGGTTGCTGAGGATAACGCTTAAGCAAAATACTGAGGAGCTTTTTATCATCATCATTGACAGCTTGATGAACTAATCCTGATATAGCCGCTGAGAGCCCTTCTTCTGTATCAATTCCCTTCACTTTATTGAAGTGTTCAATCGCTAATTGATATTCTTTTCTATTAACAGAAACCCAGCCCATTAAATTGTTATTCGTAGATTTATCTTGTTTAAAAGCAAGTGCAGAAGCTCGTTCAAATAGATCCGTCGACATTGCCTGCCAATATGCTTCGTTACCTTTTCCAATCCTATAAAAGAGTGACGATTTCTTTTTACTATAGATTTTTTTGGGTTTATTGAGGTATGCAAGTGCATTCAGCATAACTTCATCAGGTTGCCATGAAGGTGTTAATTGTCTTAATCGATTCAACTCTTGTTGAGCTTGAGCACCCTTTTCACGATGTATATGAAACCAAAAATCACTAGTATCAGGCTCTTTTTGAGCTAATTCTATCTGTTGTTTATATGAATTCCGTTGAATAATAATATTCTGCGTTTTATATTCAACAGCAGCATCTGCAGCAGAGATATTGGCTGAGGTAAAAGACAAAAAAGATAAAAACATTAATTTAATGATATTCATTATTGGCCATTATTCCTTCAATAAAGACAGCTGAGAAAGTAAAATTAAACTAGCAGAATAATAATCTGTCTGTGCAGTAATAGCAGGGAGTGTAGGTAAAACTTTATTATCTATAATATGTTTCGTTGCTACCGCGATAGCTTCCATACCTGACGAGTAACGATATTCTGCCACAGTTCCTTTATCTAAATGAACAACAGCAGGGACAGTTGATTGATTCCAAAAGTCTAAAAAGGGAGATATTAGTGTTTTATCCTGAACATCTGCCAACATTAAATAAATAGGTAATCGACAGGCGTTATACCCGTAGTCTTGAGATAATGCCCCTTCAAGTCGCATCCCCTCTTCCGATATCATTAACCAATCAGGCGGAAGTTGCCATTGCCCGAAACGAGCTTCTTTTAATAGCCTAATTCCAGAATTATAAACATCATTCCATATTTGATCATTTGTCGCGTCAAAAAATGTATTAATAGCGGGAAAAACCCAATAAGATAAGTTAATTTGTATCTGACCATTTATTGAATCAAAACCATAGTTTGCAGGCATTAATAAATGGTAACCAAACTGTTGTCGAATAAGTTTAGATTTAATAGCATCTAAGATACTTATCGCCTGCGTTTTATATTCTTTTACACCCCAATGTTCTGCGGCAATTAATAACGCCCAAGCAATTAAGATGTCGCCATCTGTGGCATTATTTTTATCAGTAATACATGTTTGGTCAGTAGAAGTGCATGGCTCATATTTCCAACTAAACAAATGATCTGATCGTTGAAGTGTATGTTGGGTCCATGACCAGATTGCTTTAAACGCTTCGCGATCATCTGCTGATACGGCAAAAAGTAAACCATATCCTTGCCCTTCACTATGTGAAATATTTTTATTTACAGTATCTATTATTCGTCCATTATCAATAAACAACTCTTGATATAGACTCCAACTCTTTTGAAATGGGCTCTGCTTTACATCTGAGCACTGTGTCAAAAAGAGCGCCATAATAATAGATAAAAAAATTTTCACAAACATGCTTACCATTCAGCCTTAATATTTTTCTGGCGTCGTTTTAATAAAATATAAACAATAGCACTCAATAATAATGCGATCAGTAAAGCTGCAATTAACCAATACAAAGGATTATTCGAAAGCCATGCTCTCACTTCTAACCATGTATCCGCTTGACCAATTTGATATGGGTTCGAAATTTGCGTTACAAATAATGGCTTTTTAGCATTTTCCCATACGAAAAAATCCCCCGATAATTGTCCCCATAACGAAGACTGTACAAGTTGCTCGATCCTCTCAGTTAAAATATCACTACTATCAGCAACAATAATAAATAATGTTCCATCTTTTTGTGCGTAAGGATTTTCAGATGCAATTAAAACAGAAAGTTGTCCTAGTGAACTTTCTTCAGAGGTAAATATTGAGATTGGATTATTCTCTACATTATCATCGCGTTTATCACCTGAAACGTGTTTGTATAAATAATTTTGTAATCGATATGGCCATTTTTTAATATCTGTCACTGATGCAGATACATTATCAAATAATTGCTCATTTAAGTCTGATGGTTTAGCCAATACTAATGCGTTGTCAGTCATTGTTTCAGGTAACCCAAATACAATACTGAGATTGGGAATTAAATTATCCGCTGATTGTGCCAGCTTACCTGACATAGTTAATGCAGCAGACAACATTTCTGGTTGAGTAATATAAATACTAACATTTTCATCACTAGTAAATTTCGTAAACGGGTACCCTGTATCTGACATTAATTTCAAATCTGGTTGTCTTGCCAAATGCGCGGCGTCTGGAATAGAAATGGTTGAAACATTACTAAGTTGAAAATACAAATAGTCGCCCACTACATTGGTACATTGCCCTTGTACAGGTTCAGTTTTCTGACTGACATTAAAAACTAAGTTATTCACTCCACCTTTTAAGAATCGAGCAGGTACTGATAATTTGTAATTATGGAAAAAATCACCGTCACTATCATCCAATGTTAATCCATGGACCACTTCATTATTTAATAAAATATTCAAGGTAGAACCAGGACCGAATCCAGCACCATAACTAAAATCTAAAGATAATTTGATCATCGCATTCTCAGCAACATAAAAATCAGCCGGTAAACGAATCTCCACTTGTTTAGAAAATAAGCCTTCTCCGCTAAAAATCGTTGATTCCACGCCTATATTATTAAATGCGTAGGTTTTTCCAGGGTGCAACGTTACATTTTGCTGTGAAGGTCTCTCTGCTGAATTGGGTTGGGTAATGATATTAACTAAACTATCAGGGTTTAATTCATCATCCATATAAGCCAAGCTTTTAGCCGCTTCAATTAGCTCTTTTCCTGTTGTACCTGAAATAATTAACCGAACCTGTGATGCGACTAAGATATCTGTTCCAGTCTTAACTTCAGGTGTTTGCTCAATTTTTATAAATGGACCTTTAATACTTTCAAGCGTCGTTGTAGATAATGAATGAGCTAACGTTTCCTTTGTACCGACTAATACATGTAGCTCATCGCTTTGTTTTTTACCAAGATACCAACTACTACGATTATAAAGCTCATCTGCTTTATGAGAGCTTACACCGTTAAGTACTGCTGTTGTGTTATCAAGTTGAGCCAGTGTTTGGTAATCAAACTTAAGGCCTCTATATTGCTCTCGTAATGCTAGACCCTGTGCAATTGAAGATAAAACATTACGTTTTATATCAGGTAAATTACTATCATTATCAAAACTGAAAACTTTTACATCGCGTTGACTACCAATACCAGGGTGAAAGTAACTTGATAGTTTTTGTAAATTCAAATTTTCAATACTGGTGATTGTATTTAATGTCAGAGAAGACTTATGTAAATTGATTTCACTCCACAGCTCCGGTGCATCACCAGCTTGGCAGATGGTAGAGTGCTGGCTTGCAACAAAACTTAATGTATTGTACTCATTGAGCCACAATGATGGAGGTATATCTATACTCGCTGAAAATTCTGGCTTTTTAGGATCAAAAGCAATTTGTCCTATCGTCGTGTTATTAAAACGAATACTTAATACTGAGCGATGCTCTAATAATGCAATCGATGAAATTGCTTCAATATTGAGGGTGGCAGAAGTCACTTTTACTAACGGAGATAATGGTATAGAAAGATCTCTAATCGCTTTTTCTCCAGCCAATCTCAGCGTTGAATTTCCTGAATAAAAATCACTAAGAGGAAATTTTTTTAACGTCTCTGCTTGTGTATTCATTGAGAATAAAACAACCAGTAAAATAGAAACTAACTTAACGTTTTCTTTGAATATATTTATTATTGTCGACATCATGTTCTCTGTTTTAACTTCATTAAAATATGTAAAAAAATCGGTTTAACACTGACGCTTATTACATGCGTAACCCCATACAAATAAGAAATGCGACGAGTTCTTCGTTTGTGAAAATTTTCCCATCGAGAGCTATCACATAACGTATAGGCAATTATTTTGTCTTTATCTTTATCACTCAAAGCTACAAATTTAACTCTAACTTCACCTGAGTCAATATTTTGGTACATAATGTTACAAGATAGACTGACACTTTTTTGCAACGCATTGGAATACCCCAATAACGAAACGGTCTCTGACAATGTCTGATCGAAATTGAGTGTTATTTTTGCCCCATCCACAGACAGGTCGACTAAATTTCCTTTCCAACATTTCCCATTTTCATCATAAATATCTACATCGTCATACGCAGGTAATCTTGAGTTATTACGTAATTGTTTCTTTTCAATAAGTACTTTCATTAACCCAAGGCAAAGAATTAAATTAAAAGTATTCCAAATAAAAACCATTAAAGTGACTTCTCGGGTTAATGGTGATTCGATGAAATGGTATATAGCTCCAATATTGCCCGCACTTAATATAATTAATAGCCAATAAAAAATACCTGACAATGAGGAAACATAAGTTTCACTTAAACTTTCACCTTTAGGTGTCACGATAAAAGAAGGCTGCCTTGGGTTTCTAAATACAGTCAATAACGCTCTAAAAATAAACGCACTCTGTAAAATTTCATATAATTCTGAAACTAAAGGCCAGCGAGCATTGCCATACAAAAAATTACTTAGACGAAAACTAATAATAATATGAGGTACGGTATAAGCAAGTATTTCGATCAATGAAGCTTTAATAAGTTCTAAACCAAACAAAAGATAACCTAATGGAGACAGTAAAAAAATTAGTCGAGCAAAGGGAAAAAACCAAAAAAGAATAGAGCTCATATAACCGCATTTTTGATACCAAGTTAATCCACGATTTAGAAAAGGCTTTTTAAGGATCAGGATTTGAGCCATCCCTTGCGCCCAACGAATACGTTGTTGAATAAAAGAAGCAAACGTTTCAGTTGCTAGCCCACTGATCATAGGTTGCTCAACATATACTGACTTGTACCCTTTTGCATGTAACTCTAAGGCGGTTTCCGCATCTTCAGTAATTGAATCACCAGCAATACCGCCAACCATATCTAAATACTTACGTCTTAAAACAGCTGCAGAGCCACAGAAAAAAGAAGAAGACCAAAAGTCTAATCCTTTTTGAATGATGCCGTAAAACATATCATTCTCAGAAGGCATACGTGTAAATGATGAAAAATAGTTACGTTCTACTGGATCTGGATTTGCCATAAAATGCGGTGTTTGTACTAAAAAAACCATTTCATCTTTTATCATCCAAGGAACCGTTCTTGATAAAAAATCAGTGGTAGGAACATGATCTGCATCGAGAATAACAATTAACTCTCCATCCATATTCTCTAAAGCACTGTTAATATTACCAGCTTTAGCATGTTCATTTTTCTCTCGAGTATGGTAGTAAGTGCCCAATTTAAGGCATAAAGCTTGTAAGTTTTGGCGACGCTGTAAGGCCTCTTTACCCGCAACTTGATCAGATTGATTAATTTTCTGGTCAGTGCCACCATCATCTAAAAGATGAATTTTTAATTTTGCTTTAGGGTAATCTAATATCAGAGCAGCACGTAATGTAACTTCAAGTAATTCTTCTGATTCATTGTAAGTGGGTACCAGTAAATCAACGGTGGGAATTTCTTCTTCGGTATAACCATCTAACGATAATGCCGGTCGATTTAATGGCAAGGCATTAACTAAACAGCCTAATAAATGAATAACGCCAGAATAGACCTCTGCAGCAAAGACTAACCACATCGCAATAAGAGATAAAATATCATCAGCGTCTAAAGTGTATAAACCACGCCAAATTAAATAACGAATCGAGAGTAACGTCCCTACGATGATAACGATAATACGCAGTAAATCTTTCTTTTTACTATGCTGTAAAGCCTCCGATGAAGCGGTATAGACAAAAGCAATAACCCCAACAGATACACACATTTGAGTCATTGAATCTAAAGGCACTGCTGCAATCAATAAAAAAAGTACAGCACAGGCCCAAAAGCTAACCTTTAACATTACATTCGATAATCTAGTCATTAATGATGCTTTAGGGGGAATTAAAGAACTAGACTGTTTCATTATTTACCTATCCAGCTGACAGATTATATTGGCATTACGACGATCGATAAGCACAACTTTTAAATCAATAAATTCAATTATAAGATCATATTGATAAAAGCGCCTCGATAAACTGTTTCTATTATTTTTCCCTATTTTAACCAAAGGAATAATAAACAATAAAATAAAAAAGGACGTTCCTCCGCTTACTAAACCAGTCATAAATAACCATGCAGGCATAACTTGTGGAAGGTTGAAAGTAAAAGCCAGAAGACCGACACTACACGTAAAAATACCTAAGCATAATGAACGTATTAATTGACGCCTTCTTAATGAATATTCAATTTTTAAAAATGCTCGTAATCTAACTTCCCAGACAGATTGATTATCAAGGTCTGCCTTATCAACATGAATGCTTTCAATTCTACTAGAGGTAGGCTGAGCGTCTTGCAGCGCTTGATTCATTAATTAAATCTCTAAGGTGATTTCACAAAAAATAGAAGTATAATTAACCAAATCAGAAAAGCAAGGCGTAATACTTTAAGAGTATTTTGTATAAAGTATGTATTTAGATATTAATGATAAATCATCATAAATGCAGATAAATATTTGTCCATTTAACGAGAATTCACTTCCATTTAAATCACCTTTTTAAGGCCAATTCTGCCCCTCAATTTATCGAATTATTTTTTAATATAACGTTTACTACATTTCAATATTAATCACTCTGTTGTCTTTAGTAGATAGAGTGAAGGACAAATTAAAAAACGAATAATTTAATAGGGTATGAGTATGGAATATAAAGATATTTAATATCTTATTTTAGAAAAACAAGATTGTATTTAAATCTAGAGAAAGTAACTGACTAGAAATAATTAATGGAATAGAACGAAAAAAACAAGGATTAATAATAAATATTTGCTACCAACATCCTATTAAATAAGACTCAAAATAGAGATATTTCTTCTTTTTAGGCTGAGATATCGATTATAAGTAAACTTTTAATTGTGCCAAAACCTATATAGTCCTTTTAAAATTTGATAAATAATCAAAAAAAAAGCAAATGAATAAAATACTCCCTTACTTTTACCATAATTAATATATATTCGTTTATCAACAACATTAATAGTAAAAAGAAGTTTAGGGAAACCCCAGTGGATTAATATCGTAACTAACCAACATATTTTTAGTTTATTGGTCATACACTCACATCATTTTATGATTTCTCGTCCAAATATCTGACTGTTTGTAACCACCAAATACTGTTGGGGCAGTATATAAATGATAACAGTTTGTCCATGCACAACCTGCTTTCATACCACGTCCAACACGGTAGGCTCTATTGTTATCATGCATCTATAAACCAACACCTAAAGTAAACTCAGTCTCATTAGCAATGGTTAATGTATCCGCTTCATTTTTAAAGGGGTAATGCTGATTACTGGCATAAAGATCTCTTCTTGGAAGGCGCGCATATCGTTAGTGTCTTTTAATAAGGTTGGCTGAATGTAATAGCCTTCATGTGCACCATCAAATTCCTCATAAGCATTACCAGTCAACACTTCAACCCCTTATTAATTGGAACTTAGACACTTTATTATTAATAGAAAGTATTAGTGAATAGCTATAATAATTAATACAGAATAGAAATAATGATAGATAGAATTAATGCAATATATGTCTTTGTTGCCATAGTCATTGAAAATCGCTTTAGTAATGCAGTTTCAGTCATGCAATTGTCCCTCAGTTAATAGTAAATATTTTCAAAATTAGAAGTGCAATTTCATGTACGATTATTACTCCGTACAACACGTAAAGTCAGCTTGACTAAAGCGGGATATCAACATACCCAAAAAATATTATTAAGCATTGATTACATGGTTGATGACATGGACTCACAACTTGATGTTTTACAATAAAATTCCAAAGGTGCATGACGCATTAACACACCAGTTTCATTTGCATTAAGACACACGGCTAAGTTAGTAGTAGAGTTCCCATTACGCTATCCATGACCCTGTAAATAATTCAATGTAGATTTACAATTCAATAACCGAAAAGTTGATATCGTAGATGAAGAACTTGATGTGGCGATTCGTATTGATCAACTTAAAACCTCGCCATTAATTGTTAAAGATATTGCGCCAATTCGCGTTATTTTATGTGCTTCCTCAAATTACCTTAAGCAATACAGCACACCTACTAAGCCTGAAAATCTTAAAACACATCGTTACTTACACTGCAGCTACATGGAAAAGATGGTAAGGATGAAGTATTTCAATGATTAAGAACACAAAACACGAGCATTGCGTAATAAGAATAGAGATGTCTTATTGATTTTATGGAAAGATAATACGATTCACTACCCTATTAGTATAATAAACTATAAAAAATCTATTCGCTTTCAATACAATTGTTTCATAAACTTAACTACAACATTATTTATTAATGTAATTAACAATTTAAAACAACCAGATCACGCTAAACAAGTATTTCAAAGAAAATCCTTAACTTCTCGACTATCGCCAAAATAAATATTAATCATTTAAGGGTATATTTTTTACATTAAAGACTATTAAAAAATTAAATTTATGCAATAATGAAGTCTGATTGGATGTATTTTTGACTTTAACAATACCTTTTTATTATCAAATGTATTGTCTATATACTAAACACTGAAATATAAAGGCTAACTTATGAGTCGTTGGTATGATAAACGCCCTAAACTTGGGACAAATCTAGATAAGTTTAAAGGTATGAAGCAAGAGGCTAGAGAGCCTATCTTAAATGATATCATTGAACTGGTAAAGCGAAGCCAGCCAAACCTAATGACCATAGAACAGGCATTTGATTTCCGATTAAATTGCTCTCGATTACGTTGGTATGAACATGACCCTCACTGTTGGTTTGTTTTTAACGTATTAGAAATAGCAAATGTAAAAACCTTAAAATCAGTAGAAGATCTATTAGAATCAATTAAGGAACGATTAGTATCTGTAGACGATCAACTAGATTCTAAAATGTGTGCTTAAAAAATAAATTAACGTATAAAAATAAACATAGAATACTTATTCTAATGCATGTTTTATTAGTTTAGTTCCAAATTATGCTTTTATTCGAGTTAATGATTACCGCTTATTCTCTGGGTAAACTCATTATTATTCAAAGAGTATTTTGTGCTTGATAGCCATCACAAATACCTGAATTAACATTAAAACGTCAATCGTCTGACTTGCTTTAATCAGTAAGTTAACAATATTTATTTTTATCATATTGATAGCAATATAGAGCAGAAAATATATTCCTCATCATGATAAAAGGTATACACGGCCGACCTCCCCTTCAACTAATGAACAATATGTATTTGCTATATTACTTATCTAAATTACGACACACTTTTTCTTTTAATAGACAGCTTTAAGGAATTAAGTTAAATATAGAATGGATTCTTATAGTGATTAAATCTCTTACCTTATTATTGTTACTAGCCTATTCCCCGTTATCACTTTCCTCTACAGCACAGCGAAATTCAACTGAAGCACTTGCAACTGCAGTCGTACTTTCTGACAGTGATTCAATCAGTATCGGTATTAGTAATTTTGATCCACAGACTTTATTCAATAAGAATAAAGAAAACCAAACAGGCAGAGATGCGATTGCCTTACGCAACTCACTGAGCATTTATAACTTACCCTATACATTCGTATTAGATAAAAAAAATGAAGATTTTTCCAATAAAATAATGTTTCGTTTAACTTATACCGATTACATTAAATAAGTGATCTAAATTTTACGCAGAAAAAATGACTTAGTTTAAGGCGTAAATCGAGCTAAATGGTTATTCCCTTTACGAAATTTACAACGAAGAAATAAGTTATTTTAACAAGTAAAATAGATCAGTTAATTAGTGTGATTGGTATTATATAAAACAAAAAACTAATCATGATTTCTTTGACGATTTGATTGAACAACCCGATAAAAATGTAGACCATATCTACTCTATTTATAATGCTTATATTCAAGACCTACGACTTACAGAACACTTTAAATTAAGACTACGTCTGGGAGGCTATTTAATGCATCATAAAAATAAACATCATTATAATAGTGGATTCTCAAAAAGCTTAAAACCAGCTCTGGATAATGCTTATTTCAATACGAGAGCCAATGCCGCGATTATTGAACCTAATATACAATTAACTTATACCCAAGCAACTGATTGGGGAAAATGGCGAGTAACGTCGGATCTAAATTACTTAATAGGTAGGGTTTATTCAGGCTCTAAAGCGATTGTAGGCGCAACACCTGAGGGCGTGCGTCTGAACAATGGAGTTAAACTGCATTTTGATATTCACAACAACCCATTTGATGCAGAATCTATTTACTTAAACTTACAACGTACTGACATGCATGGCGATATGACCAACTCTTTCCAAACAGATCATTTTTACACTATGGGTTTAGGTATTTTATTTGATACTCACAAATTCAAAGATCTAGTCAAAAATATGGGAGTTGGGTTAAATCTTAATGTAGGAACGTCATTATCAGGCGGCAGTATTGTGTTTTATTTTAACGAGTTTTAAACTCGTCATTATTTAAAATAAATAACAATAATTTTATCATGTACTTATATTGATATTCTATTTTTAAAAACACAAATACTGCTTTAATTAATCATTTTTAATGTTGCTTTAATAACGACATCTCGAATATAACTAGAATTACAATGATGAAAAACGATTCAGATAATGAGACTTAAAGTTGGCGAAACTAAGTCATAATAAATCATTATCAACATACGGCAGATCCAACTTTGAAATACATAACCTCCAAGCAGCTATCACTACAATATGTTCAGCTATTAAGTTAACTTACCTTTCAACAGTTTGAAGTTAAAGATTAAGTCGATTATTTTACGATCTTAAGGTGCTTTTTTTCTTATTTGATTTACTTTTTTTGATTTTCAGCGTTTTAAATATAATGGGATGCTTTTCCAACATAAATGTCCATCTAGCCATTTAGCTGGCGCTAAGTTTATAATGGCAATGAGTAAACTAGACTAAAACCTTTATCTCATTTGAGCACTAAAAACTTAAAGTTGAAAAAGTAAACTATAAAAAAAACACCCACAAAAAAAAACCAATCATTTCTGATTAGCCTTTTCATTTTTAAAGCAATGTGAGAATTAAACGTTCACTAGTGCTAATGTATCTTGTGCGATAACCCACTCTTCGTTGGTTTGAATAACCATTGAGATAGTGCTGTCTTTTTCAGTGATAATACCTTGGTTAGAAGACTTACCGAAGCGGTTTGCTAAGTTTTCTTGTTCGTTAACTTTAAAGCCTAATAAACCTAAACGCTCTAATGTTAGTTGACGGATTGGTGCTGAGTTTTCACCGATACCACCAGTGAAGATAACCGCGTCTAAACGTCCATCTAAGGCTGCTGTGTAGCTTCCAATGTATTTAGCTAGACGGTAACAGTATAAATCCATTGCGCGTTTTGCAGCTTCATCTGTGTCGTAATTATCTTCAACAAAACGACAATCTGATGTTTTTTCTGTTAATCCTAATAAACCAGATTCTTTTGTTAGCATGTCATTGATTTCTGCCATGCTATAACCTAGCTCATCGTGTAAATGGAAGATGATTGCAGGGTCAACATCACCACAACGAGTTCCCATTACAAGCCCTTCTAATGGGGTCATACCCATTGAAGTATCTACAGAAACGCCATTTTTAATCGCACAAACAGAACCACCGTTACCTAAGTGACAATTGATGATGTTTAACTCAGACACAGGTTTTTGTAACACATCAGCTACTTGTAGGCTGATGTAGTAATGGCTTGTACCGTGCATACCGTAACGACGAATACCATTATCGCGGTAAAGTTTATATGGTAGAGCATATAAGTACGCTTCTTCTGGCATTGTTTGGTGGAACGCAGTGTCGAATACCGCTACATTTGATAATGCAGGTAAAGCTTTTTGAGCTGCACGAATACCGATTAGGTGTGCAGGGTTATGTAATGGTGCTAATGAGATACAATTTTCAATACCTTTCATTACTTCGTCAGAGATAACCGCTGATTTAGTGAACTGTTCACCACCATGAACAACACGATGCCCGATAGCAAATAGGTTTGCTTTTAATGCTGGATTTAAAGAAAGAATTTCATCTACGATGTACGTTAATGCTTCTTCATGTGCAGCGCCTGCGCCTAAATCAGCTTTTCCTTTAACACCTTCTAAATTCCATTTAATACTTGCATTATCTAACTGCAAACATTCAGAAAGACCTGAAAGTTTTTCATCGCCATTAACGGCATCAATGATGGCAAACTTCAAAGAAGAACTACCACAGTTAAGTACAAGAATCAGTTTGCTATCCATTTTTTAAATCCTATTTATCACAAAAACAAAGAGTTAGATCAATAAACAAGCCCAACTCTATAAAAGTTATATTTTTTGGCATTGTAAAGAAACAATAATCGATATAGCCCCTATGAATACTATCGCCAAATTAGAAGTGCGCAAGCATACACGTGAACGACAGAGATCACAAAACAGTTTTAAAAAGCTCATCCACCTTTGTTGATGAAAGATTATAAAGGGTATGTTAAAAAAAAGTGACGAAACGCACGTTTATAACATTTTCACTAGTTGTTGAGTATTATTTCACCAACAAAATAGCAACATTTAATTCACATTTGGCATTTGCCATCATCATAAAAAACATTCAAAAAAATGATTTCTTAGGCGGCATAAGCTCATTAATAAAGAGTATGAATAGAAGTGGTTAACATAATGTTATTAAAATAGACGTATTAGCAAAGTCCATCACAATGACAGCGCCGTTTAGTATCAATCAATGCGTTAACTTAATAACTCAATGATTTAAAGATCTGAAGGTTTAACAGTATAGCGTTCTAACTATATAGAAATTTAGTGGCTCAAAGGTGTAGTGGCTTAAGGATTTAGTTACTTGCAAGTTTAGTTACTTGGAGGTTTAGTTGCTTAAAGGTGTAGTTAGTTACAAGCTTAACTAGGTAGGCGTTAAATTGATTTTTAGTGGTACAGTGATTTTGGCTATTACAACTGCTATTACAACTACAGCTTTAATAGCTCAATAATTTACTGACTTAGCGGCTTAGCAATTTGATAAGCTAGCCGCTAGATTGATGATGTCGTTAATCCAACTCACTTAAATCACTAAAAAGACTCACCTATTGCTAAATAACTTTCTCGAATATGTTCAATCAACATACGAATCTTCAGCGGAGCCTGACGTGTAAATGGATAAACAGCATAAATACCTAGTTTCTTACCTACCTGCTCAGGAAAAATATCAATTAAGTCGCCTTTCAAAATATCTTGATACACTAAACAACGTGGCACATAAGCCACCCCATTCCCGCCTAATGCAATTTTTCGCAATGATCCCGCATTATTAGTGGTGAAGTTCCCTGACACTTTAATAATATAATTACTGTTATTCCCTTTGAACTCCCACTCAGAGGCCCCTGTTGTTTGATACGCGTATTGTAGGCAATTATGATTAACTAACGATTCTGGTGTAGTGGGTCTTCCAAACCGTTGAATATAAGCGGGGGCGACACAAATAACCCACTGAGAATCAATTAAGTGGCGAGCGATTAAATTTGAGTCGTTCATATCGCCGGTTCTAATCACTAAATCGTAGCCACCTTCCACTAAATCCACAAAAGAATTTCTCATAGACATGTCGACCGTGAGTCCAGGGTGCATATTACAAAACTCAGCAACAGTGTTCGCCAATAAAAGGTCACCAGAAATGGTTGGCACTGACATTTTTATATTTCCAACCATACTTTCGGCATATCCATATACCGCATCAATCGCTTCCACTGCGGCCTGCCTCACATTTTTAGCACCTTGATAAAGCACTTTCCCGGCTTCACTCAGTGTTAATTTTCGCGTTGTTCTATATAAAAGTTGTACGCCAAGCTCTTCTTCTAATCTGGCGATATGTTTGCTAACCACTGAATTTGTAAGGGAATTAATTTCTGCTACTTTGCTAAATGAGCCCTGCTCTACCACTTGAACAAATAGAATTAAATCATCAGTCTTTGTCATCATTACACCTGTTTTGGAAACAATGTTTGTCATTATCTCTATATATAGAGAAAAAACAAAGGAGTATCGTCACAATCCATTAACAAATGCACAACAAAAAACAAAGAAAGACGCGTTAATGTCACTCTGTTTTTAGTCATGGTTATGGGGACATAACAGTCATATAGAAAAGGAAAAATAGATGAACAGTACGTTACTTGCATTAATTGCATTTTTACCAATAGTAATGGCGGCAATCTTATTAGTTGGGCTAAATTGGCCAGCCAAAAAAGCAATGCCAGTCGCCTTTGTATTAACAGCCGTTATTGCTTTCTTTGTTTGGGATATGTCTTCAACGCGTATTATTGCCTCGTCCTTACAGGGGTTACTCATAACAGTATCGGTATTATGGATTGTATTCGGTGCAATTTTTTTACTCAACACATTGAAACATACCGGGGCCATTAATGTTATTCGTACAGGCTTCATCAATATATCTCCTGACCGCCGTATTCAAGCTATCATCATCGCTTGGTGTTTTGGCTCATTCATTGAAGGCGCATCAGGATTCGGTACACCAGCCGCTATCGCAGCGCCACTCCTGGTTGCTATAGGTTTCCCCGCATTAGCTGCTGTCGTCATTGGCATGATGATTCAATCAACACCCGTTTCATTTGGTGCTGTTGGTACGCCAATCATCGTTGGTGTTAACAAAGGCCTTGATACTCATAACATATCAGAAATATTGGTATCTGGAGGGTCAACGTGGGACATTTACTTGCAAGAAATAACCAATAATGTCGCTATCATTCATGCTGTTGTAGGGACTTTCATACCAGTATTAATGGCAATGATGCTGACACGCTTTTTTGGCAAGAATAAAAGCTGGACAGAAGCATTAAACATTTTACCTTTTGCCATATTTGCAGGCTTAGCATTCACCGTACCTTATGCATTAACAGGTGTTTTTCTTGGTCCTGAATTCCCATCATTAATGGGGGGGTTAATAAGCCTTACTATTGTTGTAACTGCCGCTAAAAAAGGATTCCTTGTACCTAAAAAAGGTTGGGATTTTGAAGAGGAAGCAATGTGGCCTAAGGAATGGTTAGGCTCACTTAAAATGGACCTAAAAGACGGTCTTAACAAAGTAGCTAAGAAAAAAGAGATGAGCCTTGCTTTAGCTTGGGTACCTTATTTGTTGTTAGCCATTATTCTAGTGATTAGTCGTGTTAGTGCTGAATTTAAAGACTTTTTAAGAAGTGTCAGCTTATCATTTACCAATATTTTAGGAGAAACAGGGATAAGTTCTGCTATTGAACCGCTGTATTTACCAGGTGGTATTCTGGTCTTTGTTGCGCTATTGGCTGTTTTATTACAATCACGAAGCTTCAAGCCATTAGGTAGCGCATTTAAAGAATCAAGCAAAACATTAATAGGGGCAGGTTTTGTATTAATATTTGCAATTCCGATGGTACGTATTTTTATCAACTCAGGCATTAACGGTGCTGCTTTAGCCAGTATGCCTGTCACTACGGCTAATTTTGCTGCAAATCTTGTCGGTGATTTATTTCCAGCACTCAGTGCTTCGATTGGTGCATTAGGGGCATTTATTGCTGGGTCAAACACCATTTCAAATATGATGTTTAGTCAATTTCAATTTGAAGTTGCGCAAACGTTAGCCGTTTCAAGTACAGCGATGGTGTCTCTGCAAGCCGTTGGTGCGGCAGCTGGTAACATGATTGCCATTCATAATGTGGTTGCAGCCTCTGCAACAGTTGGCTTATTAGGTAGAGAGGGAATCATTCTACGCAAAACTATTATCCCAACATTCTATTATGTTGCAGCTACCGGCATTATTGGTTTAATTATCATTTATGGTTTTAACATTAGTGATAGCTTGATGTCTGCTCAAGGAAGATAGTAAGAGAAAATAGTGTAGATAAGAGTAGCCTAAATAACAGTGGTATTTTGTTTAAACGGGTTTAGACACGAACTAAATCCGTACACCTTAACGATTCACTGTTAATTATTTAATATTTTGCAATAGACCAGTCAATTTTGACGATTGAATTTAAGTAAACAAGAAAATATAAAATAACATACAACGAATAGTGTATTAATTTTAAGTCTGTCTAATGCCATCGACATTCAATAAGCAATTATTTATGGCACACACCTTATTAGTCAATTCGTTGCAATTCACATTGAGGATTTATAATGAAAAACAGTCAACAACCCTACCAACAATTAGAAGACATGTTGTTGCAGCATATCGACCAAGATAGAATTTATACCGATCAAGCATTACGACTTGCCTACGGGACTGATGCCAGTTTTTACCGTTTAATTCCCAAGATGGTCTTACGCTTAAAAAACATTGATGAAGTCATTTTTACCATTAAAGCCTGCGGCCAACTAAACATCGCCTGTACATTTCGTGCGGCGGGCACCAGCCTCTCAGGCCAAGCAGTATCTGACTCAGTATTAATTACCTTAACCGATGATTGGCGTGGACATGAAATACACGATGATGGACACAAAATCACATTGCAACCGGGCGTAATCGGCGCTGATGCAAATAAATACCTTGCTTCATTTGGACGCAAAATAGGGCCAGATCCAGCCTCTATCAATGCCTGTAAAATCGGGGGCATTGCTGCTAATAATGCAAGTGGTATGTGTTGCGGTACAGCACAAAACTCTTACCGCACGATTGATAGTATGAAGTTAGTTTTTTCAGATGGCACATTACTCGATACCGCTGATAAAGACAGTATTGCCGCTTTCACGTTAAAGCAACCCGCGTTAATCTCAGGCATTGAAGCACTATGTGCAGATGTTGCCAATAATGCTGAATTAACAGAGCGTATTAATCATAAATATCGTCTCAAAAACACAACCGGATATTCGCTTAATTCGTTAGTCGATTACTCAGACCCTATTGAAGTAATCAAACATTTAATGATCGGCTCAGAAGGTACACTCGGCTTTATTGCTGAAATTACCTATAACACTGTGATTGAACATCCTCACAAAGCCTCTGCATTAATCGTATTTAATAATATTGAAGAAGCAAGTAAAGCGGTAACCGCATTAACCAAAGAGCCTGTTTCAGCAGTAGAAATGATGGATGGCAGAGCAATGCGCTCAGTCGCCGATAAACCAGGCATGCCTAGTTTCCTTGAAACATTAGATTTACAAGCAGGTACCCTCTTAATAGAGTCTCGGGCAAGTGATACAGCGCAATTAGATCAACAATGTCAGGCCATAATGCAAACGGTCGCTCAATTTAACGTTATAGAATCAGTCTCTTTTACCACAGATGCCAATATGGTGGCTACCTTATGGGGCATTCGTAAAGGCATGTTCCCTGCCGTTGGCGCAGTAAGAGAAGTCGGTACAACCGTTATTATTGAAGACGTTGCTTTTCCTGTCGAACATTTAGCTGCAGGCGTACATGATTTACAAACGCTATTTGAGCAATTCAATTACAACGAAGCCATTATTTTCGGGCATGCACTTGAAGGTAATTTACATTTTGTATTCACTCAAAGTTTCGATGCGCCAGCAGAAATAAAACGTTATGGCGATTTCATGGATGCTGTGGCGCAATTAGTGGCAGTAAAATATCAAGGTTCATTAAAAGCAGAGCATGGTACAGGCCGTAATATGGCCCCCTATGTTGAACTCGAATGGGGTAAAGACGGTTATGCTTTAATGCAAAAAATAAAAGCATTGTTTGATCCTAGAGGCATACTAAATCCAGGTGTCATTATTAACGATGATCCTATTTCGCATCTTAAAAACCTAAAACCAATGCCTAAAGCGGATGACTTGATTGACCGCTGTATTGAATGTGGTTTTTGTGAACCAGTATGCCCTTCAAGAACACTCAGCTTGTCGCCACGTCAACGTATTGTGTTGTATCGCGAACTACAGCGTAGAGAAAATAATAACGAGACAGAAGATGCTAAAGCATTACGCGATGTTTTTGAATACCAAGGTATAGACACTTGTGCGGCAACAGGTTTATGTTCTGAACGCTGCCCGGTTGGTATTAATACGGGTGATTTAGTTAAAAAATTACGCACCAGTAAATATAAAAAATTCACACCTATTGCCCGTTGGACGGCAGACCATTTCACCGCCACCACTAAAATGGCATCAATGGGACTTAAAGTGAGCAGCGTTGCTCAAAAAACCTTAGGCGATAAAACCGTCGCGAAAGTCACGAATAAAGTGCGTAGCTTAAGCGCAGGGAAAACGCCAATGTGGATCCCTGAAATGCCTACCGCTAACAAGCATAAAGTGAGCAGTACTTTTAGCCAAAATAAAGAAAATAAAGACAGCAAAAAAGTCGTTTATTTCCCGTCATGTGCGGCGCGAACCATGGGACAGCAAGCGAATAATAGCGATAGTCGTCCATTAACTGAAGTCACTGAATCATTAATTAAAAAAGCAGGCTTTGACATTATCATTCCAGAGTCTTTAACAGATCAATGTTGTGGAATGCCATACGACAGCAAAGGAATGAGTGAACTTGCATTGCAAAAGTCGCAGCAATTAGAAGCCGCACTATGGGAAGCCAGCGAACAGGGGAAATGGCCAATTTTAATGGACACCAGCCCTTGTGCTAAACAAAGTATCGATAAGTTTACACATGCGATGGAAGTATTAGAACCGACTGGATTTGTACTTAAATACTTACTGTCACACTTACAATTTTCGCCTATCAAAGAAACGGTGATGCTGCATATTACTTGTAGTGCTCAACGGATGGGATTAGAAAATAGCATGCTGACATTAGCTAAATCCTGTGCAAGTGATGTGATTGTCCCAGAGCATATTCAATGTTGTGGATGGGCGGGTGATAAAGGATTCACCACGCCAGAACTAAACGCAGCGGCTGTTCATACACTCAAAGATCAAGTGCCTGAACATTGTAAACGAGGATTTAGTAATAGCCGTACCTGTGAAATAGGCCTATCACACCATAGTGGTATCCCTTATCAATCCATCTTATACCTAGTTGATGAGGCAACCGCTTAATAACAATATAATCAGAAAATACAAAGAAGCCACTCATTGAGTGGCTTCTTATTCATTAACTTAAGTTGTTACATAGTCTTAAACAAATCATATTAAGAACTTCAGAGCAGCTAAAAGCGAACATCCTTGTTACATCATCTTTATTCGGCCGTACTTTTTCTGCCTGTTAAAAAGTAGTTACCTAATGCCAAAACAACACTCGCTAACATTAATAATAATGACACAACATTAATAACAGGTGTCGCTCCCTCTCGTAATCGGTCATAAAGGGTGATGGTTAACGGGCTATCTGAGCCTACCAGCATCAAGGTGGTATTGAAGTTTTCGAAAGACATTAAAAAACTGATCACCGCAGCACCAATAATTGCAGGTAACAGATAAGGAATAGTAATAGTGCGTATCGCTTGTAACTTGCTCGCCCCTAAGTTCAATGCAGCTTCTTCCAAACTTAAATCAAAATTGCGTAACCGAGCAGCAACAATTAATGTGCAAATAGTAGTAATGAAAGCAAATTGACCAATCACAACTAACGTTAAACCTGGTCTCAATAGTTCAATATCAATTGCCCACACATCATCAAAATAGTTAGCAATACTCGAACTCATGATTAAAATCGATACACCTAAAATAACCCCGGGTATTACCAATGGCAATAACATCAACATATATAAAATACTTTTTCCTCGGAATGTTGATCGCTCAAACAAAAAAGCATTATTAACCGCTAATGCGACCGCTAAAACCGTGGTGCAAGTTGCAACGAGAAAGCTAGTTGCGATTGATTGGTATAACTGAGGGTCATGAAATAATCCTAACTTTGGTTCACTATCTGAGAAAAACCAATCCCAAGTAAAACCATGCCAAGGCAAAGAGGGAAACATACTGTCATTGAATGCAAATACAGCAACAACTACTAAAGGAGCCATTAAAAAAGCAAAGAAGATAAAAGCATAAAGCCTAAAACTAGACTTAAAGAGTGTCGACTGAGGAATCGATGGGATCATACGGCGTCTCCTACGACATTACTTTACTGAAAGATTGACGACTAAGTTTCAAACCCAACCACACAATTAAAGAAGAAATACTTAAGAGTAAAACACCAAATGCCGAGCCCTGTTGCCAGTTAAATCGGGTAATAAATTGCGTAAATATCTGCTCCGTAAACCATAGGCTGGATTTACCTCCGAGTAAAATAGGCGTTAAATAATTACCCAATGTCAGCATAAATACCACAATACAACCGGATATAATGGCAGGTTTAGCATGCGGTACAATGATTTGCCAAAAAACAGATAAACCATTGCCTCCTAAATCATATCCCGCTTCAATATAACTATCGTCCAGGCTTTCTAAGGTTGATGTTAACGGCACAACCATAAATAACATGCTGCTATAGACCAACCCCAACATGATGGTTGCATCGGTATAAAGGAACTCAATAGGTCCTTCTGTCATACCTATGTATTGTAAAAAGGAGCTCACTACCCCACTTTCACGCAACAAGATCATCCAACCATAAGTTCTTACTAACTCACTGACCCAAAATGGAATTAAACAAAGCACCAACAGCAACCCTTTGGCTCGGCCTCGTAACATTTTTGCGATGTAATATGAAATTGGAAAAGCAATGATTAAGGTTAATACAGTGGCTATGATCGACATCACTGCCGTGCGTAAGAAGGTATTCCAATAAAGAGGTTCAGTAAAAAATTCAATGTAATTACTAAAACCATATTCATAAATGCGTGGCGCGACACGTTCTTGTAACGAAATATTTAACATGGTCAACTGCGGTAAAATAACTAACAACACTAACCATAATAAAAGAGGACAGAGTAGTAACAATAAGCCTAATTTAAGCGGTGTTTTTGATTTCCCTTTCGTCATCATCTTGGTTATTTATCCTGTAATTTGGGAAAGACATTAACTTGCTGCTTAGGAAATGATATTTGTAAATTATCACCTTTTTTCAAATGTATAAATTCCGCCGTTTGAGGCAATTTAACCTTTATCTCTTCACGAGAAGTTTGCTCCTCAACTAATAACTGGCTGTTTGCACCATCAAATAAAATATTATTCACTGTAGCCGTTAATTGGTTTTGATCTGCTTTAGGGGCTGACACCTGTGAGATATGGATAGCCTCTGGACGTATAAACACCTCCACTTCAGAACCAATAATAAAGGCTTTCTCATCTGATTTTTTTGTATATAAGATGAATCCTGTTGTTGTTTTTACTTGTAATGAATCCGATAAAATATCAATGACCGTGGCCGACCATTTATTACTATCACCAACAAAACCTGCTACAAACGCATTATCTGGTTGAAAATATAACTGTTGGGGATCACCTACTTGTTGAAATTGACCATGATTCATCACCGCAACCTGATCACTCATCACTAATGCTTCAGATTGGTCATGAGTAATATAAACAAAGGTGGTATCGAACTCTTGTTGCAGTTTTTTAAGCTCCACTTTCATGTGTTCGCGCAACTTCAGATCTAATGCGCCTAACGGTTCATCCAACAATAAAACATCTGGGTTCAACACCAAACACCGAGCAATCGCAATACGTTGTTTTTGCCCACCAGATAATTGTGATATTTCCTTTTGTCCGCTACCACTCAGGTTAACCCGCGCTAAAACTTGATCTACTTTGTGCTTTATTTCAACTTTATTAATACCTTGACGGTGTAAACCATAGGCAATATTTTCTGACACATTCATATTCGGGAACAGCGCTAAATGCTGGAAGACCATATTCACTGGGCGCTTATTCGGCGGTACGCCAATCATCGATTTACCTTTGATGAAGATATCACCCGATGTTGGATCATCAAATCCTGCTAGCATGCGTAGCAGAGTGGTTTTACCACAACCAGAAGGCCCTAAAATAGAAAAGAAACTGCCTTTTTTGATGGCAAATGAGACTTGGTCAACGGCAGTGAAATCATCAAACTGTCTAACGAGATCAGTGCATTGCAAATCAAAATCCGTATGATTAAGCAAATGAATTCCTAATTAATGATTGAATGGTTTTTACAATAAATAAAAAATTTAGGTGCAACCAAAGTGACACCTAAATAAGACTAATTAAAATACTGAATGCTATTTTGCCGCTTTAACGCGATCTAAGACTTTGCCTTCAATTATTTCTAAACCAGCAGGCACAGGTGGGTACCATTTAATGTTATCAACAGAGGCAGTATCAAAGCTTGATTGATACTTAGCTCTTAATGGTGCATTCACAAATTCATCAGCCCCTTTTGAAGCCGTGAAATTACCAGCAGAATCAGTAATCAACGCCGCTATTTTTGGTTGCATAACAAAATTTATCCATTTATAAGCAGCCGCTTCATTTTTACTTTTACGCGGTATTACAAATGCATCTATCCAGCCTAATGCCCCCGATGTTGGAGCAACAAAGTTAATCGCTTTATTATCATCATTTAATTGCCAGCCGCCTGCATCCCAAGCCATTGCAGCAACGGTTTCATTACTACGCATTAAGTTCTTCATGGCATCACCACCAGACCAATACGCTTTAACGTTACCTTTACAACTGATTAACTTATCCTGCACTTGTAACATAATTTTTTCATACTCTACAGGGTCGTTATAAGCTGCAAATGGATCTAACCCCATGGAAAACGCAAATGCGATTAAAGTAGGACGTTTTAAACGGTAAGTCACTTTTCCTTTATAGGTATCGTTACACAGGTCAGCATAATCTTTTACATCAGCCGCGGTTTCTGAGTTAACAATTAAACCAGAAGTGCCCCAGATGTGTGGCACACCATAGGCTTTACCGTCATACGTTGATGACTTTAATGTTGAATCAAGCATGCTCGTCACAAACAACTTATTATCTATCTTAGACAAATCAATCGGTTTATAGATATTAAACTCAGCTTGTGCACTCGCTATTCTATCTTGGCTAGGTTGAACCAGATCAAAACCACCGCCACGCGTCGCTGAAAGTTTAGCAATCATGTCTTCGTTATTAGATTTAGTTACCTCAACATCTATTCCAGTTTCGGCCTTAAACATATCAACAACTGTTTTTGGCGCATAACCGCCCCAAGTTAATAAGCGTAGTGTTTCAGCATTCACTGATTGTGCTGTTACACATAAGGTAAAACCGACTGCAATTAGTGACTTACAATTTGAAATTTGCATTATTCTCTCCATAGATGTCTGTTTTGACTAAAAGTAATACCAATTAGGAGAATCAATATAAGTAAAAAATTATGACATAAATATGACAAATATCACATTTATGTAAAAAATGAGACTTACGTCAACTAAGTACAGAAATTAAATGAGCATTAAATGGGATAAAAATCATCCAACGACTAACAACGATTAACGCATGTAGAAGCGAAACAGAGCATATAAAATAACGGCTTTGCACCGCACAAGAAGCATGTTGAACACAGCGGAAATACAACGGTAGTAAGGCGTATCAGACAGCGAGATTGCTGATTGTCGAGAATGTCGAAATTGAGCGATAACAAACTATCTCCAAGTGCACAATATGCCTCTGTAAAAGATAGAGTGGGAAGCATCATCAATCAAAGTTAACGGAAGCCTAGAACGTATAATTTCCAGAATTTATATAGAGTGTTTAAATATTTTTTCAAATAGCTTATTCAAATAGCACATTCAAATAGCACATTCAAATAATTTACTGTTCGATGAACCATAACAACAATTGACCCACAGATAACGTGACGTAACTAAAATGCATAATTGTCGTGAGCAACCATAAAAACTATGAGTCTAGTTTCAGTTAGTTTTATTGAAAACTAGCGTTCGCTACTCATCACGCTATCTAGTTTTTTCATACTTTGTTCAAAATAAGGATTATAAGTTAAGCGAGCAAGCGTTTTACCTTTCTCTGCCCAACCGTAAGAAGAAAACCAAACATCATCGCCCTGTTCACAAGATGTTTCTTGTTCTTTAGTCTGTCCATTATTACATATTATGATATTGCCCTCTACGCCATATTCAACATTATCTGGAGAAAATAATAACCCCATGTGAGAGCTATTAACAATGTGTAAATCAGGGCGTTCCATGCTGAACCGAGTGCTGTTAGGGATTGACAAATCATCCTCACCTAGCCATATCAGCTGATTATTTTCATTGGTAAATTGTTTTTGAAATACGTTGGTGGGAAATACAGTATCAATAACACTATCACCTTCACTCATCATCATGAAAACTGGCTTATTGTAAGTGATATGCTCCAAATCAGCTTGTACCGTTTTGACGGTATCGTAATAAACAGCAGCACCATGCATTGGCAAAGAGTTGTAACGCGTATAATTGGTTTCAGGATCTTGATCAGCCCATGTCACCACGTAACTGGCGAGGTTAGCCCATTTTACGGCTGATGAATCTGGTTTAAAAGCAGGCGAAAAAAGTAATACCCCTTCTATGCTATCGTCATGTAATGCCTCAGACGTCACCAAGTTTGCGCCTGTGGAATAACCACCTAACCAAAGCTTATTTGACCTCGGTTTTAATAGTGCAATATGATGATTCACTACCCCTTGCCAATCTTTCTCTGTGGGTAACATTAAATCTCCTGCTTTACTACCGTGTCCGGGTAATAACACCGTTCTAACAAGGTAACCTTGTGAAACTAAATGCTTCGCCACATCCGTAAACGAATAGGGAGAATCACCCAAACCATGCACTAACAGTACGGCACCTCCATTTGGGTTTTCAGGTATTAATTCGAAAGGAAGGTTCGCTTGTAATTCTTTTTCAATATCATCGGTTTTAAAGACTCGATGTGCCAATAACCACTCTTTTGTTTCTGTAATATATTGTTGAAAATTGTGTTGAGAATAATTAGGCAATGACTCTGACACTTGATAATTAGGGTCTATATTTGATTGGCTACAAGCAGTGAGGAGCACAATAGAACTAATAAACACATGACGAAAACAAGATGAAATCAACTTAAGATCCTATTAAAAACAAACGAGTAAAAAATAATAAACAGATAGAGATGTATTCAATGGTGCTAGCGTGCCAACGTTTTAGCAATATCCGAAAATTCTTTTCAAGGCTACCTAACATTAAGTAAAAAACCAAACGTTAAGCATGACAAACTATATCGATAAAACACTTATTGATAGTGTCATACCCTCTATTTTTAAATACGTAGTGAAAACTTTACGAGATCAAAAACACATTAAAAGATGCCGCCCTAGTCAGTGAAATAACCAAAGACTTAAAGAAACCTATTTTATGAAGAAGGTTAAGCAATAATGATAAATTATTAAATTTATATGTATTGCATTCTTTTATATATAAATGTTTACGTTCTTTTATTTAATGGCATAGCTTGAGTTTACATCTATGCATAACTCGCTTTTTAAAGCTAAAGAAAAATAACAAAAATATGGATTTAGTAAGCTAAAAATCTATTTGAGAATGTTATGAACTCTATTTTTTAACACCGTTAACACATCCACTTCAAACCACGGATTCTTTTTTAACCAGATATTATTGCGCGGACTTGGGTGTGGAAGAGGCATAACTTGCTCTCCATAAGCAGCCCAGTTCTTGACTGTTTCGGTAAGATTTTTCTCTCGGTTTTCTAAATGCCATGCCAAAGCATATTGCCCTATGACAAGTGTGAGCTGAATCTCCGGCATAGCTTCAAGTAATTTGTTACGCCAAGTCTCTGCACATATTGCTGGAGGTGCTAAATCACCTGATTTCCCCTTTCCTGGATAACAAAAAGCCATGGGTAATATAGCTATTTTTTGTGAATTATAGAAAGTGTCTTTATCAACCCCCATCCATGTCCTTAATCGGTCACCACTCGGATCATCGAACGGAATACCTGTTGCATGGACTTTTGAACCAGGCGCTTGCCCAGCAATAAGAATTTTAGCATGCTGATTAACTTGCAAAACAGGACGAACACCCTCTTTCAAGTTAGGTTCGCAAATGGTGCAAGCACGCACCTCTGTTAATAATTGATTGAAATCGTTTGTTTTCATGGTTGCCCATACTTACATAGCTATATGATTTACATAACTACATTTAGTTTCTATGTAGTTATGTAGTTATGTAGTTATGTAGTTATGTAGTTATGTAGTTTCTTATATTAATCACAGTGCTAGATAATATAAGCGTAATGCAATAAAACAGATCAGGGATCGTTAATATTGGACCTAATCTGTGATTGAATACAAACTATATTATTAACACGGCATTGATTATATTTTTCTCAAATAAACCAAGAATTAGATTTATTCTCTATTTAATGACTGTTCTTTTTCTAAAATAGAAACAAGTTCTTTTAATGAGGTTTCATATTCATCTTGGTTTGAATTTTTAAATAGTAATAAATCATCAACGATATCTGGATTATCGATACTCAACGGGATAGAAAAATCAACGCCTTCAATATACTCATCCCAGTTTTCCAACTTCCAGGTATCTCTTGAAGAGTTTCTTTCAATCATACGACTTTTAACTACATCAACATCAGTCATTACCCAAACGACAGTTAAGCGTGCATTTTTTTCAATGAGTTGATTTTTTAAATTATCAATAAAAGCAGTATCTCTAATTTCACGGGTAAATGGTGCGTTAATCAATACAATATCGTCATATTCTAGCGCTTCCATCGCTAATGCTAACACTGCGTCATACTCGTAATTACGAATATACTCTTCAAAAAAATCAGAGCTTCGATTCACTTCTTCATTCATCACTTTGAAAATCTGATGTGATAAAACAATCAATGTATCTTTATCTAAATACACAACATGCTTAAGTGCTTTTGCTAACTTTTTAGAAATATAGGTTTTGCCACTTGCTGGCGGAGAGGTAACTAAAATAAGTCTTTTCATTATGAATCCTTAATAAACATGAGCTATTTTCAAAATTAATTATTTCATTAAATGAAACAATTAAATATGATTATTGGCGTTGATGTGTCAAAAAAGATAGCTATTTGAGATGATAAGTATTTGGAGGCCTCTATTATTTTTTCATAGTCACTTCCACAATTTTTTCGTATTTAATAACAATCACTTAATTAACGTGACTGCTATTATTAACGCATACTACGATACAAATTAACAATTTCTTTTAGCACTATGAGTTTAAAACTGATGTTATCCCTAACATTTTACTCTTAAAAAAATCAAATTTACCTTAAATTAAATTCATTGCCGCATTTAAAAACATCAAAAATTTGACTGTTTACACGATGTAAATGAGAAGAAAATCGTAACTAAAAATAATGAAAGCTAATGATATTAAAGATAAATGAACAAGCAAACATCCGTGACTCAAGAGTATTAGGTAATAGTTTTTACGAATACAGAGCCTTTCATCACAACGGCTTTTAACAGGTAAAAGCAACGTAATTAAAAATATAAGTTAGAAAATATAAGATGTCAAAATGCCTGCTAGCTGCATACTTTTAGTAAAAACAGAACAAACCTAAAAATAACAATCAACAATATGTCAACAACATTAACTCAATAAAAAAGTATCGATCACGTTTATTGACTTATTTCTTATTTTTAGTGAGTATGAAAGCGCCTTAAATTATGCAATTTGATCATTAATCATATTTGATAACTCTTAGCAAAGGAAAGCATTATGTCAATTAAACGACCTACGGTTGAAGAAGTAAAAACAGCGGCTTTAGAAATAGGCATTCATTTTACAGAGTCAGAAGCTACTACTTATCATAAATTAATGCAGGGGCAACTTGATGCATTTGATCTTGTAGACAGCATGGATATTCAATTACCTGAAGTAAAATACCCTCGCCATTCAGGCATAAAACCTTCCTCAGAAAATAACCCTTATAATGCATGGGCAGTTAAAACAACAATTCAAGGAGCAAGTGACGGTAAACTTTCTGGTAAAACAATCGCAATAAAAGATAACGTATGTGTTGCAGGCGTCCCCATGTCAAATGGAACTTCAATTTTAGAAGGTTATATACCTGATGTCGACGCTACCATCGTTCAACGGTTTCTAGATGAAGGAGGAACAATCCTCGGTAAATCTAATTGTGAATATTATTGTGCATCAGGAGGAAGCCACACTTCACATAATGGATATGTTGAAAATCCTACCGTACCAGGGTTTAATGCTGGCGGCTCCTCGTCTGGTTCAAGCGCTTTGGTTGCTGCTGGTATAGTTGATATGGCAACGGGTGGCGATCAGGGTGGATCAATTCGTATTCCCGCTTCATATTGTGGCATTGTCGGCTTAAAACCTACACATGGCTTGGTGCCTTATACTGGAATTTTTGCCGTGGAGCTAACATTAGATCATGCAGGTCCAATAACACGTACCGTTGTAGATAATGCTTTAATGTTAGAAGTAATGGCTGGGGCTGACGGGCTAGACCCTCGTCAAAAAGGGGCTGTATCTCAACCTTATAGCGAAGCCGTTAATAAAGGAGTTAAAGGCTTACGTGTAGGAATTGTACCTGAAGGCTTCGGCACACCCGGTGCTGAAATAGAAGTTGATGAGCGAGTAATGGAAGCCGCTAAAAAACTAGAAGCAGAAGGCGCTATTATCCACACTGTTTCTATACCATTACATGCTGTTGGTGCTGCGATATGGACACCTATTTTTCTTGAGGGAACTTATGATTTAATGATGCGAAATAATTCATACGGAACCAATATGAAAGGCCTTTTTGTAGAAGGTCTAATGGATGCGCAATCCAATTGGAAAGAAAAGGCTGATGAATTATCAGAAACAATGAAACTAGGCATGCTAACCGGACATTTTACATCATCAAGAACGAAAGGACGCTATTACGGCAAAGCCCAAAACCTTAACCGTTTAATGACCGCCGATTATGATCGAGCATTATCAGAAGTAGATGTATTATTAATGCCAACAACGCCAATGGCTGCAACACGTTTGCCGGAAAAAGATGCAGGTGCAGAGGAAATTATTGCACGCGCATTTGAAATGGTAGGGAATACAGCTCCAACTTGCGCAACAGGACACCCCTCTATATCAGTTCCTGTAGGGAAAACCTCAGATGACCGTCCAATCGGCGCAATGCTAATTGCAAAATATCATGACGAAATGACACTATTCAGTGCAGCACAAGTACTTGAAGCATCATACAGTTAAAAATATATTGCTAAAAAACCAAGAATTAATACGATATTGTTATCGTATTAATTCTTAACTCTCAAATAAGTAATACAATTTTACGCTATTTATAGATAGTCTAATTTCTTGATACCGCGTCATGAAAGCTAATATAGCTATATATTCTGATATTGAGCATATACCTCCAATCAACTAACTCAGAATTAATTAATGCAAAATGAAAGATCAAACTCTGTATTTCCTTCAATTAATAATTAATTTTTTACTAACTGTCTATCTAAGGACGTATTGCTAAACAACTTTATAAAAATGGAATTAAATAAGTGATCAGAGATTGCGTAGGGAAAATTAACGCTAATAAGGCGTGAATTGTAGGAGATAGGTGTTCTCACTTCAAAACTCACAACGCAGTTAGGGGTGGTTTTAACCAGCAAGAATGATCACCTTATTAATTCTTTTGGTATTATAAGGCATTAGCGCCCTTCCTGATGTTTAGGTAATTCATCTTCTAATTTACACCAATTTGCTTTGTAGTCGGTATAAATATGAGCATCAATTACAACAGGAATGTCACTATCAAAAGTTGCAACTGCCAATTCTATTTCATTTAAAGAAGCACCATTTACACGGAACCCTAAACTAGAACCGCACTTAGAGCAAAATGTACGAACAGAACCATTTGGCGCAGTAAATTCTTTTAAATAATCTCTACCTGAAATCCAGTTCAAACCCGACACTCCGACTAATGTTCCATATGCAGCACCATGAAACTTACGGCACATTGTACAATGACAATTCGCAGCTTGATCATTAAAGCTATTAACAACAAAAATAACAGCGCCACACAAACAACTACCTTTATAAACATCACTCATATGAAATCACCACTAGTGCATAACGAGACGATAGAATAACTTATTTTCAATTCGTTTATTTAAATAAAAATGACAGAAGATTGCATTTACTTGAGATTAAATAGATTATTTTAACCTTATTAGCTAACTGATTAAATTGAATCATAAGTGGGATTAAAGGGCTAAAAACAAGGGATTTATTGAGCTAAAATTTATGGATGTTCAAAAGTTCTTTAGTTCTTTAGTTCTTTAGTTCTTTTGCCCAGTAAGAAAATAGAAAATGCATTAACTACTTAGCGACAGCTATTTCAACAGGACAACCTTGCGGACGGCAAACCTGTTCGTTACACATTCTGCATAATCGACGAGCACCTTGTTGCCCCTCAGTAAACGAACCCAATACACTCTCAAGCATAGGTACAAGCACTTCTTGTTGCTCTATGGTTAATAAATTCAAAACTTGCGTAGTGACTTGTTCACGTACACGTAATACTTCTTTTGCTCTTTCCTGGCCTGTATTGGTAACTCGTAACACAATGGCTCTTGCATCATTTTCACACTTATATCGTTGTACTAGTTGCTCTTTTTCAAGCGTATTAATTAATCTTACTGCTCCTGAGTGAGTCAACCCCAAGACTTTACTTAATACACCGATACTTTCATTAGGATGATTATAAATGGTGACTAAAGCGGTTTCATGACTAAGACTGTGTCCACCTAAATCAGTAATCCCCTGTTCGATTCTCGTTGAAATCATACTAGCAAAAGCACCTAGTAAATTAGCTGTGTAATCGTCATTTTTCATACTAAAACCACTTTGAGTATTGAGTCATTTTTTAAAATTAAATTATATATGACTCAATCACAAAAAACTATAGACAAACATAAACCATAAAATATATTATATGACTGAGTCATCTATATTTACAAAAGAATAATACTGAGATTAAACATAACCGATGAAAGAACGCTTAGCCGTTATCACAAGGCATTGTTAATACAGCTCATTCTTTTATAACAAAAATATTCACCTTTAAATCCCAATTGATGGAGCGATTAACAAACATGAAAATTGATACAGAAACATTACGCTATAGGAAGCAATTTAAAACCGTATTAGGTAAACGTATGGCCTATGTTGATGAAGGTACAGGCGATCCCATTGTATTTTTACATGGTAACCCTACATCGATTTATTTATGGCGAAATATCATGCCTCACTTAGAAGGTAGAGGTCGTCTAATTGCTATTGATATGATCGGGATGGGAGATAGTGACAAACTGGATAAAACCAAGGACGGTAACTACTCACTTTCAGAGAACACAAAATACACTTCAGCATTGCTAGAAGCGTTAGGTGTGGATAATAACGTCACTTTTGTTTTGCATGATTGGGGTTCAGGTGTTGGCTTTAATTGGGCAAACCACAATCAATCTGCTGTAAAAGCAATCGCATTTATGGAGGCAATCGTCACCCCTTTTCCGACTTGGAATGACTTCCCTAAAGACTTGGACGCCCCTATTGGCATGTTACGTTCAAACGAAGGTGATAAAACAGTACTTGAAGATAACTTTTTTATCGAAACATTATTACCAAGCGCAATAATTCGAACATTAAGTAATAAAGAACATGCTGAATATCGTCGTCCATTCTTAAATTCAGGAGAAGATCGTCGTGCTACTTTAGCAGGACCTCGAGAGTTACCGATTGAAGGACAGCCTACTGAAACGGTTGCCTTAGTAGCCAGTTATGCAGATTATCTTGCGAACTCAAAAGACATACCTAAGCTATTTATTAATGCAGAACCAGGCGCATTTTTAGTTGGTTATGCTCGAGACTTTGTTCGCACTTGGCCAAACCTCACAGAAGTGACTGTTAAAGGGCATCATTTCATTCAAGAAGATAGCCCTCATGAAATAGGAAAAGCTATTTCAGATTGGTTACCTCAATAAAAAATTAGTTGATGTTATATCCTGCACGGCAATTGTGTAGGGTTAGCTTTTAACCTGTTTTAGATTAGCGAAACTGTGTCATAACAACGACCTATTAGCATGTAAAACATTATAACTAAAAGATAGAAGAGTAATTATCAAAGTTTATGGGTGCTGAGATGGTCACTCCACGAAGGCATCACAATGTGCCAAGATTGGATAAGTGTTCAGCAAATCAATCTAACCATGGAGTGACCAAAATGAAATGTAGCGTAATTAGTATCGACCTAGCAA
>NZ_CBRF02000010.1 GCF_000470315.2 Psychromonas sp. SP041
TTTCACTGCTGCCATTTGTATTATAGATACACAAATAAGAGCCTATGCACTATCAGGTAATGGGACTATTCCGAAAAAACTTCAACTTATGCGAGAAGATGTTAAGCATTTTATTTTACCCAAAAAAAGAAAACACCGAACGTTTTCACGTTCAGTGCTCTATATTCCATCTAGATATCCGTTAAGATATAAGCCTAAAATCTCTTAACCGAACGGCATTGGCTCAATGAGCTGCCTTAGTATTAACAATTAGCTTGTTAAACTATTTACGTTTTACCGCTTTTGCATTTGGTAAATCAGTAATTGAACCTTCATAAATCTCAGCCGCTAAGCCAACTGATTCATGTAATGTTGGATGTGCATGAATTGTTAATGCAATATCTTCAGCATCACAACCCATTTCAATTGCTAGGCCGATTTCACCTAGTAATTCACCAGCATTAGTACCAACAACAGAACCACCAAGAATACGATGCGTATCTTTATCAAAGATAAGCTTAGTCATACCATCTGAACAATCAGATGCAATTGCGCGACCAGAAGCAGCCCAAGGGAATACTGATTTTTCGTAGTTAAGACCTTGCTCTTTCGCTTCTTTCTCTGTCACACCAACCCAAGCCATTTCTGGCTCAGTGTAAGCGATTGAAGGAATTGTTTTAGGATCAAAGTAATGCTTTTTACCAGCAATAACTTCAGCAGCAACATGCGCTTCGTGCACGCCTTTATGTGCAAGCATTGGTTGACCAACGATATCACCTACAGCATGGATATGCGGTACGTTAGTATGCATTTGCTTATCAACTTCGATAAAACCACGTTCAGTTACCGTAATACCTGCTTTTTCAGCATCTAGCGATAGACCGTTTGGTACACGACCAACTGCCACTAAGACTGCATCGTAAGCTTTTGCTTCTGCAGGTGCATTTTTACCTTCAAAAGAAACGTATAACGCATCTTCTTTAGCTTCAACGCCAGTCACTTTAGTTTCAAGCATGATATTGAATTTATTTTTTACTTTCTTAGTATAAACTTGCACGATATCTTTATCGGCAGCAGGTACTAATTGGTCAGCAAACTCAACAACATCAACATCTGAACCTAGAGATTTATACACTGTACCCATTTCTAGACCGATGATACCACCACCTAATACAAGTAAACGTTTTGGAACAGATTTAAGCTCTAGAGCATCTGTTGAATCCCAAACACGTGGGTCATCATGTGGAATGAATGGTAATTTGATAGGACGTGAGCCTGCCGCGATAACTGCGTTGTCAAACGTAATAGTCGTTACTTCACCATCAAGATCTGTTGCTTCAATCGTATTTGGACCAGTGAAACGACCCATGCCAGTAACAGATGTTACTTTACGCATTTTAGCCATGCCTTGTAGGCCACCGGTTAACTGTGAAACTACTTTTTCTTTCCAGATACGGATTTTATCGATATCTGTAGAAGGCTCACCAAATAATACACCGTGCTCAGAAAGCGCTTTTGCTTCTTCAATTACTTTAGAAACATGTAGAAGTGCTTTTGATGGGATACAACCTACGTTTAAACAAACACCGCCTAATGTGCTGTATTTTTCGATTAGAACAGTTTCTAATCCTAAATCTGCTGCACGAAATGCTGCAGAATACCCTGCAGGGCCAGAACCTAATACAACAACCTGCGTTTTAATTTCTTTACTCATGACGACCTCTATAAATAAGAACACTCGAATAGGATTTGTAGTCTATTCAAATGTTAATAGAATGTAAATAAATGGTCGACATAACTGCCGACCTGCTTAACAAAGATTATAGGATTAACGTACGTAAATCAGATAAGTGCTTATTAACGGCAGTAATAAAGCGTGCACCGTCAGCACCATCAATTACACGATGGTCATATGAAAGAGCAAGAGGAACCATCATACGAGGTTCAAATTCTTTACCATTCCATTGTGGTTTAATTGCTGATTTAGACACACCTAAAATAGCAACTTCTGGCGCGTTCACGATTGGTGTAAATTGAGTACCACCGATACCACCAAGGCTAGAGATAGTCATACTACCACCTTGCATATCTTTAGATGTTAATTTACCAGCACGTGCTTTCTTAGAAATTTCAGCGATGTCACGACAGATATCAAAAATACCTTTGTTTAGTACATCTTTAACGACTGGTACAACTAGACCATTTGGTGTGTCTACTGCGATACCAATATTGAAGTATTTCTTAAGAATCAAGCTTTGACCATCTTCAGATAGAGATGAATTAAAGTTAGGGTATTGTTGTAATGCTTTAGCTACTGCTTTCATCATAAACACTAATGGGCTAATTTTAACACCCAGATCTTGTTTAAGCGCAATTGCATTTTGTTCTTTACGGAACTCTTCTAATTCAGTGATATCAGCTTCATCGAATTGTGTAACGTGTGGGATAGTTACCCAGTTACGGTGTAGAGCAGGACCAGAGATTTTTTGGATGCGAGAAAGTTCTTTCACTTCCACTTCACCAAATTTAGCAAAATCTACTTTAGGTGAAGCTGCAACAGCTAGACCACCGCCGCCGCCAGATTTAGCCGCTTGTAATTGTGCTTTAACGTATTTTTGTACGTCATCTTTTGTTGTGCGTCCTTTAGGACCAGTAGAAGCAATTACATTTAAGTCTAAATCGAATTCACGTGCGATACGACGAACTGATGGAGAAGCTTTAACGTCTTTGTTTACAACAACTTCAGCTTTAGCTGCTTTTGCAGGAGCTGGAGCCGCTGCAGGTGCTGCTTTAGGTGCTTCTGCTGTTGGAGCAGCTGCCGCTACAGGTGCCGCAGCGCCTTGAGCTTCAATCAATAAAATTAATGTGCCTTCAGACACTTTATCGCCAGTCGCGATTTTAATTTCTTTAACAACACCACCGAATGGAGCAGGTACGTCCATTGATGCTTTATCGCCTTCAACAGTGATGATATCTTGGTCTTCAGTGATCGTATCGCCAACAGCAACTAGAATGTCAGTCACTTCAACTTCATCACCACCGATATCTGGAACGCATAGTTCTTTAACTGCAGTCGCTGCTTGTGCAACGGGCGCAGCAGCTTCAACTGGTGCAGCTGGTGTTTCAGCAGCAGGAGCTTCTGCAGGAGCGGCAGCTGAACCAGCTACTTCAACGATTAATACTAAGTTACCTTCAGAAACGCTGTCACCAACATTTACTTTGATTTCTTTAACAACACCAGCAACTGATGAAGGTACGTCCATTGACGCTTTATCGCCTTCAATCGTTAATACATCTTGGTCTTCAGCGATAGTATCGCCGACTGCAACTAAGATATCAGTAATATCAGCCGCATCAGCACCAATATCAGGTAGTAAAAATTCTTTTAATTCAGACATAATAATTTTCCTAATCAATAAAAGTCGGTGTTAGCTTTTACTAACACCGAGACTGATTTATGCAAATAATGGGTTGATTTTGTTTACATCGATATCAAACTTAGCAATCGCTTCAGTAACGACTTTACGTTCAACATCACCACGTTTTGCTAACTCAGTTAGCGCAGCTACAACAACGTAACCCGCATTAACTTCGAAGTGACGACGTAAGTTTTCACGGCTATCACTACGGCCGAAACCATCAGTACCAAGTACTTTGTATGAATCAGCAGGAATAAACGCACGTACTTGCTCAGCATAGTTTTTCATGTAATCCGTTGCAGCAATTGTTGGCTCATCACCTAATACAGACGTAATGTATGGTGTTTTTTGCTCTGCTTCAGGGTTTAACATGTTGTAACGTTCAACGTCTTGACCATCGCGTGTTAATTCATTGAATGAAGTAACAGAGAAGATGTCAGAAGCAACGCCATATTCTTCACTTAGTATCGTCGCAGCAGCACGTACTTCGTTCATAATAGTACCTGAACTTAATAGTTGTACTTTGCTCTTACCTGGTAGTGAAGCAAACTTGTAAATACCTTTACGAATACCTTCTTCAACGCCTTCTGGCATTGCTGGCATTGCGTAGTTTTCATTCATTACTGTTAAGTAATAGAACACATTTTCTTGTTTCTCGCCGTACATGCGCTCAATACCATGTTGAACGATAACTGCTAGCTCATAAGCAAATGTAGGGTCGTAAGAAATACAGTTAGGGATAGTATTTGCTTGAATATGACTGTGGCCATCTTCATGCTGTAGACCTTCACCATTTAGCGTAGTACGACCAGCCGTAGCGCCTAATAGGAAACCACGTGCTTGTTGGTCGCCTGCCATCCATGCCATATCACCAATACGTTGGAAACCAAACATAGAGTAGTAGATGTAGAATGGAATCATTGGTAAGTCATTCGTACTGTAAGATGTTGCAGCAGCAACCCAAGAAGACATTGAACCTAGTTCATTAATACCTTCTTGCAGTACTTGACCCGATGTTGCTTCTTTGTAGTAAGAAACCACGCCGCGGTCTTCAGGTGTGTATTCTTGACCGTGTGGGTTATAGATACCCACTTGACGGAATAGACCTTCCATACCAAATGTACGCGCTTCATCGGCAATGATCGGCACGATGTTTTTACCAATACCTTTATCTTTCAACAATACATTTAGGATACGTACGTAAGCCATAGTTGTTGAAATTTCACGTTTCTGCTCACCTAATAGTGCTGAGAATTTATCTAATTCAGGCACGGCTAGTTTTTCAGTAAACTTAGGTAGACGCTTAGGTGTGTAACCTAATAACGCTTCACGTTTACCGTGTAAGTAGTTGTATTCTTCAGAACCTTCTTCAAGTGTTAAGTAAGGTAGTGTTGCCGCTTGCTCATCACTTAATAAATCTTGTAGACCTAAACGATCACGTAAGGTTTCGATATGCTCTTCAGTCATTTTCTTCACGCCGTGAGCAATATTTTTACCCTCAGCCGCTGCGCCCATACCGTAACCTTTAACAGTTTTAGCTAAGATGACAGTAGGTTTACCCGCTGTATCTTCTGCGTTTTTAAATGCAGCGTACAGTTTAGATGAATCATGACCACCACGCTTAAGTGCGAAGATTTGTTCATCTGTCATGTCTGCAACTAGTGCAGCTGTTTCAGGGTATTTACCGAAGAAATGTTCACGAACGTAAGCACCGTCTTTAGATTTGAATGTTTGGTAATCACCATCAACAGTTTCTTCCATTAATTGTAATAATTTACCAGACGTATCTTTAGCGATTAGTGAATCCCAGTTGCCACCCCAGATAACTTTAACAACATTCCAACCAGCACCTGTAAATAGGCCTTCTAGTTCTTGAATGATGCTACCGTTACCCATTACAGGTCCATCTAGACGTTGTAAGTTACAGTTAACCAAGAAACATAAGTTATCTAGTTTTTCACGTGAAGCGAATGATAATGAACCACGAGATTCTGGCTCATCCATTTCACCATCACCTAAGAACGCGTAAACACGTTGCGCAGATGTTGGTTTTAAACCACGACCGTCAAGGTATTTTAAGAAACGTGCTTGGTAAATAGCAGCGATTGGACCAAGACCCATCGATACCGTAGGGAACTGCCAAAATTCAGGAAGTAGTTTTGGATGCGGGTAAGATGGTAAACCTTTACCGTCTACTTCTTGGCGGAAGTTATCTAACTGCTCAGCAGTTAAACGACCTTCAAGAAATGCACGAGCATAAATACCAGGAGAAATGTGGCCTTGGTAATAAACTAAATCACCGCCATCTGTTTCATTTGGTGCACGGAAGAAGTGGTTAAAACATACTTCGTAAAATGCAGCGGCAGACTGATAAGAAGCCATGTGGCCACCCAAGTCTAAATCTTTCTTAGAAGCGCGCATAACGATCATGATCGCATTCCAACGAATAATTGAACGAATACGTTGTTCTATTTTCAGATCGCCAGGATAAGCAGGTTGCTCACTTGTAGGAATAGTATTCACGTAGTTAGTGTTAATGCCAGTCGGCAAGTTAACACCTTCAACGCGTGCTTTTTCAATCACTTGTTCAAGGACAAATTGAGCACGTTCAGAGCCCTCATCTTCAAGAATGGTTGCTAATGCTTCAAGCCATTCAGAAGTTTCTTGTGCATCAATATCTTTTAAGATGTCAGTCATGACACTTTCCTTCTATATCACTAGATAATCTCAGCTCGAAAGCTAAGCGTTTTGTTATAATTATTTACATTAACCACTACCTGCTTTACAGCACGTTTGCATGCCATTTCGGCAATAAGTAATCTAAATAGTTATGTCTATAAGTATGTTCCACATTGTTGATTGTGTCCGCCACACTATAAAACGGAGGTTACTTTTAAAAACCGCCTAACTCACGTTTAAAGGCACTTTCTTCGCGCAACATAACCAAGCGCGTTTCTTCAATATAATTAAGATGCTTATCCGACGCTTCTTTCGCTTTCATTGGTTGCTTAGATAAAATAGCATCCACCAACTGTAAACGATGTTCATGTATTTTTTTCGCGACTTCTGGATACAAATACAACTGTTTAACGTTGTCTGAAATATTCTTTTGTAACAGAGGTTTAATGCCGCGTGCTAAATGCAAAAAGACCACATTATGCGATGCTTCGATGACGGCTAAATAAAACTCCGCAACAGATGCTATTTCAAGTTCAATATTACCAGTTGTGTTTGCCATATCAATAGCACCGAAACTTGTTTTTATTTTTTTAAAATCTTCAGAAGTACCACGTAAAGCAGCGTAATAAGCAGAGAATCCTTCAATAGCATGACGAAATTCTAATAGGTCATATTTAGATTCAGGGTGTGAATTTAATAATTCAAATAAAGGATCGGTCAATTGCTCACGCAATTCTTCTTTAACGTACGTTCCACCGCCTTGGCGACGTGTTAGTAGACCTTTTGACTCTAAACGTTGAATGGCTTCACGTAATGAAGGACGTGAAACATCAAATTGTTTAGCTAACTCTCGCTCTGGTAATAACTTTTCGCCAAGCTCTAAACTACCTTCTAAAATCATGCTCTCAAGTTGTGATTCGATCACATCAGCAAGTTTAGGTTGTTTAATTTTTGCGTAAGTCATAACAGCCTTAATTTAGTTAAACTTGATACATTATTGCAGCGAACAAATAACAGTAAATGTAAAATGGTATTACCAATTTAATATTTAGCCATAGAAATTAACAAAATTAGCGATTTATGTCTAGATTTTTATCATTTTAAATAACCTCATAAAGTTGATGGTCATTGCGTTAATCACCAATATGAGCGGTTTTAATATTGAGTTTCATAGGGGCAATTAAAAACCCACTATTTCATCCATTTAATATGTATGACTTAATAACCAATTTTTGCTTTTAATTAAATAAAAGATTCATTTTTTAAAAAACAATCAAAACAAACTAATCAGTTAATAGCTTAAAATAGTAATCCCAATCAAAGCCACTACCAGGGTCAGTTTTACGACCAGGCGCGATATCACTGTGCCCGACAATACGTTCACGTGTAATTAAAGGGTAACGAGTTTGAATATACTTAGTCGTTTCAGCTAAGGCTTGATATTGATATTCAGTATAAGCACTACAATCAGTCCCTTCCATTTCAATACCGATAGAGAAATCATTACATCCTTCTATACCTTGAAAAGAAGACACGCCTGCATGCCATGCACGTTGCTCAAAGGGAACATACTGCTCTATTGCACCGTTTCGACGAATCACACAGTGAGCAGACACTTCTAAACCTTGTAAGTCGGCAAAACTAGGGTCAGCGGAGCAATCTAGACACCCAGTGAATAAGTTTTTAATATGCTCTGTTGCAAACTGCCCTTCTGGCAAACTAATACAATGGATCACCAGTAAACTAATTTCAGACTGATTTGGTCGTTGATTATAAAAAGAACTTTTAATAAAAGTAGCATTACTCAGCAAACCAAATGTATCGATCATTATTTTTCCTTATCAAAACTTAAGAAGTTAAAAACAAAAAAAGGCGGCAAATAAGCCACCTTTTTATATTAAACCACTGCTTTAATTTAAACAGTCATTATCTATTGATGATTATTCCCATTCAATAGTAGCAGGTGGTTTACCCGACACATCGTACACAACTCGTGAGATACCATCAATTTCGTTGATAATACGGTTAGAAACGTGACCGATTAACTCATACGGTAAGTGAGACCAACGTGCCGTCATAAAGTCGATAGTTTCAACACAACGAAGTGAAACAACCCAATCATATTTACGGCAATCACCCATTACACCCACAGAGCGTACCGGTAAGAACACAACAAATGCTTGGCTTACTTTATGGTATAAATCAGCTTTGTGTAGCTCTTCAATGAAGATAGCATCTGCACGACGTAATAAGTCACAGTACTCTTTCTTCACTTCACCTAACACACGAACACCTAAACCAGGCCCAGGGAACGGGTGACGGTATAACATGTTATATGGCAAACCAAGTTCTAAACCAATTTTACGCACTTCATCTTTAAAGAGCTCACGTAAAGGTTCAACTAATCCCATTTCCATATCATCAGGTAAACCACCTACGTTATGGTGAGATTTAATCACATGTGCTTTACCATTTTTAGAAGCCGCAGATTCGATAACATCGGGGTAAATAGTCCCCTGTGCTAACCATTTTGCATTAGCTAGTTTTTTAGATTCTTCATCGAAGATCTCAACAAAAACACGACCAATTATTTTACGCTTAGCTTCTGGATCATTTTCACCAGCCATTTGATCAAGGAAACGGTGCTCAGCATTAACATGGATAATGTTTAATCCAAATTTATCACCGAACATTTCCATTACTTGTGCGCCTTCGTTCAAACGTAATAAACCGTTATCAACAAATACACACGTTAACTTATCACCAATAGCACGTTGCAATAACATCGCCACAACAGATGAATCTACACCACCAGATAAACCAAGGATAACTTCATCATCACCTACTTGCTCTTTCATTCGAGCAACGGCATCGTCAATAATTGATGCAGGTGTCCATAATGTTTCACAACCACAAATATCGACAACGAAGTTGCGTAACATACCTTCGCCTTGCGCGGTATGTGTTACTTCTGGGTGGAATTGAACACCATAAAAACGTTTTTCTTCATTAGCGATAACAGCAAATTGACACGTAGCCGTGTTAGCAACGGTAGTGAAATCAGCAGGAATAGCCGACACTTTATCGCCATGACTCATCCATACATCTAATAATGGTTTTCCGTCTGCAGATAATGCGTCTTGGATGCCTTTAAGGAATGCAGATTCAGCTTGCACTTCAACTTTAGCATAACCAAACTCGCCTTCGCCTTCACCTTTGATGACTGCTCCACCTAATTGGTGAGACATAGTTTGCATACCGTAACAGATACCCAACACTGGCACGCCAGCTGTAAATACGTATTCAGATGCGCGTGGAGATCCTTCTGCTATAACGCTTTCAGGGCCACCAGCAAGAATAATACCGTTAGGATTAAACTCTTTGATGTCCTCTTCATTAACATCCCAGCTCCAAAGTTCACAATAAACACCAATTTCACGGATACGACGCGCAATTAATTGTGTGTATTGAGAACCAAAATCTAATATTAGAATACGCTGTTCATGAATGTTCTTACTCATTATATTGTCCTTTAATTTTCTTTATTCAGTTTCTAAAAATAATAAAAGACGATATATATCGTCTTTTATTTATAACTTAAGGAAGCTGAGCTAAGTGCTTATTTACAAAAAGATTTATCAATAAAACTTTTTATTCTCAATAGATAGTTACATTTCCATTTGCACATTAAACTCATTATCTACTTAGCCACCACTACGGTAGTTAGGTGCTTCTTTAGTAATAGCAACATCATGTACATGGCTTTCACCCATACCTGCGCTTGTGATTTTCACAAACATTGCTTTTGTATTCATTTCTTTAATCGTTGCACAACCCGTTAGGCCCATAGATGAACGCACGCCACCCATTTGCTGATGGATAATTTCTTTTACTTTACCTTTATAAGCAACACGACCTTCAATACCTTCAGGTACTAATTTGTCTGCTGCATTATCAGATTGGAAGTAACGATCAGATGATCCTTGAGACATCGCGCCTAAAGACCCCATACCACGGTATGATTTGTACGAACGTCCTTGGAATAAAATAATTTCACCAGGAGACTCTTCCGTACCAGCAAACATACTACCCATCATGACACATGATGCACCCGCTGCTAATGCTTTTGCAATATCACCAGAAAAACGGATACCGCCATCGGCAATCACTGGGATACCAGTACCTTCTAATGCATCAACCGCATCAGAAATAGCCGTAATCTGTGGTACACCTACACCCGTAACAATACGAGTTGTACAGATTGAACCAGGGCCGATGCCGACTTTAACTGCACTACAACCCGCAGCCACTAATGCTTTTGCACCATCGCCAGTGGCAACGTTACCACCAATAATTTCTAAGTTAGGGTAAGCAGCGCGTGTTGCTTTAATGCGATCTAATACACCTTGAGAGTGACCGTGTGATGAATCAATTAATAATACATCAACACCCGCTTCTACTAATGCATCAACACGTTCTTCATTACCTGCCCCAGCGCCAACAGCCGCACCTACACGTAAACGACCTAACTCGTCTTTACATGCATTTGGTTTTTGTTCTGCTTTACGGAAATCTTTAACTGTGATCATACCTTTCAATTTAAAGTTATCATCAGTTAATAATACTTTTTCGATGCGGTGCTTGTGCATTAACGCTTCAATTTCATCACGCGGTGTATTTGATTTAGCAGTCACTAACTCAGCTTTTGGTGTCATTACCGCAGAAGCAGGTCGTGACATATCAGTTTCAAATAAAACATCACGTCCCGTAATGATACCCACTAATTCGCCTGATGCTTCAACAACAGGATAACCTGCAAAGCCATGTTGCTCAGTGAGTTCTTTGATTTCACCTAAGGTAGTAGATGGTGAAACAGTTACAGGCGTAGCAACAACACCGCTTTCATGGATTTTTACTAGACGAACTTGTTCAGCTTGTATTTCGATAGACATGTTTTTATGAATAAAACCAATGCCGCCTTCTTGGGCCAAAGCAATAGCAAAACGCGCCTCTGTTACCGTATCCATTGCAGCGGAAACAACAGGGATATTTAACGAGATATTTTCTGTTAATTGGGTTCTTAGATCGGCAGTGTTTGGTAGTACAGTCGAATGGGCTGGCACTAATAATACATCGTCAAATGTTAACGCATCTTTTGCGATTCTTAGCATTGCAATATCTCACTTATAGTTGGGAGCATTTTTAGATATACCCAAAATAGCTTGGGTATGATATTGCGGTGGGATTTTAATCGTAATCAGCAATAAGTACAATACTATTTATGTTTTTATACTGAGTTTTTACTGTGTTAATATTTAGGCCCTGATTTATTTGGTAAAAAACTCTGTTATGGCGACTCAAAACAAAAATATATACAGTGTAAGTTCACTTAACCGCGCTGCAAAATCCTTACTTGAAACTGGATTAGGTGTTATTTGGTTATCCGGTGAGATTTCAAATCTGACTATCGCGGTTTCAGGGCATTGGTACTTCACACTCAAGGATCATAGTGCTCAAATAAAATGTGCTATGTTTCGAGGCAATAATAGCCGAGCAGGGTTTACACCTAAACACGGCCAACAAGTATTAGTGCGTGCAAAACTCAGTTTGTATGAAGCACGTGGTGATTATCAACTGATTGTCGAAACAATGGCGCCAGAGGGTGATGGTTTATTAAAGCAGCAATTCGAAGAGTTAAAATGCCAATTAGCAGCACAAGGTTTGTTTTCTGAATCTTTAAAAAAACCATTGCCTGAAATAATCAAACGTGTCGGTATCATTACCTCTTCAACGGGTGCGGCTTTACATGACATATTGAGCGTATTACAGCGTCGAGATCCGCGTTTACAAGTTATTATCTACCCAAGCCAAGTTCAGGGGCAAGGCAGTGCATTATCAGTTGCATCACAAATAGCATTAGCAAATGCTCGCCATGAATGTGATGTGTTAATTGTAGGGCGTGGCGGCGGCTCTTTAGAAGATTTATGGTGTTTTAATGAACCTGAAGTGGCTTATGCTATCCATGATAGTCAATTACCAGTGATCAGTGCCGTAGGGCATGAGATAGATGTGACTATTAGTGACTTTGTTGCCGACGTACGAGCAGCAACCCCTTCTGCGGCTGCTGAACTCGTTAGCCAACACAAAACCTTTGTTTCTGCTCAGTTAACAACGTTAGTTAATCGTCTTAAACAATCTATGCTTAATACCATGCAACATAAAACCCACCAGCAAAGTGTATTAAAGCAAACCTTATTACAACACGATCCAAAACATAAGTTACAACAACAAGTTCAACACCTAGATGAGTTAAGTTTGCGCTTACAATATGCCATGCAGCAAAAAATGCAGGTTCAGAATAACTTAACCACACAACTGAAGAATCGATTGCTGCAAGCCAGTCCAGGTCATCACATTAATATTGAATTACAAAAACAACAGCAATTAAGTCGACAATTAACACAAGCGATGACGGCGAAGTTAACTCATTCAGAGCAAAATCTACATCATCAAATACAACAGCTTAATGCCTTTAGTCCATTAGCAACACTGGCTCGTGGTTACGCGATTGTTAAAGATGAAAATGGTAAAGTCAGCACTGACCCGGCAACACTTAAAGTGGGCGAAACGATTCAAGTAACATTGGATAAAGGTCAATTTAATGCGCAAGTTATTGAATAAACGCTAAGAATAACAAGGTTAATCATCCTCTAATATGCGAACGATGAATGACAGACCTTAAATCAATAAGTATAAAAAAGGGCTTGATACACACTGTATCAAGCCCTTTTTAGTATTTTAGCTTGTTAAGCTAGTTAACTAAAACAATTGGTAAGTAGTTAGCTTAAGAACGAATTAAATTATCGCCGATACCAATCCATTTATAAGTAGTTAGCTCAGGTAATCCCATTGGGCCGCGTGCATGTAACTTTTGAGTTGATACCGCTACTTCAGCACCTAAACCAAATTGGCTACCATCAGTAAAACGCGTACTTGTATTGACATAAACTGCAGCAGAGTTAACTGCATTGATAAACTTGTTAGCCACTGTAAAGTCATTAGTCAAAATACCGTCAGAATGCTCTGAACTATGTTCACGTATATGCGCTAATGCTTCACTTAAATCAGCAACGACTTTTACCCCTAGATTTAGAGATAACCATTCACGAGAAAAGTCACCTTCTTGTGCAAGTTGTGCGTCATCACCTAATATTGCTTTTGCTTTTTCTTCCGCGACTAACGTGACACCTAATGGTAATAAGTGTGCTGCTAGTTTAGGTAAAAATGTTTCAGCAATGTCAGCATCAACTAACAATGTATCTAAAGCATTACAAACACTTGGACGTTGTACTTTTGCATTTTCAATAATCGCTAATGCTTTTTCAACATTTACGGTTTTTTCAGCAAATAAATGACAAATACCAATACCACCAATAATCACTGGAATAGTACTATTTTCTTTACAGAATTTTTGCAAGCCAGAGTTACCACGAGGAATAATCATATCCACATATTTATCTAGTTTTAATAACTCACCGACTAATGCTCGGTCTGTATTTTCAATGTACTGTACTGACGTAGTTGGCAAGCCTACTTTTTTTAATGCCGCTTGAATCAATTTAACCAACACAAGGTTAGAATTAATGGTTTCTTTACCGCCACGTAAGATACTTGCGTTACCTGTTTTTAAGCTTAATGCCGCAATGTCGATGGTTACATTCGGGCGAGCTTCATAAATAACACCCAATACACCTACCGGTACACGGCGTTTACAGAGTTTTAAGCCATTTTCTAATACTTTGCCATCGAACTCTTCGCCAACAGGATCTGAAAGTCCTATTACGCTGCGTAGATCAGCGATCACACCCGCTAAACGTTCTTCGTTTAATAACAGGCGATCTAATAACGCATCAGTTAAACCTGCTGCTTTACCTGCTTCAATATCTTTATTATTTGCTTCAACTATTTCCGCAACATTAGCTTCTAGTTCAATTGCAATTGCCTCAAGAGCGGCATTCTTCGTAGTCGTATCAGTGATTGCCAACTCGTAACTTGCATCTTTCGCTTGTTGACCTATTTGTTGTAAATTCATTTCTACTCCTTTGAACAGATCCTACAGTAGATAGGATCTTAATTATAAAATAACTAGGTCATCTCGGTGTATTACCACTGTGCCATGTTCATAACCTAATATTTCTTCAATTTTATCTGAGTGCTGACCTTTTATTTTTTCGATATCTTCGCTTTTATAACGAACGATACCACGTGCGATCTCTTTACCTTTTTGATTATTAACTGAAACAACATAACCACGTAAAAAGTGAGATTTAATAGATAGAATACCTTTAGCGAGTAAACTACTACCATCATTAAGAATGGCTTTCTCTGCACCTTGATCAACCACTAAAACACCTGCAGAACGAGATCCTGCAAATATCCAATTTTTTCTAGCTTCTAAACGGTTATTTTCAGACACAAATCGTGTGCCAACCGACATGCCATTTGCCGCATCAATGATAACATCTTTACGCTGCCCAGAAGCGATCACCACTTCAATACCAGCTCGGTTAGCGACAGTAGCAGACTCTATTTTTGTCGCCATGCCACCAGTGCCTAAACCGCCAACGCTTCCACCAGCAAGGTTATGAATCGCATCGGTTATCTCAGTGACTTCTGTAATTAATTTAGCATCAGGATTATTGCGTGGATCAGCTGTAAATAAACCTTGCTGATCGGTCAGTAATATAAGTTGGTCTGCATCGGCTAATAACGCAACCAATGCTGATAAATTATCATTGTCGCCCACTTTGATTTCACGGGTAGCAACGGCATCATTCTCATTTATTAATGGAATAATACGGTGCTTTAACAATGTATTAAGTGTGTCACGCGCATTAAGAAAACGCCCTTTATCACCTAAATCAGCACGTGTTAATAACATTTGACCAACATGCAAACCGTATATTTTAAACAGATTTTCCCATTCTCTTATTAATTGCCCTTGACCAACAGCTGCTAGCATTTGTTTATTAGCAACGGTAGGTTCAATATCTGGCATATTGAGATGTTCTTTACCGGCAGCAATTGCACCAGAGGTAACAACAATAATGGGATGCCCTTGTTTATGCAACATTGCACACTGTCTAACAATTTCGAGCATTTGAGCTCGGTCGAGCTTAGTGGTTCCACTCGTTAAAACACTAGTTCCTAATTTAACTACAATTGTTTTTTTATTCGCATTCATTCGTTTATGCTTCGTTTCAAAAAATAAAAAAGGCTCAATTTATCAAGAGATGTATTAATAATAACTGCTATTGAGCTCAAAAAAAAACAGCAACTAAGTGAGTTGCTGTTTCTAGTATACCATTATTGCAGAAATGAAAGAGTCAAAATAAATATTCACTTTCATCGTACTAAACAATATCAATTAAATGTCTAAATAGGTTTTAGTTCGCAACCTACTTCTACATCTATTAAATCCGTTAATTTTGTGACAAAGAGATCAAAAGACTCATCAAGCTGTTTCATTTGCTTCTTATTTATTTTTTTAGCGATCCAGTTAGCTTCAATATCATACATTCCATTGAACCGTTCATAGGAAAATTTGTTATCGTCCCGCGTTACAATCATCCACCAACCAAAAAAGACTCTATTTTCAGGCTCTTCTTCTACATCGACACAGATTTCTAAACAGTCAAAAAAAAATTTATTTTCATCGGACTGTAATTTACGGAAATAAGGTCCCATATCAGTAAATAACTTAAACAAACGACCACGCGATGGCCCTTTTATTAAGATCTCAGGCATATCAGAAGATTCCTTTCATTGTTTTTATGAATAGTAAATAGTTTACCTATCATTTACTCTTGTAAATGTTTTGTCAACCATTTAGCAGAGTATTCTAAAGATTGTAGGTAAGAATCAAAAATAGGCGGCTTATTAATAATCTTCGATTCACTTTCATAGCTTGCTCTGGCAATCAATTTTAAATCCTGTTCATTGCACATAAGGTCTTCAGCATGACCAATGCTTAATAGTGGTGTTTGAATACGTTTTCGCCCAAGTAACCCTTGTTTAATCAGTGAAAATGGCACGCAAAGCTGATATAAATGATTTACATCTGAATGGTTTAATTGCATTCGGCTAGCTAAACAATCTAAGGTCATCGCAGGTAACTTATTAAAATTGTCAAGGCTATCAAAGATACTACCAACAGCGGCACCAACACTCACTCCAGCTCTAACGAGTTTCGGCTCAACGTAAGCAAGACGCGTTAATGCATTGCCGCCCATACGCATCCCCATCAAAGCAACGCGAGATTGATCAACCCAAGGCACTTCTGCCATATACTTTAAAACGGCTTGATGTAAACGAGAGGTATCTTGATCTAATTTTAAGTGGTTAGAAAACCCAACACCTGGCATATCAACCGTTAACATTGCAATACCTGCAGGTTTAAGCAGCTTTTCAAACAAAGGTAAAACATCGCATTGCAGAGCATCAAGCCCTGAGCTAACAATTACAACGGGATGAATAACATCATCATTTGGCAAGTGTAAGTAACAACGAATGCTTTTACCTTCAAACGGCACTTCAACTTCTTTTAATAAAACACTTTTATCATTATCGAATGACTTTCGATAATTACTATGAGCCAACGTCTGAGCTTGAATACTATTCTCATCCCCTTTTAAATGCGGATAACTCGCGACACTGTAATATTGTGATGCAAGGTAATAATATTTTTTAGCTTTGTCTTTATTGCCATCGTTAGCAAACTCATTCGCTTGCTTCTGATATTGCATGGCTTTTTTAGACCATTCGTAACTCCAATTACCAGAGCGAAATCCAATCACTGTATCTAATAATTCAGGGTCACTACGCTTGTTAGTAGAAGCGCTTATTTTTGCCAAGACTTCATAACAGTCAATAATATCTAAACCTTGCCAAGCCCATTGTAATAATTTGAGTAATCTATACCAACCAGCTTGCTCTCCACCATCCATTGTTGAGTTATGCAATTTTGTATTCTTTTTAGAACAGCTGTTTGCAATGAGAGTGGAGGTTTCTTGCATATTAAATTTTTCAGAAAAGAGAACTTCAGATAGGTTTTTCGACATAAGTTCCTCGTTAAATAATAGGGTTTAACTTATCATTTGAATCTAAGCGATATAAGTCAGTTCAGTAAGGTAGAGAATAACATGATCCACATAAGCGACAATGCTAAAGAACAACAATTAATACCTGTATTTAGATTAGGTTTTAGACCTTTTTTCTTAGCGGGCACAATTTTCAGCGTCATTAGTGCATTAATATGGGTTGCATTATTGACTGGTAAAACCACTTTACCTTCGCAAATCCCTCCTAGTTTTTGGCACGCTCATGAGATGTTATTTGGCTTTACTGGCGCAATCATACTTGGCTTCTTATTAACAGCAGTACAAAACTGGACAGGTACTCCGGGCTTAAAAGGCAAAAAATTAGCAATACTATTTACAATATGGTTACTTTCACGCTTAGCTTTATTTTTCCTTCCCCCATCATTATTTTGGATCACCTTTATACTGGAAGTAAGCTGGATGCCACTGGCCACCATTGCCTTAGCAAAATCAGTTATTTCAGCAAAACAATGGAAGAATTTATTTTTTGTTCCTCTTCTTATTATCATGAGCACATTGAATGCAATTAGCTTATTGGCAGTACATTCCTATCAATATATAACATCGCAACAAGCAATTTGGAGTATGTTCTTTTTAGTCTTATTTATTATTGCAGTAATGGGTGGGCGCGTTATTCCCTTCTTTACAGCAAAAGGAACTAACACTGAGAAACCTGTTGTTATATTAGGCTTAGAATATTTATGCCTTGCGCCATTATTATTACTCGCGATTATCATTTGGTTTCCATCATTATCCGCTTTCTCTGTACCGTTAACATTATCATGCGGACTCGCTCATTTAATAAGACTGTTACGTTGGAAGCCGTTAACAACCCTTCCTGTACCTTTATTATGGTCATTACATTTAAGCTACTTTCTACTTGCCTTAGGGTTGATTTTTTATCCTTTAGGCATATTACTGCCTGGATTAGACAGCACCAGTATGATTCACTTATCTGCTATTGGCGGGATTGGAGGGGTGATATTAGCGATGATAAGTCGTGTATCTTTAGGTCATACTGGCAGACCTTTAAATCCGTCTAAATGGATGAATATAGCTTTTATTGCAACAGCCCTCTCTGCGTTAGCGCGCGGATTTTTACCCTACTTATTACCTGATTTACCTTTAATGGCTTATGCAATTAGTGCGCTTTTTTGGTGTAGTGCATTTGTATTGTTTATTATTTTTTATGCAAAAATGTTATTTTCAGCTCGCCTTGATAAACGCCCAGGTTAAGTTCAATACTACTTTTAAGTGCTTGTTTTTCAATCGACAATTTGAGCTCCTTTTAAATACAATGAAGCATTGTGTTTCATTGTATTTAAAGGATAGTTAGCGAATCTCGATTTAATGCCCCAAATTAAACTAACAGTTAAATAAAAAAAAGCGTAAAACCTTACCTTTATTAAAAATATAAATCACAAAACCCACCTCAAGCAACTGATTTAAATGAAAATATAAAAAAACAATACAAATAACTCTTTTGAATTAGATCGAAATGACCTTTTTCATGCCTAAATTGGCATGAATATAGCTTAACTACAGATAGATATTAACAAATGCCAAATTACTGTCATTAACGCTATTAAGAAAGGAAATGATATGGAAACTATCCATAATAATAAACACAGTACCCTAGGACATCGCACTCCGGTATTCACTGTATTTTCTAATGACCCCTTACTAAGCGTTAAAGATAAACTACTAACACTAGAAACATTACAACAAAGTTTAGATTTAAAAGAGATGATGGACAATTTTGCCACCCTAGTGGCAACATTTAACCGCCCTTTAAATATCCGCTTTCAATCTGCTTTTGGTTTTTTTAGCTTGCCAAAATTGCAACAAAATAACTTTACTAAAAACTTTAATTTAGGCTCTTCAGGACAGTCACCAAGATTGGGCACAATGACCTATCAAAGTGAGACGCCCTTTACTGTCAATGAAGATAAACTATTAACCGAATTACATACGTTATTATTACCTAACTTAAAACATGCCTTAAAATTTTCTGAACTAAATTCTATGGTCTACAAAGATTATTTAACGAATATAGGCAATCGAGCGTATTACGAAGAAACTATCTTCCATGCGATTGAGCAAAGTAACCGTGCTAATTTAGGCTTGTCATTGATGGTATTAGACATTAATCACTTCAAAGCGATTAATGATACTTATGGTCACTTAAAAGGCGATCAAGTTTTAAATAGCTTTGCACAAGTATTAACAAAAAGTATTCGGACATCAGATATCGTATTTCGATTAGGTGGAGATGAATTTGTGGTTATTTTACAGCCATCAGCACCTTGCTCAATTGATAAGGTTCATCAGCGTATTAAAGAAGAAATAGACAACAATCCAAGCTTAAAAGAAATTAACTTTTCAACAAGCATTGGTTATAGCCATTGGGAAATAGGGACTAGTGCAACGCAGTTATTTGAGTTAGCAGATCAAAACCTTTATGAAAATAAAGCCCTAGCGAGAATACAACGATAAGTCCATTACAGGAATATTTGATACAGTAGAGGCATTAGGTTGGCAGCGCCATAAACCGACAGCCTCAATTAACTGATTATCCACCAAGATAAATACAACTTGGTCTCGTAACCATGGCGGTACTTGGTATTCATGTAGCAATTTTTTAATACTTCTTGCTTTATTACGCCCTTCAGGCAAACACGTTAACTTTGCGTCAAGGTGTTGACGTAAACAACACTGTATTTGATGTTGTTTAGCCACAGCAGGATCTACCTGAGAAAAATCAACTCCTAACCGATCTTTATCCAACCATAAAAAAGACTCACCTGACCAAGTTAAAGGCTCTTTAAGTGTTTTTATCGATGGTATAGGAACAATGTAAAGCGCCTCTTGATAACGACAAATCGTATTCGATTCTAACTGTAACTTAGGTTGTTTATCGGCGTCAGCAAGCGCAACTTCCTGCCATAATATAGTCAGCTGTTTACTACTTGGATATTGTAATCCATTAGACTTAAGCCAAAAGCGGATAATGTTATTACGCCTTACGTTGCTATAAACTGAAAGCAAGGCAATATCTAATGCTTGGTAAGACGACCGATTAATTAAGCCTTTACCTTCCTTTAATAGATATTTATTTAATAAGCATTCTTGTAAATCTTGTTGTGCTATTTCATCTAATAAGCTTTGCTGATCTTGACATAACAGTGCAGTTCGAGAAACAGATTGAGCCATTGCAGGCCAACGCTGTGTTAATAGAGGTGATATTTGATGGCGAATAAAGTTACGATCAAAATCTATATCTTGATTACTTTCATCTTCAATCCATTGCAGTTGATAAAACTCTGCATAATCGGTTAATGCTTGGCGAGAAAAAATTAATAACGGCCTAACTAAGTGCCCATTAAAAAAAGGCTGAGTACTTCTAATGCCTTGCAATCCAGTACTGCCTGAACCTCTTTTTAGTGCTAATAATAAGGTTTCAAGTTGGTCGTCTTGATGATGCCCTGTCAAAATAACATCGTTTCCTAACATGTGATCTTTAAAACATTGGTAACGAGCATCCCGTGCAAGCGCCTCTAGACTACTTCTTGATTTTTTTTCAATCTTAACGGTAGAGCTTATAAACGGAACCTTTAATTTTTGGCAAAGTTCAGCACAAAACATCCCCCAATGATCTGCATTTTCACTCAGTCCATGATTAACATTATGTGCTATAACACTATAAGTAGGATGACATTTTTTAAAGTTTGCAAGTAAATGTAATAGCACAACTGAATCAACGCCACCACTCAGTGCAACGACAAGTTGTGGTGCTTCATTTACTGGCGTTTCTGATAATAGCTTTTCAGATGAAGAGACTGGAAAGTGCTCCAATATTGAAGTATTTTCAGGCAAGAGGTCTAATAACGCCTTCAAATGTAGATTAAATTTGGCCTCCATCTTATTGTGCATTATTCGCTTAACCTTGATCAAAATGTAAGACTACGTTTGCTTCACCTAATAAACGTCCAAGTTCAAATAACAGATCGTCACTAGGTGTAATAGACCACTCAATACCAAGTTCAATTTCTGTCTGTGCTTGATGGTTTTGGTAATTAATAAACACAGGGCATAAACCACCAGAAGCAGGCGTTAAAATACTTTTTAAACGAGACTCAAATTCTGGCATTGATTGATGTTGTAAGATATTTGATGAAATATTCAAACGTAATTTACTCGCAAAGCGCTCCCTTGCTTGGTCAATGCTCATTACTTCACGCGCATTCATTTTCAAACCGCCATTGAAATAATCTTCACTGACTTGCCCCTGCAATACCACGATATTATCAGTAAATAACAACGCTTCATGTTGGTCTAACAGATCAGCAAAAACAGTGACATCCATACGTGCACTTTTATCGTCCAGGGTCAAAATACCCATGCGTTTACCGGCTTTTGTAACCATCACACGCATCGCTAAGACGAGTCCGCAAACACGGCTATTTTGACCTCGTCCATTAACTGCTAAATTAACTAACTTTAGACAGTTAATTGAACGTAAATGAGGTTCATATTGATTGATAGGATGACCGGTTAAATATAAACCAAGTGTATCTTTTTCGCCTTTTAACCATTGTTTTTCAGGCCACTTTTCTACCACTGAAAACTTGTTCTCAATTTCATCATCATCAGTCGTTAATACGCCAAACAAATCAGATTGGCCTGATGATTCTGCTTTTTTATACTGAGAAGCGGCCGTTAATGCATCACTTAAATTCGCCATTAATGCAGCACGATGCGGCCCTAGGTTATCTAACGCACCAGCAAGAATAAGTTTTTCAATAATACGTTTACCACAACGCTTTAAATCAACACGAGTACAGAAATCAAATAAGTCTTTAAATTTTCCACCTTCAGTTCTCGCTTCGATAATGGCATCAATCGGTCCTTCACCTACCCCTTTAATAGCGCCGATACCGTAAATAATGCGTAGATTTTTATCGACATTAAATTTAAATAAACCTTCATTCACATCAGGTGGGCATAGCGTTAATCCCATATTCTGACATTCATCGACTAAGATAACGACTTTATCAGTGTTATCCATGTCGGCAGACATAACCGCAGCCATGAAATAAGATGGATAAAAGGTTTTCATCCATAGGGTTTGGTAAGACACTAATGCATAGGCAGCAGAGTGAGATTTGTTAAATCCGTAACCGGCAAACTTCTCTACTAAGTCAAATATTTTCATGGCAAGCTCGCCATCAATACCATTCTCAATCGCACCAGATTCAAAAGTAGCACGTTGTTTTGCCATTTCTTCTGGTTTTTTCTTACCCATCGCACGACGTAACATATCGGCGCCACCCAGCGTGTAACCAGATAATACCTGTGCAATCTGCATAACTTGTTCTTGGTATAAAATAATACCGTAAGTGGGTGACAGAATTTCTTTTAGTGACTCATGCTGCCATTTTTCATCTGGATACGATACCACCTCACGACCATGCTTACGTTCGATGAAGTTATCTACCATGCCTGATTGAAGTGGACCTGGACGAAACAAGGCCACTAATGCGATCATATCTTCAAAACAGTCAGGCTGTAGGCGGCGAATAAGATCCTTCATACCGCGAGACTCTAACTGGAAAACAGCCGTTGTTTCATAACGCTTTAGCAGTTCAAAACAAGCCGGCTCAGTAAGATCTATTTTTTCGATATAAATAGGTTCTTCACCACGGTCATGTTTGTGTGCATTCGCCATATCTAATGCCCACTGAACGATGGTTAATGTTCTTAAGCCTAAGAAGTCGAACTTAACTAAACCAGCGGTTTCAACATCATTTTTATCAAATTGTGTGACAGGGTTATTACCTTCATCATCACAATATAATGGTGCAAAGTCTGTAATAGTGGTTGGCGATATAACCACACCACCAGCATGCTTACCAGCATTACGGATAGTCCCTTCAAGAGTACGACACATGTCAATTAAGGCGCGTACATCTTCACTTCCATCATAACGTTCTTGTAAACGAGGCTCTTCTTCAAATGCTTTAGTTAAAGTCATGCCCGGTGTGGGTGGAACTAACTTTGAAATACCATCAACAAAACCATAGGCATGGCCTAATACACGACCTACATCGCGGATAACCGCTTTCGCAGCCATCGTACCAAAGGTAATGATTTGCGATACGGCATCTCGTCCATAAAGTTCTGCAACATGGTCGATTACTTCATCACGTCTATCCATGCAGAAGTCGATATCAAAATCGGGCATAGAAACACGCTCAGGATTTAAGAATCGTTCAAAAAGCAACTCGAATTCTAATGGGTCTAAATCGGTAATTTTTAATGCATAAGCCACCAATGAACCAGCACCTGAACCACGGCCGGGCCCGACTGGAATATTGTTATCTTTACTCCATTGAATAAATTCCATTACGATCAAGAAGTAACCAGGGAATCCCATTTTGTTAATAACGCCTAATTCAATCTCTAAGCGCTCATCGTAAGGTTTTCTTATTGCAGCAAACTCTGGGCTGTCTTTATCGAACAGGAATTCTAGGCGCGCTTCTAGCCCCTCACGTGATGCTTCACAGAAGAACTCATCCATCGGCATGCCGTTGGTTGGGAAATCAGGTAAAAAGTACTCACCTAAGCGTAAAGTAACGTTACAACGTTTGGCTATTTCAACACTATTTTGTAGTGCTTCAGGAATATCAGAGAAGAGTTCACACATTTCTTCTTCGCTACGTAAATATTGCTCTGGACTGTAATCTTTAGGACGTTTCTCATCACCTAGGGCATAACCTTGGTTAATACAGACTCGAATATCATGTGCATCAAACAACGTTTCATCTGCAAAAATAACTTCATTCGTGGCAACAACTGGTAGATCTTGCTGGGCAGCTAAATCAATGGCTAGATGTAAATAATTCTCTTCGTTTACTCGATTAGTGCGAATTAACTCTACATAATAACGATTTGGAAAATGTGTTTTATAAAATGCAGTGATTTCAGCAATGGCAACTTGGTTCCCTTTTAATAGCATTTTACCTAGGTCACCATCTTTGGCTCCCGATAATAAAATAACACCTTCTTGATGCTCTATTAACCAAGATTGCTCTATTACTGCTCGCCCTTTAACATGTCCGCGTAAATAAGCTTTAGAGATAAGCTCAGTCACATTTTTATAACCTTCGGCATTCATTGCTAATGCTGTTAAACGAAATTGTTGGTCGCCTAACAACTCACTCTTAACCCAAAAATCGGCACCAATAATAGGTTTAACACCTGCACCATGCGCAGCACTATAAAATTTGACTAAACCGCAAAAGTTAGTTTGATCGGTTATCGCAAGCGCCGGCATTTTTAGTGCAGCCGTTTTTGCAACGAGCGGTTTAACTTTAGTTAAACCATCAACCATTGAAAAGTCACTATGCACTCGTAGATGTACAAATTTAGGTGCGTTTTCCGATGTAGTTATTATAGATACTTCATTGCTCATTTCTGGCATAACACTCTACTTTGAAGTCAAAGCTAAAATAGCTTTAACTGGTTTAAAACTTTGTCGATATTCATCAGTGACACCATGAGTTTCTATCGCCTCAAAATGTGCTTTTGTTGGATAACCTTTATGTTTGGCAAAACCATATTGAGGGTAAAGCTTATCTAACTCAACCATTTCACGGTCACGTGTCACTTTAGCAATAATAGAAGCAGCACTTATTTCAGCGACGCGTAAATCACCTTTAACAATAGCTTCGCTTGGCATTGCCAAAGCTGGGCAACGATTCCCATCAATAAATACAAAATCAGGCGTAACAGAAAGACCTTCTACTGCTCTTTGCATTGCTAACATAGTGGCATGTAGAATATTTAACTGATCTATTTCTGATGGAGAAGCTCGTCCGATACTAACAGCTAATGCATTTTCATTAATAGCATCAAATAATAGCGCTAACTTTTTTTCACTTAGTTTCTTTGAATCCGTTAAACCTATAATCGGTTTATTAGGATCTAAAATAACCGCAGCGGTAACAACATCGCCAACTAATGGGCCACGCCCTACTTCATCAACTCCAGCAATATATTGTAAGTCAGGGTAAATAACGTCGGGAAAATCTACTTTCATTTCTGGCGGTCTCAATTTTTAGGGCAAATATTTATTAAAAGATTAACGGTTTAATAGCTTAATCACAGCATTGGCTGCTTGTGTATCAGCGTCACAGCGAATTAACTGATGTAATTCAGTAAAAGTATCAATCATCTTCTGCGCATCATGATCAATTAACCGTTGTAGCTCATCTACAATTTTATCAACAGTACAGTCATGTTGATTTAATTCTTTTACCACTTCTTTATCTGCGATTAAATTAGGCAGTGACGTATATTTAATATTAGCTAATGATTTAGCAATTAAATACGTAATAGGTTTTACTTTATAAGCTACAACCATCGGCGCTTTCGCTAACATCGCTTCTAATGCTGCGGTACCAGAAGCTAATAAAACCATATCCGCAGATTGTAAAATAGCACTAGATTGTCCATCAAATAAAGTAATTGGCAATGCAGGTGTAAATTCATTTATTTGTGCTTGAAATTGCTCTTTACGACGATCATTGACCATTGGTACTGTAAATCGATAATCAGGGTATTTTTGATGAATAATCTCAGCAGCTTGTAAAAAGATAGGACCAAGCATTTCAATTTCGGCTTTACGGCTACCAGGTAAAATAGCTAAAACTTTATCATTTAGTGGAATATTAAGTTGCTCTCGTGCACCTGATTTATCACGAATGAGAGGTAACTGATCAGCAAGTGTATGACCAATGAATTGGCATGGCACATCAAATTTATCGTAGAAAGCTTTTTCAAAAGGTAAGAATGCTAACACCAAATCGGTGGCTTTTGCTATTTTATGAATACGCCATTGCTTCCAAGCCCACACAGAAGGACTAACATAATGGATAGTTTTAATGCCTTTTTGTTTTAATTTAAGCTCCACCGTTAAATTAAAATCAGGTGCATCGATGCCAATAAATATATCAGGTGGATTACTAATGAAATGTTGGGTAATTGATTTTCGAATGCGCAAAATACTACGTAATTTACCTAACACTTCAACAAAGCCCATCACCGATAAAGCTTCGAGAGGATGCAAAGCAGTACAACCTTGAGCAATCATTCTAGGACCCGCAATTCCTTCAAAAATAGCATCAGGATATTGTATTTTAAGTGCTTTAATTAAACCTTCACCCAGAATATCACCGGATGTTTCACCTGCTATTAATCCAATACGTAATGGTTTAGTCATTATTTTCTTCTTTTGTATAATTAACGCAACAGCGTATTTACTTTCATATATTAAAATAAAAATCAGGTAAAAAAAAAGGCTCAAAAGAGCCTAGTTTTTAGACGCTATAAGCAAATGCTTTAACGAACAATACCGCGATTTTCATCTGAAATAAAATCTAAAAGGATTTTTAATTCAGGACAATCAGCAACATTTTCTGCAATTTCAGCTTTTGCTTCCGCTAGCGTATTACCGTTACGACATAGTGATTTATAAGCACGTTTGATTTCCATAATCGTCGCACTACTAAATCCATGACGCTTCAAACCTACAGAGTTAATGCCTTGTGCTTGCACATAATTACCTGACGCCATAAAGTAAGGAGGAATATCTTTATTCACAGCAGAACAACCTCCTATCATTGCATACTCACCTACACGAGTGAATTGGTGCAACGCAGTTAACCCGCCAATAATAACATTATTAGCCAGTTTACTATGCCCCGCTAACGTTGCATTATTTGACAAGATAATATTATTACCAAGTATGCAATCATGAGCGACATGTACGTAAGCCATTAACAAACAATTATTACCAATTTTAGTCAGACTTTCATCTTGAGCAGTACCACGATGAATAGTACAACTTTCACGAAAAACATTATTATCGCCAATTTCTAAAAAAGTTGTTTCGCCGTTATATTTTAAATCTTGGCAATCTTCGCCCACTGAAGCAAATTGGTAAATTTTATTACCTTTGCCCATTTTAGTGGTGCCTTTAACGACAACATGTGGACCAATCCAGCAATCATCACCAATTTCAACATTATCGCCGATGATGCTATAAGGACCGACCTCTACGTTCTTTCCAATAATCGCATTCTCATGAATTATTGCAGTTGGATGAATTTTTGCTGTTGAATCAATCATTAAATCTCTCTTCTTGCGCACATAATCATTGCTTGGCAGACTATGTCACCGTCAACTTTTGCAACACATTCAAATTTACCCATTCCACGTCGTTCTTTAAGGTAAATAACTTCTAAGTCAAGTCTATCACCAGGTACAACTGGTTTTCTAAAGCGCACTTTATCAATAGATGCTAAAAAATATAATTCATTTTCAGCTGGTTTACCATAAGTTGCAAAAGCTAAGACACCTGTTGCTTGTGCTAAGGCTTCTACGATCATTACACCAGGAAAAACTGGCGTGCCTGGAAAATGCCCTGTGAACTGAGGTTCATTAAAAGAGACATTTTTGTAACCTGATAATGTTTCACCAGGTACATAATCAACTACGCGATCGATTAATAAAAATGGGTAACGATGCGGTAGAAGATCCATGATCTCCTTAATATCAAGACTATTTAATTCGTTAGACACGATTGATTTCCTTAGTTTTTATCTTCAATTTGTTTCTCAAGTGACTTAACTCGCTTGAATAACTCTTCAATTTTTAATGTATAAGCCGTGGTTTTACGCCACGTCTTATTTTCTTGGGCAGGAACACCTGAAGAGTAAACCCCTGCTTTTTTAATACTACGCATAACCATACTGTCACCAGTAATGATGACATTATCAACGACGCTAATATGGCCATTCATTGCCACACTGCCACCAACAATACAATTTTTACCAATAGTTGTACTACCTGCAACATTGCTGCCGCCAGCAATAGCGGTATGCTCACCAATTTGTACGTTATGTGCAATTTGACATTGGTTATCAATTTTAACACCCTTACCAATGATCGTATCTGATAACGCGCCTCTATCAATTGTAGTACATGACCCAATCTCAACATTATCGCCGATAATCACTTTACCAATTTGTGGGATTTTAACCCAAGTTCCTTGATAAGGGGCATTACCAAAGCCATCTGAACCGATAACAGAATTAGCATGGATAATAACACCACTGCCTATTTGGCTATCATGATAGATAGAAACATTTGGATAAATCTTACAACCTTCACCTAACTCTGTCCCTTGTGCGATCACAGTATTAGCAAAGAGTTGGCTGTTATCGCCAATCTTAACATTCGCGCCAACGACCACATTTTCAGCAATCGCTACATTTTCACCGATGATCGCAGATTCATGTACCTGAGCCGAATCGGCAATCACTACCGAAAGGTTTGGTGTGGTATCAAATAAACGCGCTAACATTGCATAACCCACATAAGGGTTATCCATAAATAAAGCATTGCCTTGGTAAGACTCTTTTAATGCCGTAGGTAAAACAATAGCACTCGCTTGACACTCATCTAAACGAGTTAATAATTTTTTATCCGAGACAAAAGTAATGTCTCCTTGTTTAGCACCATCAAAGGTAGCTAAACGCAGTATCTCTAACTCTCCGTCACCACCTAATTGAGCTGATAACTGAGTTGCTAAACTTGCTAATGAATAAGCCATAATTAAACCTATTTAGTACTGATTTCTTGAATAACTTTGTCTGAAATATCTAAACCTGGTTTTGAGAATACAATTTGTTCTCCATTTAAAATAAGATCATATTGACCTTCTTTAGCAATGGTATTAATAACATCACGAACGACTGCTAACGACTTTTGTTGCTCTTCACTTTGACGACGACGTTGGTCTTCTTCAAATGCTTTACGGCTTAATTTGTACTCAGATACTTTAACTTCAATTTGACGCTGTAAACCTGTCACTTCAGTCTTACCTAATAATTCGCCATCTTTTTTGATTTTAGTTTGTAGTTTTTTAATGTCTTTTTCTAAAGATTGAAGCTTTTCGTAACGGCCTTTAAATTCAGACTCTAACTTTTTAATGATACGTTCGCGTTGTGGAGACTCTTGCATCACTTTTGATGGAAATACCACACCAATTTTTTGTACATCAGCAGCATTAGCCGCAGAAATTGTACCCATTGCAGTTGCTAATGTAATAACTTTAAAAAAGGTCTTCATGTTGTAACTCCGTATTAATAATATTGTTATTTAAATAGATAAAAAGAAGTGCGCAATAAAGCACACTATTTAGATTTACTGTTTAGTTAAGAACCTAACTAAAATGTATCACCGATATTAAATGAGAATACTTCAGTCGTATCACCAGCATAATCTTTTAATGGTACCGCTAAAGTAAATACTAAAGGTCCTAAAGGAGAAACCCAAGTTAACTGAGTACCCAATGACGCACGAATACGTCCAGGTTTAGAAAAATCACCTGCAAAATCACAATTGAATGAACAAATGTCTTTATAGGCATCATAATCAAATTCGGTATCCCACACTTCACCAGCATCAATAAACAAACTACTTCTAACTTGACGAGAATAAGCTTCATCTAAGAACGGTACAGGGAAAATAAGTTCCGCACTTAATGTATATTTTGCATTCCCTCCTATCGAACTATCTGTATAACTTGCAGTTGCATTACCGCTATCTGTCCCAGTATTAATAGCACGAGGACCGATACTATTGCTCGCAAAGCCACGGACGGTACGATAACCACCTACATAATAGTTTTCAAAGAAAGGTAAAATTTGATCACTACCTTCAAATTTTCCATAACCATTTCCGTAACCTAGACTACCTCTTAATAAGGTTGTCCAATCGCCATCATCGCTCAAACGTTGATAATTACGAATATCAAAATTAAGTTTAAAGTACTGAAGGTCAGACCCAGGCACTGTTACTTTAGCGCGTAAGGTATGCGACATCCCTTGGGTAGCAAGCTGCCCTCTATCGAGATTATTACGTGTCCAAGTTCCTGTTAGATCAAAGTTTTTAAAGTTTGCACTACCATCTGAATCTTGTAGTGAACCATAAATATCCCAAAACTTATCTAATTGAGCAAAACCATTTACTTGTGAAATACCATTATTTTCCCATCCAACACTAAGGCCTAAACGGTTAATTTCATTGATAGGGAAACCCGAGCTAAGACGTAATCCATAAGTTGTATTAGTAAAGTCTACGATATTAGCGTCGGCAGCTTCGAACTTATCATAGTAAAGACGAACCCCACCACTGACACCATCTTTAGTCAGATAAGGCGTATCATAGCTAAGGTCTGTACTCACGCTAAAATCATTGAATTTTGTTTGTAATGAAACTTTATCACCACTTCCTAAGAAGTTACTTTGTTGGATACCACCGCTTAAACTAACACCAGAATCAGTACCAAAACCTACACCTGCATTAAAACTACCAGATGACTGTTCTTCAACATTTACATTAACATCCACTAAATCATCACTTATACGGTCAGTGTTAATATCTACTTTAGAAAAGAACCCTAAACGATTTAAACGAGCACGGGAAGTTTCAAGCGCTTCGCTAGATAACCAACCGCCTTCCATTTGACGCATTTCTCGACGTAATACAACATCTTTTGTTGTTGTATTACCCGATATATTGATATGTCGAACGTAACCTCTTTGACCAGGATCAACAGAAAAGTTCACAACAACGGTATTAGTTTTATCATCAACTTCTGGATAGGTATTGATTTCAGGAAAAGCATAACCTAAGCGACCAAAATATTTGCGAATACTTTGTTCAGAAGCAGATACATCAGATGCGGCATAAATATCACCTTTAGCGAATGCAACTAAACTTTTAATATCTTCATCATGTCCAAGTAAATCACCAATGAAAGTAGTATCTTTAACTTTGTAAATATCGCCTTCATTGATATTTACAGTGACATAAACCCCCTTTTTATTAGGTCGTAATGACACCTGTGTTTCATCAATTTTAAAACGAATATAACCTCGATCTAAGTAATAACTTTTAATAACTTCCAAATCACCCGCTAGCTTTTGTTTCTGATAATTATCATCAGCGAATAGATCCCACCAACCACCAGAGTCACTCAACGTTAATCGTTTCAATAATTGCGTATCTGAATAAACATTATTACCAACGATATTAATTTGTTCTATTTTTGCGGTTAGACCTTCACGAAATACAAACTGTACCGAAACTCGATTTCTTGGTAAAGGTGTAATAATAGTTTCAACTTGTGCGCTATATTTACCCACACTGTGATAAAAATCTTCTAAACTTTTTTCAATACTACTTAATGTTGTTCTATCAAGCGCATCACCCACTTGAATAGATGAAGATTTAAGTGAGTCTAATATTTGCTCTTCAGATAATTTATCATTCCCCGTCAACTCAATGGCACTGATCGTAGGGCGTTCTTTAACTTTAAAAATAAGAACAGAGCCATCTCTAAATAGTTGAATAGATTCAAAGTAGCTTGTGCTATATAATTTTTTAACTGCTTGTGATAAATCATAATCATCGACCACATCGCCTTCACGTATTGGTAAACTTAACAAGGCAGCCCCAGTAGTAACGCGTTGAAGTCCTTTAAACTGTAAATCAGAGACAGTAAATTCTTCCGCCGAAGCAAGACTCGTAAAGCACCCTGTGACCGTTAACGTCATAGCCAATAAATATTTCTTAAACATTATTTACAAAATCCTTTAGTGCACTTTGTGCAAAATAATTAAAATGCACTCGTAATAGAGCTAAAAACCAACACAACCAAATGATAACAGTTATCATCATGATTGTGTTCGTATTTTATAATAAATTAAAGTCGTTCAGCAGTGCAATTGACATAAATGTCATTAATACAGCTGCTCCTATTTTAAAGCCAACTTCTTGTATTTTTTCAGAAACAGGTTTCCCTGTTATTGCTTCAATAAAGTAATACATTAAGTGTCCGCCATCTAACACCGGTAATGGAATTAAATTCATAATGCCTAAGTTAACACTAATTAAGGCAATAAAACCTAGGAAGTAAGCTAACCCATAATCAGCACTCATTCCAGCACCTTTTGCAATGCCAACCGGGCCACTTAAGTTTTTAACAGACAAATCACCCGTTACTAATTTAACAAGAGTAGAAAAAGTTAATTCTGTTAGTTGCCATGTTTTATCAAGGCCTTTAGTAAACGCTTCTACTACACCATATTTTAAACTAACTCTGAACTCATCAGGATATACATCTACCTTTGGCGCTAACCCTATATAGCCTTGAAGTATGCCATCGGCAGTTTCACGAGAATCCGGCGATAAAGCTAAAACTTGTTCATCACCTTTTCTTTCAATGGTCAATTTAAGTGAATTATTAGCATTTTTTTGAATAAGTTTAACAAACTGTTGCCAGTCATTTAACTCGATGCCGTCAATTGAAATAAGTTTATCGCCTACCATTAAACCGCTGCGTTGAGATGCACTATCATCAGCAATAGAGTCAGCTACAAGGTACACTTTAGGAGAGTAAGGAACAAAACCTAAGCTTCTGATAACAGATTCTTTTTTGGGATCAAATTTCCAATTGTTTAATGAGACTGTATAAGTTTGGCTTGGTTCATTAACTATTTGTGAGTCAGTACTCATAAATGGTGTAATGCGTAGTTCGAAATTAGATTCACCAATTTGATCAACAAGTAGCAGATTTAAAGCTTCCCAGTCGTTAACAACATGTCCGTTTACTGATGTTATTTGAAATTGTTTTTGTTCGGAGATAACACTTGCAGGTGAATTGTCAGCAACATGGCTAATAATAGGCTTAGCACTGTTTACACCAATAGTATACATCAAGAAAAATGCAACAATTGCTAATAAGAAGTTGGCAATAGGCCCTGCAGCAACAATCGCAATGCGTTGCCAAACTGTTTTTTTATCAAAGGCAAATTCAGACAATTCATCTGATACCTCTTCGACACGTCCATCAAGCATTTTAACATAGCCGCCTAATGGAATAGCAGCAATAACAAACTCAGTGCCATGCTTATCTAATTTTTTAAAAAGTACTTTACCGAAACCAATAGAAAAACGGTGTACTTTCACATTACAACGACGAGCTACCCAGAAATGACCATATTCATGAATCGCGACTAAGATGCTTAAAGCAATAATAAATGCAGCAGTATTCCAAATAAAATCTAACAAACTGTACCTCTATTAATAAATCCAACAGCAGAATCTCTTGCCATTTTATCTATAACTAACAACTCGTCAATTGAAGATACAGCTTGATGCGTTAATTGATTTAACACATGGTCGACAACAGTTGGAATACCTGTAAATTTAATACGTTCATCTAAAAAGGCTTGTACTGCTATTTCATTAGCGGCATTAAGTGTAGTGGTTGCATGTTGCCCTTCATAACAGGCTTGTATTGCTAATTTCAAACATGGGTAGCGATTATAGTCCGGTTCAACAAAAGTAAAGTTAGCACTATTGAAGAAATCAAAGCCTTCTGCACCACTTATAATTCGCTTTTCTCCTCCCATCACATGAGCGATAGGGATTCTCATATCGGCATTACCCATTTGAGCAATAACGCTACCGTCTTTATATTGAACCATTGAGTGAATAACTGATTGAGGATGGATGATCACTTTTAGCTGATCTTTATTCGTATTAAATAGCCACCTTGCTTCGATGTACTCAAGGCCTTTATTCATCATTGTCGCAGAGTCGATAGAAATTTTAGGTCCCATCGACCAATTAGGATGTTTAATAGCAGCATCAGGCGTAATCGCACTAAATTCATTTAATGGTTTATTTAAGAATGGTCCGCCAGATCCCGTTAATAAGATCTTTGAAACACCACCTAAACTTAAGTCGCAATGCCCAATGTTATCTTGTAACGTTGGTGACATAGATTGAAAGATGGCATTATGTTCGCTGTCCACTGGCCATAATTTGGCACCAGACTGCTTCACTGCATCAATAAACAATGCACCGGACATGACTAATGATTCTTTATTCGCTAAGAAAATTTCTTTCCCTGCATAAACTGCAGCAAGTGTTGTTTGCAAACCTGCTGCGCCTACAATTGCAGCCATAACAGAATCTATTTCAGCACTACCTAATAAAGAAAGTACTTCAGTTTCAGGTAACACCTGGCAATTGAGTTTGTGATCTTTTAATTGTTGTTTTAACTTTAATGAAGCTAGCTCATTAGATAACGCGACATAAGCAGGTTCAAATTCGATGCACAGTGCTAACATCTTATCGACATTAGTTGCTGCATATAAAAACTGAACATTGTATAAACCAGGGTTATGACGACATACACTTAACGTGCTATCACCAATAGACCCTGTCGCACCCAATACCGCTAGATTTTTCATCATTAAATTAGCCAGTAGATATAGATAAAGGCAAATACCGGAACAGCAGCTGTTAAGCTATCAATACGATCTAATATGCCGCCATGTCCTGGTAATAAATTACTACTGTCTTTCAAGCCAGCTTCTCGCTTAAACACACTTTCAGTTAAATCACCTAAAGCTGAGACTAAAGTCGTGATGACTGAAGCAGCAAAAAACAATGTCATTTTATCAGACGATATAGCAAAGAAAGAGCTCGCGAAATAAGCAACAATAAGCGCACTTAATAAACCACCAAGCAATCCTTCAATTGTTTTACCAGGGCTCACGTTAGGGGCTAATTTACGTTTACCAAATTTTCTGCCAGCAAAGTAAGCACCAGAATCTGCAGACCAGACCAATAAACACACGTACATTACGAGTTGTGCACCAAAATAAAAGTCATGATGCATATTCATTGAACGTAATACAACGAGTCCCCAAAAAAATGGAATTAACGTTAATAAGCCAAAAATACTTTTGATCACTTTATTTGATCGCCAAAGTGTTGCCGAGGTTGGGTAGCGAACGACCATGACTAAAGCAATACACCACCAAACAGCAGCAACAGAAAGTCCATAAATAATATATTGATTTGGTAACTCACCAGCCCAAATAGCATTTACTGGCATTAACATTAACGTAATACCCAGTATTAAACCAAAAATATAAAGAATGGCAGAAGAAGGTTCTTTACTCACAAAACCAGCCCATTCTTTACTTGCAAGTAAAAACACACCAGCGGCAAATAACATAAAGAATTTAAGTGGTAAAAAGAAAATAGCCGCAATGGCTAATGGCGCTAATACAAGCGCAGTTATAATTCGTTGCTTCACAGAAAATTCCCGTTTTTTATCTGTAGGCTATAAAGTTGCTTCCGGTAAAATTAGCAGTTCACTTGCGCGCTAGTTTGTCCAAAACGTCGCTCTTTACCTGAAAATACATCTAATGCTAATTGGAAGGCTTCGCCATCAAAATCTGGCCATAATACATCAGTAAAATACATTTCAGCATAAGCAAGTTGCCACAATAAAAAGTTACTAATACGATAGTCACCGCCAGTACGAATCATTAAATCAACATCGGGTAAATCACCTAATGTTAATGTATGACCGACTAACTCTTCATCAATATCATCAATATTTAATTCGCCATTTTGAACCTGAGTTGCAATCTTTCTAGTCGCATTAGTCATATCCCAACGACCACCATAGTTCGCAGCAACATTTAATGCTAAACCAGTATTATTTTTTGTTAACTCTTGGCCTTCATGTACTTTTTTTTGTAATCTGTCACTAAAACCAGATATGTCACCAATAATGTTTAGCTTGATATTACTTTTATGCAGTTTTTTTATTTCGCGCCCTAACACAATAAAAAACAACTCCATTAACATACTGACTTCTTGTTCAGGACGTTTCCAATTCTCACTACTAAAAGCAAAAATAGTCAACGCTTCAAGTTTACTATCTCTTGCAAAAGTAATTGTTTTACGCAGCGCTTTTACACCGTGTTTGTGTCCAAAAATACGGTGTTTTCCTTGCCTTTCAGACCAACGGCCGTTGCCATCCATAATGATAGCAACATGCTTAGGGAAATTATTTTCAGGCGTCACAGTAATCCTTTACAAAAAATAAAATGCACCAAATACGAGGTAAAGGTGCATAAATTGAATATGAACTAAAAATTAAACTTCTAATAATTCAGCTTCTTTAACAGCTAAGACTTCGTCTACTTTTTTGATGCTCTCATTAGTTACTTTCTGCACTAATTCTTCACCTTGACGTTGTTGATCTTCACTGATTTCTTTTTCTTTTTCTAGCTCTTTAAAATCGCCATTTGCATCACGACGAATATTACGGATAGCAACTCGAGTACTTTCAGCTTCTCCGCGAACAACTTTGATCAAATCTTTACGACGCTCTTCTGTTAATGGCGGTAAAGGAATACGAATCACAGTACCGGCAGACATAGGATTTAAACCTAAGTTAGAACCCATGATTGCTTTTTCTACCGCTGCAATTAATGTTGCGTCAAATACAGTAATCGTTAATGTACGAGCATCTTCTGTCGATACATTACCTACTTGACGTAGCGGTGTATTTGAACCGTAATATGGCACCATAATACCATCCAATAAACTTGGATGAGCACGACCTGTACGGACTTTCGCTAATTGACTCTTAAATGACTCAATACTTTTATTCATACGCGTTTGAGCATCATCTTTGATTTCATTAATCATATTCTACTTTCCTAACTTATTAGATCATTATTAGATTTTGTTACGTACTTGGGCAACAATAATTCTTGATAGTTATTTATTTAATTAAATATTTTCTGCTGCATGAGTGATCGTTGTACCTTCATCACCACCTAATACTACACGGCTTAATGCACCTGGTTTATTCATGTTAAATACACGAATCGGCAGACTATGGTCTCTTGCAAGCGTAAAGGCAGCTAAGTCCATTACTTGTAATTCTTTTTCTAAAACCGTCTGGTAATCTAAAACACTATACAATTTAGCATCTGGATTTTTAACTGGGTCTGCATCATAAACACCATCTACTTTTGTACCTTTAAGTACAGCATCGGCTTCAATCTCAATACCACGTAAACAAGCAGCAGAGTCAGTCGTAAAGAATGGATTACCTGTACCAGCGGCAAAAATAACAACCGTACCTAGTTTCAAGTATTTAATCGCTTCAGCCCAGTTATAATCGTCACAAACGCCATTTAATGGAATTGCAGACATTAAACGAGAGTTTACATGTGAACGGTGTAATGCATCACGCATTGCTAGTCCATTCATCACTGTTGCTAACATTCCCATGTGATCACCAACAACGCGGTTCATACCAGCTTGTGCTAGACCTGCACCACGAAATATATTACCACCACCAATAACTAAACCAACTTGCACACCAGATTCGATTAAAGATTTAATCTCTAATGCCATGCGATCCAATACTTTAGGATCAATACCGAACCCTTCTTCACCAACGAGTGCTTCGCCACTCAATTTCAATAAAATACGACGATAAGCAGATTTAGGGTTAGTGCTCATAATTTCATTCCTTAAGTTGAAATAATACCGATTTTTTAAAAAAATTATAAAAATAAATTTAAAAAATAGGTCTTAAATTGGCCATTAAACAGGCAAATTATCTTACTTTTTAATATAAAAGAACCGCAGCTATGCCGCGGTTCTTTTTTACAACGGATCAATGCTAAAAAACATCACCTATTGTGTCTGAATAAAATTACTTAGCAGCGGCCATTGTAGCAGCAACTTCAGCAGCAAAATCTTCAGTTTTCTTTTCAATACCTTCACCAACTTCTAAACGGATGAAAGAGACAACGTCTGCATTCGCACCTTTAAGAAGTTTAGCAACAGAGATTGATGGGTCTTTAATGAAAGATTGACCAGTTAAACTTACTTCACCAGTAAATTTAGCCATACGACCATTAACCATCTTCTCTGCGATCTCAGCAGGCTTACCGCTTTCGATTGCAATTTGTAATTGAATTTCTTTTTCTTTAGCAACTACGTCTGCAGGTACATTTTCAGGTTTAACAAACTGAGGAGATGCTGCAGCAACGTGCATTGCGATATCTTTAGCTAGGTCAGCGTCGCCGCCAGTTAACACAGAGATAACACCGATTTTACGGCCATGTACGTAAGCGCCAAGGTTTTCGCCTTCAACGATTTGTAAACGACGTACAGAAATGTTTTCACCAATTTTAGCCACTAAAAGTTCACGTGCTTCTTCAACTGTAGAATCGTCAAATGCTTGTGAGCTAAGTGCTTCAACTGTATCAATTTTGTTTGCAAGTGCGATATCAGCTACTTTTTCAGCAAATGCTAAGAAGCTTTTATCCATAGCAACGAAGTCTGTTTCACAGTTAACTTCGATGATTAGCGCAGTAGCACCATTTGTTTTTGCAAAAATAGCGCCTTCAGCAGCAATACGGCCTGCTTTTTTAGCTGCTTTGATTGCACCTGATTTACGCATATTTTCAATTGCAAGCTCGATGTCGCCATCTGCTTCAACTAATGCTTTTTTACAATCCATCATACCCGCAGCTGTGCGGTCACGAAGTTCTTTAACTTGCTGAGCTGTAATAGCCATTGTTTGATTTCCTATTTTAATTCTATAAAAAAAGGGGTCATATAGACCCCTGATAACCAACCAATGATTGGTTAATAAGAGCTTCTATTATTAGAAGAACTTATTTTTCAGCTGTTTCTTCTTCAACGAAGCCTTCAGCTACTACTACTTCTACAGTACGGCCTTCTTTAACAGCTTCAGCAGCTGCATTTAAGTAAAGCTTAACTGCACGGATAGCATCATCATTACCAGGTACGATGTAATCGATGTTATCAGGACAAGAGTTAGTATCTACAACAGCGATAACAGGAATTCCTAGGTTATTCGCTTCTTTAATTGCAATGTGCTCGTGATCAGCATCGATTACGAAGATTACATCTGGGATACCGCCCATGTTTTTGATACCACCAAGTGTTTTTTCAAGTTTCTCTAATTCACGAGTACGCATAAGCGCTTCTTTCTTAGTTAACTTGTCAAAAGTACCGTCTTGGCTTTGAACTTCAAGATCTTTCAAACGCTTGATTGATTGACGAACTGTTTTCCAGTTAGTCAACATACCACCTAACCAGCGGTGATCAACGTAGAATTGGTCACATGCGATTGCAGCTTCTTTAACAGCTTCTGAAGCTGCGCGTTTAGTACCAACAAAAAGGATTTTACCTTTTTTAGATGCTTTAGCTTCTAGGAAGTTAAGCGCTTGGTTAAACATAGGAACTGTTTTTTCAAGGTTGATGATATGAACTTTATTACGAGCACCAAAAATGAATGGTTTCATTTTTGGGTTCCAGTAACGAGTTTGGTGACCGAAGTGAACGCCTGCTTGTAGCATATCGCGCATTGATACTGTTGCCATTTGAATTTCCTTTTAGGGGGTTAGGCCTCCACACATCCCATACACTCGACCATTAATTTCTTAAACAGAAAAAGGCACCCCGAGTGACGTGTCGATGCGTGTGTGTTATTTAAGTAATAATCCTTTAAATTCAACACATTAAATATGATGAATGGATTATCCTGATTATTTAAGAAAGCGACTAAAAAATTAATCTATCAATCTCGGAGCGCTTTATACCACAGCGAAGCAAATATCTCAATAAATAGTGTATTAATTACCATATTTTTAAACATCCTTTTCTGAGATGAAATCCACGTTCGCTGTGAGGGTTTGTTAGTGTTATTTTATCTAGCACCAGAGACTAAAACTCTTTATAGTTACGGTATAAACATTTTATTCAAAGTATAGAGATATGACATGTCTGGACTAATTAAAACTGCTCAAGAAATAGAAAAAATGCGTATTGCTGGCCAACAAGCTGCAGATGTATTAACCATGATTGAACCTTATGTTAAAAAAGGGGTTACCACTAACGAACTAAATCAACTATGCCATGATTTTATTGTTAATGAGCAAGGAGGGATTCCAGCTCCATTGAATTACCACGGTTTTCCTAAATCTATTTGTACTTCATTAAACTATGTCGTATGCCATGGCATTCCCAACGATAAACCGTTAAAAGAAGGTGATGTATTAAATATTGATATCACTGTTATTAAAGATGGTTATCACGGTGACACGTCTAAAATGTTTATGGTTGGAAAACCATCTATCTTAGCTGATCGTTTAGCGCGTGTAACACAAGAATGTTTATACATCGGTATTAAAATGGTTAAGCCTGGTGCTCGTTTAGGCGATATCGGTGCGGCTATCCAAAAACACGCAGAAAATCACAACTATTCAATCGTACGTGAATATTGTGGACACGGTATTGGCGCTGGATTCCATGAAGAACCGCAAGTATTGCACTACGGTAAGAAAGGCACTGGCGAAGTATTAAAAGCGGGTCAATGTTTTACTATTGAACCAATGCTTAATGCCGGTAAACGTGATTGTAAAGTATTAAAAGATGAATGGACTGTTGTAACCAAAGATAAAAAATTATCTATGCAATGGGAGCATACATTATTAGTGACTGAAACAGGTGTTGAGATTTTGACACTGCGCCCAGAAGAAACAATTGAGCGTATCATTAACCCAGAATAAATATGAATTAAGCCTGCTTTCTTAACGTAAGTAATGCAGGCTTCAACATTGAGGCTTTAAATGGACTTTGAACACTATTCCCCGCTACATATTCAGCAACAAGATCTCACCATTTCTTTTATCAAACAACACCTACAACAATTTTCAGACTGGCAACTTGAACAATTCAAAGCTAAAAAGCACATTAATGATATCGTATCAATGCGTGCACTTTATGTGGACGAATTATTAAGCCGTTTATGGGATCTAGTTGGGTTAAATGAAAGCTTTGATTTAAGTCTACTTGCGGTTGGCGGATATGGTCGAGGTGAATTACATCCAAAGTCTGATATCGACTTATTAATTTTATCTGATCATGGTTTTAGTAAAGAGTCTGAAGAAAAAATAGGACAACTGATCACCCTACTATGGGATTTAAAACTTGATGTTGGTAATAGTGTTCGCACAATAAATGATTGCATAGAACAAGGTAAAGCAGACATTACCATCGCAACCAGCATGATCGAATCACGCTTAATTAAAGGTAATGAAAAAACCTTTGAAAAATTACAAAACGTCATTGGTGAAAGTGACTTCTGGCCATCAGCACAATTTTTTACCGTAAAAAAAGAAGAACAGTTTGGACGTCATAAAAACTGCCGAGGCGATGGTTACAATCTAGAACCTGATATTAAAAATGGCTGTGGTGGACTACGTGATATACAAACTATTGCGTGGGTTTCAAAACGTCATTTTGATGCACATAGCCTTTTAGAGTTAACGTCATATGGTTATATTACTCAGGCTGAATATCATGAAATAAGTGATTGTCAGTCGCAATTATGGACAATTCGATTTGCCCTGCATACTGTTACAAACCGCCCTGATAACCGTTTACTTTTCGATTTCCAAAGTGATGTTGCTAAACTGCTAGGTTATACCGGTCAACGTAATGAAGCCGTAGAACAAATGATGAAAATGTTCTATCAAACCATTCGCCGAGTGAAAGAGCTTAATGAAATGTTATTACAATATTTTAATGAGGCTATTTTAGGTAATGTCGCGACAGAGTTTCATGAGATAGATGAACACTTTAGAATCCGAGGTAATAAGATAGAGCTAACCTCTTCTGGTTATTTCCAGGATAACCCTGAATCTATTTTACAATTATTTGTACACATTGCCGATGATAAACGCATTAAAGGAATTTACTCGAGCACTTTACGTGAGCTTCGAGAAGCAAGACGTTGTTTAACACACTGGCTACAAAATATTCCAGAGTGTCGCACTATTTTTATGGAAATTATTAAGCATCCTCGCGGTATGGGACTGCCTTTCACATTAATGTATGAATACGGTGTATTAGCCGCTTATATCCCACAGTGGAGCCGTATTGTGGGGCAAATGCAATTTGATCTATTCCATGCTTATACCGTAGATGCGCATACACATAAACTTGCTAAATTTATTTATAATTATCCAAAAAGTAAAAGCGATCACCCTTTAGCACATGAAATATTTCGATCATTAGAAAAACCTGAGTTATTGTTTTTAGCGGCTATATTTCATGATATTGCCAAAGGGCAACAAGGCGATCATTCAACTTTAGGTGCCGTCGATGCACTCGCCTTTTGTGGGTTGCATGGCCTTAGCCGTTATGAAAGTAAAGCGGTTGCTTGGTTAGTTGAACATCACTTAACCATGTCAGTGACTGCTCAACGTCGAGATATTAGTGATCCAAATGTGATCATTGAATTTGCTAAAACAGTCAGAGATGAAAAACACCTTAACTTATTATATTGCTTAACCGTTGCCGATATTTGTGCAACCAATGAAGACACATGGAATAGTTGGAAAGCTTCTCTATTAAGAGATTTATATTATAAGACACTCACCATGTTACGACGTGGTTTAGAAAACCCACCAGATATTCGCGATCGTATTCGCGATCGTCAGCTTAAGGCGCTTGGTATTTTAGCAGGGTTAGGGATTAGTGAAGATAAAGTTAAACCGTTGTGGAAACGTTTTAGATTAAACTACTTTTTCCGTTATACCTCGGCACAAATTTGCTGGCACACGCAGCACTTGTTAGAGCATAAAGATCATAGCAAGCCTATGGTATTAATAAGTACTAAAAATGCACGCGGTGGTAGCGAGATCTTTGTCTATCATAAAGATATGCCGATCTTGTTCTCTTCTGTTGTGACTGAAATCGATAATAAAAAGCTCAGTGTTCATGATGCAAAAATTCTATCCAGTCGAGATAACTATGCGCTAAGCACTTTTACAGTATTGGAAGAAGATGGCGAACATATTGATGACGATAAAATCCAACGTTTACGTGAAGCCATTATTGATACATTATTAAAACCTGATGTGATTAACTCAAACTTAATTCGATTAGAGCGTGTTAAACGTCCCTTTAAATTTGAACCTAAAATCACCTTCTTACCAACGCGTCGTAAACGTACACAAATCGAAGTTGTCGCATTTGATGCACCAGGTATTTTAGCCAATATTGGAACGGTTTTTGTAGATCATGGTTTAATGCTTGATACCGCGAAAATATCGACTATAGGTGAACGAGCAGAGGATTTATTTATTGTCTCTACAGCTGATGGCGATTCATTAACTAAAGAGCAAGAAGAAAGTTTAAAAGCGAGTTTGATGTATGAATTGAGTCCAAGCACTTAATTTTCTAAATAACTTATTTAAATGAAAGCGTTTAGTTCAAATCACAAAAAAAGCCCATTATGTTTTCCACATAACGGGCTTTTTAATGATGAATCATTTCATTAATATTATTCAGTATTAGTTTCAGACTCAAAGGTTACAAAGTCATGGTTTAAGACAGTTAAAGTGACTTTATCACCAACCTCAAACTGTAAACAATCATTACAGTGATTACTATGCCTAACAATGAAACTCTGTTGATTAAACTGAACCGTAATTTGTTGCATTGCCCCTTGAAAATCGACTTGTTTAACCATCGCCAATCCATTTAAATCAGGCATAATATTAATATGCTCCGGACGAAGTAATAAACGCAGTTGTTTACCAATACTATGCTCAATGACACTATTACTGCCTAATAAACCAAAACAGCCTTGATAACTGAATTTATCAACGACAGTGACATCAATATAATTTGATTGCCCCATAAAGTCAGCAACGTACGCTGAACTAGGTTGACGATATAACTTTTGTGCCGTATCTATTTGTACAATTTTCCCCGCTTGCATTAATGCAATACGATCCGCAAAAGCAAAACCTTCTTCTTTCGAGTGGGTAACAAATAATGCACTCATTTGATGTTGTTTAAATAGTTGGCGGATTTCATTAATAAGTTGAAAACGAACATGTTGATCTAAGTTAGAAAAGGGTTCATCTAATAACATTAATTCAGGTTGGTAAGCGAGAGCTCGTGCAATAGCAATACGTTGTTGTTGCCCACCCGATAACTGATGTGGAAAGCGTTTAGCCAACTCACTCAATTGAACTAATGATAAAACACTGTCAACACGCTGCTGTTTCTCTGCTTTAGAGAGCTTATTAGTCAATGAGAAAGCCACATTATCAAATACATTTAAATGCGGGAAAAGTGCATAATCTTGAAAGATCAGCCCTATTTTTCTTTGCTCTGGTGGTGTATAAGTTTTTTCATCGTTTAACACTTTTTGTCGAATGCTAATTTTGCCTGTTAGTTCTGTTTGTAAGCCGGCAACAGCTCTTAGCAATGTTGTTTTCCCGCAGCCACTCTCACCCAATAAACACACTATTTCATTATCATTTAAAGTTAAATCTAAGGCTTCTAAAACAGCTGTTTTTTGATATGAACAACTGAGGTTTTCAATTTTTAACGCACTCATTAACGCTTTTTCTCCAGCAAACGATTCACAACAATAAATGGAATTAAGCCTAATGCGATTATCATCAAAGCAGGCAATGCTGCGTATTCTATCATTTCGTCAGAAACAAATTGATAAACATAAGTTGCTAATGTTTCAAAATTAAATGGGCGCAAAAGTAACGCGGCAGGTAACTCTTTCATTGCTTCGATAAATACCAAAATAAATGCGGTTAACATACCTTTTTTAATTAAAGGAATATTAACTCGCCACAATGTTTTAATAGGTCCATTGCCTAATGTTCTAGAAGCCAGTTCCAGAGAAGGTGAAACCTGCACTAAACTACTATCCACACTGCCTACCGCAATTGCGCTGAAGCGTACTAAATAACCAAGTACTAAAATAACTAATGAACCTGATAGTATTAAGCCTACGGGAGGTAAATCCCAACTTAATAAGAAATCGTTTAACAATAAATCAAAACTGGTTAACGGTATCAAAACACCAATCGCAACGACCGTGCCAGGTACGGCATAACCAAGAGAAGATAAGCGTATCGCTGATTTAGCAGCAAACCCGGGGCTTAAACGTTGATAAAAATTAACAATGAGTGCAACTGCTAACGCTAAGATAGCGACGAGAAAAGCGAGCCATAAACTGTTCATCGTATAATGAATTAAGTCATCATTTAACGACTCTGTAAAATAGTGAACGGCATAATATACTAAAGTAGCAATAGGAATAAACAGCGAAAAACTGACTAAAGACCAAGTAAAACCCAATACGCCCCACTTCTTCCAACCGGTTAAGGTAAAACGAAGGTCTACACTGCCATTACTATTACGTTGATAAACTTGTTGTTTACGGCGACTATAGTTTTCTAAAGAGATAAGAACCACAATAGCTAATAACATCATTGAAGATATTTTGGCAGCCGTAGTTAAACTTCCGAGTTCCAACCAAGTGTCGTATATTGCAGTGGTTAGAGTATGCACAGCAAAATAATTCACCGTCGCAAAATCACCTAAGGTTTCCATCGCAATTAATGAAACACCAACCGCCATAGCAGAACGAGAGAGAGGAATACTGACTCGCCAAAATGCTTGGATTGGAGATAAACCCAGTGTTCTAGCCGCTTGAAACAAGCCTGCAGATTGCGTTAAAAAAGCACTACGTAATAACAAATATAAATAAGGGAAAAGTGATAACGCCAAAATGACAGAAGCACCAAAAATGGTGCGAATATCAGGAAAGTAATAATCATCAATAGACTGCCAACTAAACAGCCTTCGTAAAGTCAGTTGCACGGGGCCGGTGAAATCTAATAAATCAGTATAAACGATAGCAATAATATAAGGCGGCATAGCCAGAGGCAACATTAATGCCCATTGTAGTTTTTTACGTGTGGGGAAATCACAACAAGCGACAAACCAAGCACTGGGCATGGCGAATAGAATACTCAGTAGCACAACGGATAAAATAACCAGAATGGAATTGCTAATGTAGGTGAATAAAACGGTATCAACAAGGTGTGAAAAACTGCCACTTTCATCGATGACAAAAGCACTTAAGAAAATAGCAATTATTGGACATAATAAAATACAAGTTACTACCCAAGGCAGTAACTTGTATAAGTTTGAAGACTTAGAGATCAAATTTCACTTCATCCATTAACTTAATAGCCGTTTTATGTTGCGCAGCGATATCAGACAATTTGATATCGTCTTGTTTAAATTCGCCCCAAGATGCAACTAACTTAGAAGGTTTAACATCTTCTTTAACAGGATATTCATAGTTAATTTCAGCGTACATACCTTGTGCTACATCACCTGATAAAAATTCCATCAGTTTGATAGCATTCTCTTTATTAGGAGAGTATTTAGCTAAAGAAACACCACTTACGTTTACGTGTGTACCCGTTGTAGCTTGGTTCGGGAAGTTGATGTGAACCGCTTCAGCCCAAGAAACTTGTTTAGGATCGTTTAACATTTTGCCTAAGTAATAGCTGTTAGTTAACGCGTAATCACATAAACCTTCTTTAACCGCTTTCACTTGAGCACGGTCATTACCTTGTGGTTTACGTGCTAAATTAGCTTTTAAACCTTCTAACCATGTTTTTGCATTCGCTTCACCTTCGTGAGCAATGATAGAGGCTAATAATGAGATATTGTAAGGATGTTTACCAGAACGCATACATACTTTACCTTTAAAAGCAGGAGTTGCTAGATCTTGGTAAGTAATATTTGGTGTAGGACCAACACGCTCAACTGAAGAATAAATGCTACGAGCTCGGCTAGTTAATGCAAACCATTCTTTTGTCGCACCGTGGAATTTACTTGGGATATTTTTATCTAATATCTCACTTTCAACTGGTTGTGCTAAGCCATCTTCAGTAAATAAAGCTAAGCGACTGAAGTCTGACGTTAACATAAGGTCAGCTTGAGACAAATTGCCTTCACGCTTAATACGTTCGATTAAACCTTTCTTAGCAAATAAAATATTTACTTTGATGCCAGTTTCAGCAGTAAACTCTTTCATCATTGGTTCAATTAAAAACGATTGACGGTAAGAGTAAACATTGACTTCTTCTGCAGCAAAAGACATTGAACTTGTTAGTACTGATGCACCTGCAAGTAAGACAGTTAAACCTTTTTTAATAAACATAAATTAATCCTTTAAATAACCATAATTATTAAGAGCAAGCATTGTAATGATAACAATTACTATTTACAAGCTTAATATTTATAACTATTTATGATAAGAAATAATATAAAAATATCGACAAACCTAAACAATGCAAAAGTAATAACATTAGTGCCAATGCTCAACGTTCGAGCTATAAAATATAGTTTTTCTTATTTATAATTATTGATTATTGTTTATTGTTTATTGATTATTGTTTATTGATTGTTGTTTTAAAAATCAAAAGACTTAGGCAGGTAAAGCAATACCTTGCTCCTTCATACGTGCTATTTTATAACGTAAAGTACGAGGGCTAATACCTAACAATTCAGCGACGTCTTTACGTTTGCCTCGACAAGTTTGTAATGCATCTAAAATAATTTGTTGTTCTTGTTGCTTTAACCCTTTACCTAAGACTTCCTCGATAATCGGTTTAATTCCTTCAGTGACCTTAACTGTAGAATCACTATTTATACTCTTTTTATCTGTTACATTAAATTCAATCTCTGTCATTTCGTCGGCAGCACTATGAACTTCAGTAATACTGGCTTCTCCGGTACCATTGCTTACCGAGTTTTGAATAGAGTGACTACTATCAATGACTTCCTCAAAACAAGTTTGATCACTCATTGATTGCAAAATATGTTCAAACTGCTGATCTTCTAAAATGAGAGCATCACAATCAATGACCTGATTATTTGATAAAATTAATGCACGTTGCATGGCATTATCAAGTTCCCGCACATTACCAGGCCAAGCATAAGTCGATAAACGCTGCTTCGCTTGTTCAGATAGCACAGGAATAGCCGATGATTGCTCCATCGCATGATGCGCTAGCAAATGCTCAGCAAGTGGAAGAATATCGCCTTTGCGCTGTTGTAATGGTAACCACTGTAGTGGGAATACATTAAGACGATAATATAAATCTTCACGAAAAGTGCCCGCTTCGACGGCTTTTTTTAGGTCTCGGTTACTTGTCGCTAACACTCTCACATTTAATTTAATGGTTTTACGAGAACCTAAACGTTCTACTTCTTTTTCTTGTAAAACCCGTAATAATTTAACCTGAAGTTCTAACGGCATTTCTGTAATTTCATCTAATAAAATAGTGCCGTTTTGTGCCTGTTCAAACTTACCAGGACACGCTTGAATAGCACCGGTAAAGGCACCTTTTTCATAACCAAATAAAGTAGATTCGAGCATAGTATCTGGGATCGCACCACAATTAATCGCTACAAATGCTTGATCATGTCGTGTCGATTTATCATGTATGTATCGAGATAAAACCTCTTTACCAGAACCACTAGGCCCAGTAATCATTACGGAAGCATCTGTTACAGCGACTTTATCTGCCACTTTAAATAGCGCAGCTGTACTTGAATCGCCAAACACGGGTGTTTGTGACAAAACTTTATAGACAGGTGCATAACGACTAACTTGATTTAACAACACTTCAGGAGAAAAAGGCTTTGCAAGATAATCGATCGCACCATCGCGTATTGCTTTGACTGCATCGTCGATCGTGGCATAAGCAGTCATAAGCAATACAGGGGTGTCAGGGTATTTACTTTTAATGTTTTTTAATAAGGTTAAGCCGCTCATCCCCCCCATTTGTATATCGCTAATCACTAAATCGTAATGTAATTTATTGAGCGCTGCATTATTAAGCTCAACTAACGCAGATTCCGCACTATCAACTTCTTGGCAGTCATAGCCTGCTAATAATAACGTATCAATTAAGGCTTCACGTAAACCCGCATCATCTTCAACAACTAATAATTTACCCTGTGCCTTCGCATTCAACATATTAAGCTCCTATCGCTTTATTAAGTTGAGCGTTGAATTGCTTAGATTCACCGATACGATGCAATGGCAAAACGAGTGTAAAGCAACTACCTTTCCCGACTTCAGACTTCACTTCAACATTGCCTTTATGTGACTGAACCACCCCTTGTACCACTGCTAAACCTAGACCAGTGCCCTGCGCTTTGGTGGTATAAAAAGCTTCCATTACTTTTGCTAAGCGTTGTTTTTCAATGCCTGGGCCATTATCCATAACCGATATTTCTACCTTATCTTCCCCTCTTTGTACTGCACTAATATAAAGCTGAGCACCTTTTCCAGTCGCTTCAACTGCATTAGAGATGAGATTAGTCATTGCACTCGTTAAGGCATTTTTATTGGCTAAAATAAACAAATCTGGGTTAGGCAATTTACATTGTAAGTTACCTTCAACATGACTGATCATCGCATCACTTGCCTCTTGTACTTGTTCTAACAATGTTGCGACAGAGACTTCCTCAACTATTTTTTGATCACCACTTCGAGCAAATAACAACATGTCGTTTACCTGTGTTTCTAAATCTTGCAAACGATTCATTAACTTACCTTGAAAACGTAAACGAGAACTTTCATTAAGGGTTTTATTCGCTAAATTAGCACCATATAACATAGCGGCTGACAATGGAGTACGGATTTGATGAGCTAACGATGCCACCATTTTACCTAGAGAAGATAAACGTTTTAAGGTAGCAACATGTTCTTGTAGTTGACGTGTATGTGTTAAATCCGTTAATAGAATAAGCTGGCCTGGTTGACCTTTTAATGAAGAAATTGATAATTGAATACGACGACCATTTTTTAATGATATTTCATGGCCATCATCATTTTTAGGGCTAAATGAGCGTTTAATGATATCGCTCCAGCGCATATTTTCTAGCGGCTCACCTAATAATTGCACGGCAACACGGTTTGCTTGACCAACAATGCCATTCCCATCAATAACAATAAGTCCTGAAGGTAATTCATTATACAATTGCCCCATGTAGTTAGCTTGGGCACGTAATTGCTGAAGCTCGCCGACATAGCTTTCTGTTTCTAATGATGGATTCTTCGTTGATTGATGGATTGTCATAGCAACACCTAAAAATGAGTATAGATATCACTACTAAGCACTTATTATGCCAATCAAAAAATACTATTACTTAACAGTAAGATAACAGAAAAATAAAAGTAACCCGCCATAAAAATGACAGAAAAAAACCGTGTAATCTATTAACATTACACGGTTTTTTAGATGTATTTTTAGGTCTATTTTTAGAGATGAAAAAAGGTAAGTGAGCTAGCCTTCTTTATTTAATCCATACTTTTTCATTTTTTCGACTAACGTCGTACGGCGCATAGATAACAACTCAGCAGCATGTGATACCACACCATCTTGTGAATCAATTGCTTGACGAATCATTTCCATTTCAAATTCAACCAATTTATTTTTTAAATTCATTCCTTCAGCAGGTAAATTCCCTAAAAAACCTTGCGACTCTTCGTCACTTTCGTCAGATAAAATCGGCGCATCTCCAAACATACCCGACAAAGCATCACGTTCCAGTAGTGCTTCTTCTTCAGGGTTATATTGAACATGTTCAACCATTACGCCTTGATCATCAAGATAGCGATATTTAACAGGTAACTCATTAATATCAATAATCTTATTGCTATGTAATATCAGCAAGCGCTCTAATAAGTTAGATAATTCACGTATATTACCAGGCCAACTATGTTGCATTAACGACTCTAACGCACGCTGAGTAAAACGCAATGTTGCTTTATGTTCAACTTCTAAGCGAGATAATAACTCTTGTAAAAGAAGTGGAATATCTTCTTGGCGATCTCGTAATGCAGGTTTTTCAATTGGGAATACATTTAAACGGTAGAATAAGTCTTCTCGGAATGTTCCAGCGATGATCATATCTTCCAAATTACGATGTGTCGCAGCAATAATACGCACATCAGCTTGTAATGATTTAGTACCACCAACACGTTCAAAAGTTCTTTCTTGTAGCACTCGTAACAATTTAACTTGCATGGGCATTGGCATATCACCAATTTCATCCAAAAACAGCGTACCGCCTTCAGCTAGTTCAAAACGACCTTTACGAGCAGTAAATGCACCTGTAAAAGCCCCTTTCTCATGACCAAATAATTCACTTTCTAATAACTCAGCGGGTATGGCACCACAGTTAACAGGTACAAAAGGACCTTTGTTACGATTAGAGACTTCATGAATTGCGCGAGCAACAACCTCTTTACCTGTTCCTGATTCACCCAACACTAAAACATTCGCATTACTTTCTGCCACTTGTTCCACTAAATAGCGAATTTCTTGAATACGTAAACCTTTACCAACTAAAGAAGAAATCAAATATTTATTGGCTTTATTTAATTGATGATTAGGGATTTGAAAAGTTTGACAGTAATGCAATAACTGCGTTAATTCAGAATAAACAATAGGTAAATTAAGCACGCCAATATGGTTACTATTAGTATTGTCTACTTCTCCAGCTAAACTAATAAATGGCACCTTCGGGAAATTGGCAACAATTGAAGAAAGGTTATTCTCTTGGTTACTATAAATCACCGCTGAAGGGGATAATTGATTTACGTGTTTACCTAGTTCCTCAACATTAACAGTTAGATAAGATTCACCTACAAAGTGTAAAACAGTTTGTAATATTTCAGTTTGTTGCGTTGTTGTATCAACTAAATAAATAGGCTGTCTTTGCTGCATAATCAATATCCATAAAAATTAAACTAGCATCAGTGTAGAGTATTTTTTTATATTTGTATTAAAAATCGTCAAAAATATGACAATGACTATAAAATGGCACATTAATTTTAGCATTTAATAAAATACTTCTAAAGTAATAGGTAAAATAACCGATAAAAATAATAGGCTCAAATATTGCTTAGTTAATAGTATTGCTATTTATATTGTCATAAAGGTGACGATGTTGAACAATTAAGTAAGCGAGAGATCAAAGAATCTCAAAAATAAAAAACAATAATAAATAAAAGTGCATTTACAAACTGTAAAAGCATGCTGATAACAATAGATTAATTTTTTTCAAGGAAAGTACTATGCGCGGCTCGGTCCAAAAATACCAAAACTCAAACTTAAATAATATCGAACAAGCAGATCCACATACTTTGATTTCTTTAATAATGCAGCATATACAAGGAAATTTAGCCGGTGCTAAAGGAGCGATTGAGCGTAAAGACATAGAAAATAGAAATAAAATGTTAACCAGAGTTATCGGTTTAATAGGCGAGTTACAAAACAGCTTAGATATGAAGAAAGGAGGTGAAATATCAACGAACCTTTATGACTTATACGCTTATATGATACGTCAAGTTAACCAAGCAACACGAAAAAACAGTGCAGATCCTTTAACCGAGGTCCTTAAACTAATCACAGAAATAAAATCGGGTTGGGATGGTATTCCTCTGGATATACGTCAACAATATAGTCGTTAACAGTAACATCGTTCAAAAGAATCATCGCTAACAAAGCGCGTTAGTAGAGGTAACAATGACGAATATCCAAGCCAAAATTGAAATCTTATTCGAGTTTGATAAAAAGCTAAATCAACTACTTGATGATGAAGAGCATGAACTTTTTTTGCAACAGCAAAATCTTTTTGGAGATCAAGTTAAAGACTGTTTAAATAGCTACTCAGAAGAGGACTTATTAACCGTCATTGAGTCATTGAAACGTTTGAAAGTAATGGTAAAAGAGTTACAAAATAGAGCAGACCAATGCACCAAGCAACTTAAAGAAAAATCATTAATGTTGCAACGTAACAAAAAGAAGATAAAAGCCTATAAATAGTATTGTTTTACTGTGTTTTGAATATATTAAAAATCCAATGCTAATTTTAATATTAAATACGAGTAAAGGGAATGAATCAATATTTATTGCCCCTATAAATAATTGTCTTTACTCGTTTTATCTAATTCGCCAAAAAACGATTAATTATTATTTGTATAGCCAGGTAATGAGTCTAAAGCCGAATCTAAGTAATCCATTAACGAGTTTAAGTTAGACACCGCAATATCCATGGCATTAAACTGCGTATATAAACGTTCTTCCAAGTTATCCATTCTATAATTTAAGGTGACCTCTTGCTCTTCCAATGAGGTAATTTCTTTGTATAACGAATCTAACTTACTATCAATAGTCGAACCACTACTACTGATATCACCATCGGTTGCACTGACATTAGAGTCAATAATGCCATCTAACGTATTGTCTAATAATGAACTTATTCCTTGAGAATAAGAAACAGTTCCTCTATTACCTAAGCCGCCACCAGTAATAACGGCTTGCAGGCCTTTTGAATCGCCTATATCAGATAACAGCGACTGGCCATCACCTAATGCAACATTTCCATCAATTAACCCTTCTACATCCTCACCATTAATGCCTCCAGCAACAGATAAACCTAATGCTGAAGCAAAAAAGCTAGCATCTTCAATTTCGGTTATTGCAACCGTTGAAGAGGAGCCGTAACTATTGGAGGTCATTGACAACATACCTGCACTTTCAAGAATGCTTGCATTGAGCCCATTCTCTACAAAATTAGTATCTGAATTAATTTTAGATTGAAGCTCAGTGGTAAACTCTTCAATGGTGTTATACGTCTTCGACGTTAACGTAATATCATCAGATAAAAAGCCATCTAAACGCATTTTAAAAGTATCATTACTTGAATCTATCGTTAATGGCACAGAGAAAGAAGATGACCCCGTTAATGCACCTTGAGTCGCTAATTTAGTAACCTCGATATCGTAGGCGCCTGGTATCGTAAAGCTACTTTTACTTTCATAATCAATAAATGAATCTGATGCGCCACCTGACGCAGTAAAAAATTCGGCAAGGCTTTCCATATCAGAAGCCATCACATTACTTAATGTTTCCGAATCGATTGATAACGTTCCATCTCGATTGGTTAGCATGCCGATATCAGCAAAACTACGCACTGCACCATCAAGATGAGATATAGAAGTATTTAAAATACCACGCATTTGATTTTTAATATTACGTACCGTTGAATCGCCACTTAGTATGCCATTGCTTTCTGAGTCCGCACCATAGGCGCTCAAGGTATTCATTTGTGCGATCGTGCTATTATAGTTTTCAACAAATGCATTAATTTGCTCTTCAACGGTACTGTTATCTGGGCTAATAGTTAAAGAAACAGTGCTTCCCACTTCAGTTTTACCACCAACGTTGAGCGTTACCCCTTCAATCACGTTTGCTATATCATTGGTTGGTCGAGTAATTTCAATGCCATTCATCATGATTTTAGCATCTTGAGCGACAGTGGTTTCGTCCATATGCTTGACACTACTAGAGTAAGTCAACGAAGAAAGACCTGAGGCATCTACATTATCACCATCATCATCAGCAACGGTTATTTGCAGAGCGTTCTCTGCGCCGGTTTCTTTATTGGTTAATATTAAACGGTAATTAGTACCATCATTGATAATAGAAGCTGACACACTATAATCACCCTCGTTAATCGCATCTCGCATTTTATCAAGCGAGTTATTAGCGGGATCAATGGTTAAGGTTTCAACCGCTTTATCAGGGTTAATTGAGAAAGAACCATCATCTTCATAAGTGCCGTAGCTAAAACTAATGGTGCCAGTGCCAATTTCAGACGTTGCTTCAGAATAAGAATTGGCAGACGAGGAAACAATACTTTGTGCTTGAGCTTGTTGTTCAACCTCAAAACTCCAGCTACCCGTTGCAGCACCGATACCGAGTGTTGCACTTATAATAGACTCATCACTACTCGTTGAACTAGTAGCAGAAAAAGTGGACGCTCGAGACAGGTCTGAATAGGAATCTTGAAAATCAGACAACGCACTGTTAATAGTACCAAAAGCTGAAATCATTTCGGTCGCTTCAGTGGCATCCGCTAATAAAGAAGCGGCAGCGGGATCTTGCTCGGCAGCAACAATGGCTGTGACAATACTATTGATATCAAGTCCAGAGCCTAAACCTGTTGATGTAATTGAAGTCATTGTTGTTCCTTAATCATTCACTGAATCTAATGTATTATTTCTTTGTGCGTTATTGATGTTATTAACGCTTTATAGTTTATGCTTATAAAGCAGTTAAGTTATTAACTTAATATGAAATGCAAAAAACAAGCCATCTTACTAACTGTAAAGTCAATTTAACTTAGTTCAGTAAACGAATTAACGAATTAATATAAACGCTTAATATAGGTAGTTAATATAGCGCTGTAATATCAAACCAAGGTAAAAACTAAAATCTATCGCATAAAATAACTAAGAGAAATGAAAGCTAAAACGTAATGCTAAAAGTCAAACCTTAGTATCAAATAAAATACCGGCAACATCATCCATTTTTTTACGTAATACCATTAAATCTTCTGATGGAATCTGGCGAATAACTTCATCATTTTCAGTGTCTTTAACCGTAATAACATTTTTACCTAAATCCTCATCCACCGAAAAAGATAAGTTTCGCTTCATTTCCTGTAAAAAACTATTCATCTCTTCTACTGTTTCAGATATTTCATCTGCAGTGAGCACCTTGGTTTCTTCATTATTTTCACGCTGATCAGAAGCAGCAGTCGCTTTTTCTATTTTATCTACATCATTACCTATTGTTAAAACGGAAGATGCAGCAGATTCTTTTGTCGATGATGCTGTTGATTGTATTGTAGCGTCTATTGGTTTTTCGGTGTTTACCGTTTGATTTCCCATGACAGGATTAGTGATATTGAGTTCTGACATAATCAACCTCTTTCAGTATCTCTATTAAGCAAAAAAGCCCCCTATCACTAGGGGGCTTTAAATCAATTACTTAGCTTACCCTAGTGGCTTAACCAAGTAGTGAAAGTACACTTTGTGCAGATGAGTTAGCTTGTGAAAGGATTGACGTACCCGCTTGTTGTAAGATTTGCGCTTTACTCATGTTAGAGGTTTCAGCAGCAAAATCGGCATCTTGAATACGAGAGTTAGAGGCAGATAGATTTTGAGAAACATTCTCTAAGTTAGAGATAGTTGAATCTAAACGGTTTTGAATCGCACCTAGACCCGCACGTGAAGCACTGATTTGAGCTAACGCATCATCAACTTTAGTGATCGTACTTGAAGCACCAGCCATCGTTGATACGTTTGTGCCTAATGAATCTATTTGTTTACCACCCATTTCAGTTGTCAATCCAAGCTTAGCCAGTGCAGCTGTACGTTCAGTTTGAGTTGCCGCATTTGAGCCGATTTCGATTCCCTTACCAGGTTCAGCTGAGAATGTTAAAGCATCAGCACTTAATGTAACACCTGTTTGATCACTATATGAATTTATATGTGCAGCTATATCCGCAGGAGAAGCAGCAGTAGAAGCTGCGATTTCAACACCATTAATAGTGAGTGCATCAGCATCAGTGAAAGCACCAGCACCGGCAGTTGCAACTACCATTGAGTCTGCACCATTTGATTTTTCAAATCCACCAACAGCTAAACCTGCAGCAGTACCTGTAACAGCAATTGGTTCATCAGAAACACTATCTAAAGCTAGATAACCACTATATGTACCAGCTGCAATACCAGAACCGGCAATATCGCCTCCCGTTCCCACAGCAACAGTGATATCTTCCCCTGTATCATTAGTCATAATGAGTTCACCATCATCACCTATAGAAGCATTCACCCCCTCTACATCACGATTAATCGTTTCTACTAAGTTATCCATAGAAGACGTTGCCCCTAGTTCAACTGCTGCACCAGTCCCAACTTGAATCGACATACCACTTGTAATACCATCAACAGTAGTACTTTCATGGTCACCTTGAACAACGTTGTATGCGCTTGCTGTAACACCACTTTCAGCAGTATCTAAGTTAATCGCTTTAGCAATATCAGTTGCAGAAGCGCTGTCAGAAGCAGCCACATCAACACCATTAATTAATAGATCGCCAGCAGTACCCGTTGTTACTGCAGTAACACGTCCACTATTTAATTCATCTTTGTTTAAACCACCATTCAAACCAAGATCATTTGTTGTTACAGAATCAATTGAAAAACTCAATGTTTGACCTTCGTTAGCACCAATTTGTAAGGTAGTTGACCCCATAGTACCATCTAGTAATTTCTTACCATTAAACTCTGTTGTATCTGCAATACGGTCAAGTTCTTGGTGTAGTTGATCGACCTCTTCTTGAATTGCACCACGGTTTTCTGCAGAGTTTGTATCATTGGCAGATTGAACCGATAATTCACGCATACGTTGTAGGATATTGGTCATTTCATCCATCGCACCCTCGGCAGTTTGTGCCATTGAGATACCGTCATTTGAGTTACGTACTGCTTGATTCAAACCTGTGATTTGAGAATTCATATTGGTTGAAATCGCAAGGCCGGCTGCATCATCTTTTGCGCTGTTAATACGCAAACCAGAAGATAGACGTTCCATTGCTTCGTTAGACGCCATTTGTGTTTTGCCTAATTGACGTTGTGCATTAAGCGACATTACATTTGTGTTTACTACTGATGCCATGATGAGCTCCTTGGTTTATTTGTTCCCTAACTTCGCTGAGTGAAGTTAGGATTAAGTATTTGTTGGTGCATATATTCTTTATCGACCGCTTAAAAAATAACTTTAATGTTTTTCAACTATTTTTTTAAACTATGCTTTTAAACTATGTTTTTAAACTATTGTTTATTTTGCTTACTTTCTGTTGTTGATATTAATGAAGTAAAGCAACGGTTCATTTTTAAAACAGTCGATGTTCAGACTTAATAACTGTATCGACTCGCTCAATAATTTCTTTAGGGCTTTTTGGAAATAAAGTGGTATTTTTTTAGAGGTAATAAAAAAGGCGTTAGATCTTATCGATCTAACGCCTTTTAAAAATAAGTTTATATTAATTTAACTTATTGAATTAAAATAGCTTATTTTAATTAGTTTAGAAGTAAACTCGCACAACAGATACGGCAACACAGCCAGGGCGACGTGTGCCTTGTATTTCAACTGAGATCTCTTTTTCAATCTCTAAACCACGTTTGATAGGTGAAACTTTAATTAAACGACTGTGCGCGCGTATCACACTACCCGTTTTAACAGGATACGGAAAACGTACTTGGTTAAGGCCATAATTAACGGTCATTTTAGCATTCGCATAAGCGGGGCGGCTTGCATCAACGCTATCGGTTAAGTAAGGCAATAAAGATAACGTTAAAAATCCATGCGCAATAGTAGTTTTAAAAGGCGATTCTTTTTCAGCGCGTTCAACATCATTATGTAACCATTGATGATCTCGGGTGACATTTGCAAACTGGTCAACACAATTCTGGCTGATCGTTAACCACTCACCCACGTGCACTTCATCACCAATTCTTGATTGAAGGCATAAATAGAGTTCACGCGCTTCCGATGAAACTTGAATAGGTTTTTGAGCAACTTTAACTGAGCGACCATTTTCTAAAACTGAATATTCTTTCACCCATGACAATAAATGAGCACGTTTATAGTGCGCATTTTTAAGAAAAAGAGAGTAATAGTCACGAACTGCAGGAGACATCCACTGCTTAAAATCAAAAGCAAACTTTTGCATAAAGTCCGCTTTGTATTTAGTAATATCAAGTTTTTTCATAAAAAAGGATCTTTCCTTAACTCTCTGACATTAATTCAATGATGCATTAATATCGTTTAGTACTGCAACAGGATCTGTTGCTTGTGTTATAGGGCGACCAATCACTAAATAATCAGAACCACTATCGATTGCTTGCTTTGGCGTTTTAATACGACGTTGATCACCTGCATCTGATCCCGCGGGGCGAATACCAGGTGTAATTAATTTAAATGAGGCACCTAATAACGCTTTAAGTTCTTCCGCTTCATGTGAAGAACAAACAACACCATCTAAGCCTGATGACTTAGTTAATGTAGCAAGACGCTTCACTTGCTCTGCAGGTGTCAGGTTGATGCCTAACTCTGTTAGATCACTTTGATCCATACTGGTTAAAACAGTGACCGCAATTAGTAAAGGAGCTTTATCGCCATAAGGTTCTAAAATTGCTTTAGCTGCTTCCATCATACGGCGCCCACCACTGGCATGTACGTTAACCATCCATACACCAAGATCAGCTGCCGCTTTAACGGCTTTAGCCACTGTATTTGGAATATCATGAAATTTTAAATCTAAAAATACGTCAAATCCTTTTGCGACAACAAGCTGTACAAATTCAGGTCCAAAATGTGTAAACATTTCTTTACCGATTTTTAGGCGACATGTACTTGGATCTAATTGCTCTATAAAAGCCAATGCTTGTTGTTTGTCATCATAATCTAATGCGATAACAACTTTAGGATCAGTTAGCTGATTCATTTTTTTTCCTATCTAAACAGTTTGTAAGCAATATTAAGTTTTGTAATCAATACTATGTTGTGTCATCAATGTTACGTTTTGTCATCAATGTTACGTTTTGTCATCAATGCTACGTTTTGTCATCAATGCTACGTTTTGTCATCAATGCTACGTTTTGTCATCAATGCTACGTTGTGTCATCAATGCTACGTTGTGTCATCAATGCTACGTTTTGTCATCAATGCTACGTTTTGTCATCAATGCTACGTTTTGTCATCAATGCTACGTTTTGTCATCAATGCTACGTTGTGTCATCAATGCTACGTTGTGTCATCAATGCTACGTTGTGTCATCAATGCTACGTTGTGTCATCGATGCTACGTTTTGTAATCAATGCTACGTTTTGTAATCAATGCGACGTTACAATATTTTATTCGCCGTCTAAGCCTCTGATCGGCTTAATTCTTCCCCAACTTTTACAGGATGGACATTGCCAAAATAGCTTTTTAGTCGAATAACCGCATTTTTGACAACGATATTGTGGCCTCAATGTAATTTGTTCACTTACTAGCTTATGCAAAAACACTAAACTTTCTTTTTCGTTATCAGACTGTGCTAGTTGCAAATGATAGGTCATTAAATGATTAAAGCCTTTCATGGTCGGATTACGGCGTAATTCTTGTAGCATAAAATTTTGTGCTTTTTCGACACTATTAAACTCAGCAATTAATTTAGCCAATAGTATGACCGCGCTGGCCCCTGCCCCTAAATTAACAATACGTTGTAAATAGGTAATTAATTCTTGTTCTGTCTTCAGTTGTTTATGTAGCGCATATAAGTTTTCTAAAATGACTTCTGTGAAGTCAATATCTAACTCAGGTACTTGTTCTAGGATACTAAGCGCTTTTTCTGGTTGCTGGTTTTGTTCATAATATTCAGCCATCGCTAAACAGGCGCGGATACACTTAGGAAAAGTCACTAATGCTTTTTGATATAGCTTAATGGCTTGTTTTTGTTGTTCTGGTTTTTTCATTTCGCAAGCTAAACTGCAGTACAAATAAGATAGCGTTCTAGGTTTCGCTTTTGATTTATCGATCTTATTCATTAATTCGGTGCAATTAATTGCTTCTTGCCAATCTTTTAATTGTTGGTAAATAAGCAATAAATTTTCTAGTGCTGCTTGTTTATATTCAGGTGACTCTTTAAGTTGAATGAAGATTTCTTCACTACGATCAAACAAGCCTGAATGATAGAAGTCTTTTCCTAATTGAAACATCGCTAAATCACGCTGCTCTAATGTCAAAGACGGACGAGCAATAAGATTTTGATGGATACGTATAGCACGATCTACTTCGCCGTTTTGACGAAATAAGTTACCTAATGCGAGATGCGTTTCAATAGTTTCATCATCCACATCGAGTAAAGCAATAAAATGGTCGACGGCTTTGTCAGGTTGTTCGTTTAATAAAAAGTTTAAACCTTGAACGTAATCTCGACTTAATTGGTTGCCTTTTTTTTGCTTTTTTTGATAAACGCTACGCACACCCATATACCAACCATAAAAGGCAGCAACAGGTAACAATAAGAAAAAAATCTCTTGCACTAAGAGTTAATCTTTTTCAATGCTATCACGTAGATCATTAAGCTCTCTACGTTGCTTTACATTCAATTTAGTTAGTTGACGAATTTTCATTTTCTGCGCCAAGTAAAAGTAACTCGCAAAACATAATGCAATAGCAAATCCAACGGAGAATATAATCGCCATTAAAGTGGATAGACGTAATTCATTTTGCGCAATGAGGTAGTTTATTGTGACAAGTTGTTGGTTTTGTAAACCCAAGACAATCACGACAATAAAAAACACCACTGTGATTAATATAGTTAGAAAACGTTTCATACTGATACCTACACAAGAATAAGAAGTAATGAGTGTATTATAAATCAATCAGGGAATAAATCATTGAAATGAATCGTTTAACATTATTGACTCAGATAGTGATCAAATTGGTATAGTTAGATGATAAATACTCAGAAAAGAGTAGATAGAAATTGAAGTTAAAAAAATGGTGCTTTTCAGCACCATTTATATTTAGACATTTAACGCATTAACACGTTCTCTCAATGCTTTACCCGGTTTGAAGTGAGGAACATATTTACCGCCTAGCTCAACCTTATCACCTGTTTTAGGGTTACGGCCAACGCGTGGAGCACGGTAATGTAGTGAAAAACTACCAAAACCTCTAACTTCAATTCTTTCGCCAGAAGCAAGAGAATTGGTCATTAGCGTTAACGTTTCTTTCACGCTATCTTCAACTTCTTTAACCGACAATTGAAAGTGTTTGCTGGTTAGTCTTTCGATCAAATCAGACTTAGTCATAACTTACCTCGTATTATGTGAATACAAATTAAAAAGACTCCAGTTAATGCTTTAAATGTGGCCGTTACCAGCCACATCTAATTATTTGCCTTTAGCAGCGTTAAACGCGTCAAGCATTGCATTACCCATGCTTGCTTCGTCTTGTTGCTTCAAGCTATCGATAGCATCTTTCTCATCTGCTTCATCTTTAGCTTTGATAGACAAGCTGATTACGCGGTTTTTGCGATCAACACCAACGTATTTAGCTTCAACAGGCTCACCAGCTTTTAATACTGTAGATGCATCTTCGATACGATCACGTGAGATATCAGCAACACGGATGTAACCTTCAACGCCTTCAGTAAGAGTAACAGTTGCACCCTTAGCATCAACTTCAGAAATAGTACCATTAACAATAGTACCTTTCTTGAATTCTGCTAGGTAGTTGTTGAATGGGTCAGCAGCAATTTGCTTGATACCTAGAGAGATACGTTCGCGCTCTGGGTCAACTTGTAATACAACAGCTTCGATTTCGTCGCCTTTTTTGTAATCAAGTACTGCTTTTTCGCCTTCAACTTCCCAGCTAATGTCAGAAAGGTGAACTAGACCGTCGATGTTGCCATCAAGACCGATGAAGATACCGAAGTCAGTGATAGATTTAATCTTACCAGAAACTTTTTGACCTTTATCGTGTGTTGAAGAGAACTCTTCCCACGGGTTAGCTTTACACTGTTTAAGACCTAGAGAGATACGACGACGTTCTTCGTCGATGTCTAGAACCATAACTTCAGCCATATCACCTAAGTTAACAACTTTAGATGGGTGGATGTTTTTGTTAGTCCAATCCATTTCAGAAACGTGAACAAGACCTTCTACGCCTTCTTCAATTTCTACGAAACAACCGTAATCAGTTAAGTTTGTCACTTTACCAGTTAGACGAGTTGATTCTGGGTAACGCTTAGCGATTGCAACCCATGGATCTTCACCTAATTGCTTAAGACCTAGAGATACACGAGTGCGCTCACGGTCAAACTTAAGGATTTTAACGTTGATTTCTTCACCAACAGTTACGATTTCACTTGGGTGTTTAACACGCTTCCAAGCCATATCTGTGATATGTAATAGGCCGTCTACGCCGCCTAAGTCTACGAATGCACCGTAGTCAGTAAGGTTCTTAACGATACCTTTAACTTCTTGACCTTCTTGAAGATTTTCAAGAAGTTCATCACGTTCAACACTGTTTTCAGTTTCGATAACAGCACGACGAGATACAACAACGTTGTTGCGTTTTTGGTCTAGCTTGATCACTTTGAATTCAATATCTTTGTTTTCAAGGTGAGCAGTGTCACGTACCGGACGTACGTCAACTAATGAACCAGGTAGGAAAGCACGGATACCGTTTAATTCAACAGTGAAACCACCTTTAACTTTACCGTTGATAACACCGATAACAGTTTCTTGGTCTTCGTACGCTTTTTCTAACTGGATCCAAGCTTCGTGACGTTTAGCTTTTTCGCGAGAAAGTTTAGTTTCACCGAAACCATCTTCTACAGCGTCTAGAGCTACATCACAAACATCGCCAACTTCAACTTCAATTTCGCCAGCAGCGTTCTTGAATTCTTCAACTGGGATAGCAGCTTCAGATTTAAGACCAGCATCAACGAATACTAAATTATTGCTAATACGTACGATTGTACCTTTAACAATTGTTCCTGGGCGAGTTTCTACTTGTTGAAGAGATTCTTCAAATAGTTCAGCAAAAGATTCCATCATCTATTTATTCACACTTATTTTATACAACCACATACAATCCATTCGTACGGGAGGCAAGAAAGATTACCACTTCATCCATAAAGTAGTTTTAGTAAACAACTGATTATTCAGTTGAAATTTTTAATTTAAGTTCAGTTAAAGTCAGGATTTGTTCGACCACTTCATTAATAGTTAATTCAGTAGAATCGATAACAAATGCATCATCTGCAGGCTGTAATGGAGCAATTGCTCGGTTACGGTCTCGATAATCACGTTCTTTAATCTCGCTTAAAATTTGCGCGATGCTAACATTAAAGCCCTTATCTTGCAACTGATTAAAACGGCGTTGGGCTCGCTCTTCAGCACTCGCATCGAGGAAAATTTTAACTTTAGCCTCAGGAAAGACAACCGTTCCCATGTCTCGACCATCTGCAATTAGACCTGGTTTTTGTAAGAATGCTTTTTGTCTTGCTAACAATGCAGATCGTACCAGCTCGATAGAAGCAACCTCAGAAGCAGCTTGACCAACGACTTCAGTACGTAATTTATCACCGATGTTTTTACCGGCTAATAAGGTATCAACACCACTGCCATTTGACACAAAAGAAACATCAAGTGTTAAGGCTAAATCGGCTAACTTTTCAGAGTCAGTTAACAGGATATTGTTTTCTAATGCAGCATAAGCAAGAATACGGTAGAGCGCTCCACTATCTAACAAATGCCATTGTAATTTTTTAGCTAAGATATGGCATACCGTGCCTTTACCTGATCCACTTGGACCATCGATAGTAATTAAATTTGAAACTGACATAGTCACTCCGAGCCTGTTATTAAATATGTATTGTGGTACTAACCGTTAATCTATTTCGTCTAAGAAATCACTAAGATTTTCATCGGTTTTTTTCTGTGATTCTTGCTGTTTTAATAGAATAAAATCATCAGTACTTTGACCATTAGCATTAAATTTAAATGCCTCAAACTGCATATAAGCTTCTTTTACAAAAGTATAAGGGTCTAATGATTGTTCAAGTAATATTTCTTGACCTAATAATCCTTCACGAACATCTAAACCATTAAGCCCCATCACAACACCTGTTTGCCATAGTTCAAAGTAACTGTAAGGTAAATATAAACTGTCAACAACACTACCGACTAAAATACGTGTACTGCGAGGTCCTATAAAAGGCACCATTAAGTAAGGTCCATGTGGAACAGACCAACGACCTAAAACATTGCTAAAACTTTCTCTACGACGTTCTACACCACCGTATTTTGCCACATCAAACAAACCTAACAAACCAAAGGTTGAATTAAAGGTAAAACGAAATAATGCATCTGTCGCATGCCCAAACTCTAACTGTAATAAGTTATTCACAATAGTAGAAGGCTCATCTAGATTTAATACCATATTATTAATGGCAACTCGTCCGGCTTTAGGTACCCAATCAACATAGGTTTCTGTCACTGGTTTATAAATATAACCATCTAATACATAATAGTTAAAATCCCATACTAAACGATTCACTGGTTCGATAGGGTCGCTCATATAAGTTGAATCGTTACCCTGCACCGTTTGAGCGGATACTGCAAAACTAGTGGAGAATAAAAAAACAAATAATAAATGTCGTATAAACATATCAAGTATCCAAGTAGTGTTTTTAATCATTAAGCGTCATTGCTATTTGATTTTGTCATTAGTTTACTTTAAAAAATAAATTAATGACAAAATCAAACAATTTTAACATAAACTAAATAACGTGTTAGATCAGCAATACTTACCTTATAACAAGTATTGCTGATTATTATTAACCGTTACGTTTTCATTATTAATAGTTAAGTTTAAATAGTTAAGTTGAAATTTGTATTAATAAATTTAAAGAGATTCTAAGATTGCTGATCAATTTTAATATTAATCAAATTCTCTTCTCCGGCATTAATAACACCGCTTTCACCAGACCACTGACCAACATCTTTATTCACTGTACCGTCAGCTGATATACGAGCTTTAATAATAAATTGAGGATGATCACTTAATTTAATACCTTGCATCATGGCATTAGCATCAGACAAAACAACCTTCACAGGGAATGTACTTATAGGTAACTTAATGGCAGCAATAGGCATAGGTGAACCATTCACTGACTGAGCATAGACAAATAACGTGCTATTTTTTGCATAGTTAACTTGCTCTGACAACGAAACATTCACTTCATAAGCCGCGCCAATAATAGCCGGTGCATCATTGTTTTGCTCTACGCCACTTTGCTCTGCAGATACGGTTTTTTGTTCTACTTGCTCAGGCTGTTTCTGTAATGCTAATTGCTCTTGAGCATAAGCAATGCTGTTTTTTAACATGCTTGCCTTCTCACTACTTTGATCAACCAAAGCTAACATTTTTTGCCAACGTTCGATTGCCCCTACAAAGTTTTCCTGTTGCAAGGCCATAAAGCCATACATTGACCAACCTTCATAATTATCAGGATATTTCTGTAAAAAACGATTTAACATCGACTCTGCTGTTGCTTGTGAATACTCATCACCGAGTTTCATTTTTAATTCGATGTATTCTAATTCGATTTCTGCATTATTAGGAGCAGCTTGAATGGCTTTTTTAATCGCATCTAATGCGAGTTCTTTATCTTTAAACACACGTCCTAATCGACTGTATAACACCCAGCCTTGAGCATCGTTTGGTTCATTCTCTAAGTGTGTTCTTAAACCTAACATGAGGTCTTCTAATTCTTTTTCATTAGGTGTCGAATCATTATCTTCGAATAATTTTTTGTGAATTTCAGGATAACGTTGTAATGCTCCCTGCCAATCATTCATTTCTTTAAACGCCCCCACTGACCAATATAAACTAAGACTAGCGAGTATTAAAAAAACAACACCAGGGATCCAAATACGCTGTGAATTATTTTGCTGACTTTGTTTACTCGAAACAGTGTCATCGATGTCATCAAGTAAATTGTATTGAAGTTCAGCAATCATAGTGTCTTTATCAATGACCACGCCTTGCTGAATATCATCTTCAACTTCTTTAACACGAATATCATAAAGCTCATGGTTAAGTTGATTTCGTCTTTCTTGAGTCGTGCTTTGATTCGATTTATCACGAGTAAAATGAATCGCTATCACGACACTAAAAATCACCAACAATAACAAAGCGGCAATAACAAACTGTAATATCATTATTTCGTATCCTTAACATGCTGCTTTAACAACTTCTGTAACTTTTCTTGTTCTTCTGTATCTAAAACGGTTGCTTTAGTGGGTTGTTTTTTAATTTGTCGAAACAAAACCAATAAACCAAAAATAATAAACAGTGCAGGACCTAACCATAAAAAGATGGTGATAGGTGTTACAGGTGGATCATAACGAACAAAATTGCCAAAACGCGCCACCATATAATCAATGACTTGTTCTTTCGTTTGCCCTTGTGTCACTAACTCGTATGTCTTATTACGGAGATCTTTTGCTAATTCAGCATTCGAGTCTGCAATATTATTGTTCTGACATTTAGGGCAACGTAATAACTTAGTCAACTCATGAAAAGTTTTCTCTTGTTGAGCATTATCAAATTCAAAGGTATCTATTGCCGCTTGGCTATTATGGCTAAATAACATTAAGCTAAAAGAAAGCATTAAAGCCATTAACATACTGTTTTTATTAAAGGTCATTATTCCATACCCTCATAAATTGCAAGCAATTTATCATTCCAAACCTTCTCATTTAAATCCCCAACATGACGGTATTGAATGATCCCTTTGCTATCAATTAAAAAGGTTTCAGGCGCACCATAAACACCCAGATCCATTCCTAGCATGCCATTTTGGTCAAATAAACTAATTTGGTAAGGGTCATTTAAATCATTCAACCAGCGGATTGCTTTTTTACGATTATCTTTATAATTCATACCAACAATATACAAACCTTGTTTAGCTAATTTATTAAGGTACGTGTGCTCTGCATAACAAGTTGGGCACCATGTTGCCCAGACGTTTAGCAACATTTTTTGACCTTTAAAAATACTCGCGTCATATTGTTTATTTTCGTCGTAAATATCTTGTAAAGTAAAAGCAGGGACAGTTTGTCCGACCAATGCAGAATCCAATTTACTTGGATCGCTGCCTTTTAATAATGGTGTTGCTAACAATACAGCGCCTATAATAAAGATGATAAAAGGGACTAACAGTGTTAATACTCGGCGTTTATTAAGCATTCTCTGTTCCTTCTTTATCAGTCGTCATCGGATCCTGATCGGCGTTTTCTTTTTTACTACGGTAACGTCTATCACACATCATCAATATGCCACCAAATGCCATGATTAATGGCCCTAACCAAATCCAACGAATAAACGGTTTATAATAAATTCGAACTGCCCATGCACCATCAGGTAATTGTTCACCCATTGCGATATACAAGTCACGTGTTATACCTGCATCAATAGCCGCTTCTGTCATTGGCATACGTTGTACCGTATAAAGTCGTTTTTCCGCTTTCATTACTGCAATTTGTTTTTGATCTTGTTTAACCGTAAAAATACCTACTGTGCCCGTATAATTTGGACCGTTAAGTGGTTTTACTTGGTCGAAGTGGAAATCATAATGCTCAAAGGTAATATGGTCACCTACCGCTAACTTAATATCTTTTTCGATAGAAAAATTTTGTGTCATGGTAATGCCAATAATGATCACTGCTAAGCCAAGGTGCCCAAGACTCATCGCCCAATGACTGTTACCTAATTTCATCACACCTTTACTAAATGCATGGCGATGCGTTGAACGTAAATAAATTTCGTAAACAACGGCAACAATTATCCAAAATCCTAAGAAAGTACCTAATACTGCTAACCAAGTCAGGAATGGTGCAAATACAAATAAGAAAGCAATCGTCGATAGCACACTTAAAATTAAAATAAGTGATAACGGTTTTTTCAAATCATTTAGTTGCTGACGCTTCCAACGGAACAATGAACCAACACCTAAAAACAAGGAAAATGGCACAATCAAAATGGTAAACATACGATTAAAGAACGGTTCGCCGATAGAGATACTGCCTAAGCCAATCTCTTTATGCACAAGTGGTAATAAAGTGCCTAATAACACCACGATCAATGCGGCAATTAACAAGATGTTATTGATCAACAACATGCTTTCTCTTGATGCTAATTCATAACGTCCACGGCTTTTCACTTTTGAAGCTTGTATCGCGTACAATAATAATGAACCGCCAATAACCAGCACTAAGAAGCCTAAAATAAATAGACCACGTGTTGGATCACTAGCAAACGCATGTACTGAAACCAATACACCAGAACGAACGAGGAAAGTACCTAATAAACTTAATGAAAATGCACTTAACGCCAGTAATACAGTCCATGATTTAAAGACACCACGTTTTTCACTCACTGCTAATGAATGGATCAAAGCAGTACCTGCTAACCAAGGCATAAATGAAGCGTTTTCTACTGGATCCCAGAACCACCATCCGCCCCAGCCTAATTCGTAGTATGCCCACCAACTGCCCAGTGCAATACCAACTGTCAAGAAGACCCATGCGGCCATTGTCCAAGGACGAGACCATTTAGCCCAAGCACTATCTAAACGTCCTTCAAGCAAAGCGGCAATAGCAAAAGCGAAGGCAACAGAGAATCCGACATAACCCATATAAAGCATAGGAGGATGAATAACTAAACCAAAGTCTTGTAATAATGGGTTTAAATCACGCCCATCAATCGGGAAATACGGCAAAGTACGTTCGAAAGGATTAGACGTTAAAATAACAAACAGATAAAACCCAAAAGATAACAAACCTAATACTGCAAGCACTCGAGCCACTGACTCAATAGGCAAACGCTTACTCATTAAGGCGACGGCAATGCTCCACCCTGATAAAAGGAAAACCCACAGCAATAATGACCCTTCATGTGCTCCCCATACGGCAGACAATCGAAAATACCAAGGCATTGCAGAGTTAGAGTTAGTCGCAATATACCCAATCGTAAAGTCATTAATTAAAAAAGAATAAGCTAAAATTGCAAAAGAAAAAGCAACGGCGATAAATTGTAAAATAGTAAGAATTCTAGCGCTACGAATAGCACCTTGATGGCCAGTTTGAACACCATATAATGGATAAACCATTTGTAAAAATGACAGTACACACGCCAAAATTAAAGTAAATTGACCAATTTCAGGAAGCATTAATCTAACCCTTTTTTTATGAATTAAGTTTTATTAGCTTTATTTTGCTAATTCACTTTCCGTTTTTAAATGTTCCATACCTTTCAACGCTTCAGCGACTTCTGGCGGCATGTATTCTTCATCATGTTTAGCAAGTACTTCGAATGCTTCAATTGAATTTTCTGATTTTAACACTCCTTGCGCAACGATCCCCTGACCTTCACGAAATAGATCTGGCAAAATACCATCAAAATAGACCGTTACTTGCCCTGCTTTATTATCTATTAAATCAAAACTGACTTTAAGACTTTCAGGATTTCGTTGAACAGAGCCATTTAAAACCATGCCTCCAATACGTAAACGTTGGCCAATTTCAGGCTTTTCACCTGTTTCATTTTTACCATTCAGAATTTCATTAGGAGTGTAAAACAAATCAATATTTTGCTGTAAAGCATATAGCGTTAACCCGATCGCTAATGACAATCCTGCAATTAATGAAGAAGTGATTAATAAGCGTTTTTTACGTCTTGGATTCATAAAATGTCTTCTCTATTTTCAGCTGCTTTAATACGTTGTTCGCGTTGTAACCGTTGTTCAACCTGATGAAATATTTTTTTACGTTTAAATACACTATTAGTAATGAGTAAAATAATGCTCAATAGTGACACACCATAAGATAACCAAACATAAAAACTATAACCGCCCATGGCGATAAAGTCTGACAATGATGTAAATGCCATATTAACCTCTCTTATTCGTTTTTAAGGATTGCTTCACTAAAGCAATTACCCAAGGACGATGACTTTCTCGTTGTAATATTTCATTACGAAAACGATATAAAATCATAAGGCCTAAGAAACTCGCAAAACTCACAATCATAATCAATAAAGGAATAAGCATTTCAGTCGCCATTGAAGGCTGATCAAACTTAGTAATGGTTGCACCTTGATGTAAGGTATTCCACCAAACGACTGAAAAATGAATAATGGGCAAATTGATCACGCCAACTAACGTTAAGATAGAAGCGGCACGCCCAGCCAAAATTTTATCTGAAAATGCATTGTATAAAGCAATGATACCTAAATAAACAAATAATAAAATCAATTCAGAGGTCAGCCTAGCATCCCAAACCCACCAAGCTCCCCACATGGGTTTACCCCATGCAGCGCCAGTAAATAATGCAATAAAAGTATAAACAGCACCAATCGGTGCAGTGGCAGCAACGGTCATTTCAGCTAAACGAATTTGCCACACTAAACCAATAAAAGCAGCAACCGCCATCGTTGAATACGCGCCCATCGCCATCATCGCAGCGGGGACATGTATGTAGATAATTCGAAAGCTATCACCTTGCTGATAATCAGCAGGCGCGAAAGCGAGGCCCCATATAATACCAACAAAAAATGTCGGGATCGCAATGACTAAAAACCAAGGCATTAATTTCCCAGATAACGCATAGCTTTTCTCAGCTTTTGCATAAGGATGTAACCATTTCCACATAATTGTATCTCTATCTATGTCTTTATTTTCAATAAGTAAGAATAACTAAAACGAATTAACTCACACTAACTCGTAAAGATGCTGCAATGGCAAAAGGCGCTAACGTAATCGCACCGACTAACATTGCACCTAATAACGCCAATAAACCAAGGTAAGGTTGCCCAAATGAAGCAGCATCAATTGCCATGGTTGAAAAAATTAAAATCGGAATACTTAGCGGTAACATAATCAAGCTCAATAACACGCCGCCCTTACGTAAACCAATGGTTAGTGCCACACCAATAGCCCCTAATAAACTTAATATAGGAGTGCCAATCAATAGTGTTAAAAATAACGCCCAAAATGTATTTTCTTCCAATGACAAAAAAACAGCTAGTAGTGGAGAAACGAATAAAATAGGTAACCCTGTTAGCAACCAATGAGTAAATACCTTGGCACACACTAACCAGGTTAAAGAATGTGGTGCGAGCATCATTTGCTCTAACGATCCATCGATATAATCATCTTTAAATAAACGCTCAAAAGAGAGTAAGGCGGCTAATAATGCCGCTACCCAGATAATGCCAGGGGCAATCCGCGCTAATAAGGCAGGGTCAGTTCCGATCCCCAGGGGAAATAGAGTGACAACGATAACAAAAAACCAAATGGGATTTAAAATATCGCTTTGTTGACGAAATGCACCTAATAAATCTTTACGCACAATTTGTACAAAAGCATCAAACATATTGTTCTCCAATAGCAGGCTTTTGTAACGTTAATTTTTTATAGAGATCAGTAGGCAATGATAAATCTTGATGGGTGGTTAATATGATCATTCCACCTTTGTGAGCATGTTTAATTAACAAATTCTCAATGACTTTAACACCGCTTTTATCGATGGCTGTAAAGGGTTCATCCAAAATCCATAAAGGACAATCACTAAACCACATTCTTGCTAGTGCAACACGTCTCTGTTGCCCTGCCGAAAGCTGTGCAGTAGGGATATTTTCATAACCAACAAGACCTACTAAGGTTAAAATATCCCAAAGATCTAACTCAACACTAGGATTATATAAACGATGAAAGAATTGCAGATTTTCAAGTGCTGTCAATTCAGGTTTTACACCTGACTTATGGCCAAGATAAAGCATATTTTGATAATAAGATTCACGATCTGACATTATGTTTTGTTGTTGCCAGTAAATATCACCAGAATAAGGAGAAGACAAACCAACAAGTAAGCGAAATAAACTGGTTTTTCCAATGCCATTAGGACCTTCGACATGCAAAATTTCACCAGGGGAAAGTGCAAAGTTTAGATTATTAAATAAAACTCGCTCTTCACGCACACAAGTTAAGTTTTTGCACTCAAGCATTCAGACTTACCTTCACCAATAAATAACGCACAACAAAGTAGAATCGTCATATTATGCCATTTAATGTCATAAAATGTGAGCGGATCCTAACATAGAAAAAGCTTATGAGTAACTATCAGGGAGAGACAACAGATGAAAATAAAAGACAAAATTCAAATATTTTTGTTTAAATTAACATATTGTTGTCTTATTTATTTGCGGTAAATGAAAATTATTTGCGGTGTAAATTCAGTAATAACTCAGCTTCTGCACGTGGCAACTCGCATTCAGTCATCAGCTCTTCGATACTTGCACCTAATTCAACCATTTTAGTTGCACGAGTATAAAGCCTATTTTCAGGCGCCGAAGCCACTAAATTAACTTGATTCTCTTGCGTTTTTTTCACTTCAGCATCTAATTGCTGTAGTTTTTTACCAATACCCACTGCGCCTGAATGGATTTCAGTAAATTGTTTTTTAGTTGTCTCTTGTTGCATTAACAATGATTTAATTAATACCTCAAGACTATGATTTTTTTTATTCACTTTACTCAATAATATGAGTGTAGTAACAAAAAAAACAATGGCTAGCACTAATGCTAACCAGGAAATATATTCAATAAACATGTACGACTCGACTCTAATAGCAAAAATAAATTATAATAAATTTAATTCATCCCATTCGTCATCACTTAATAATTTGTTTAAATCGACTAAAATTAACAAACCATCATCACGATTACAGACACCTTGAATGAACTGCGAACTTTCTTCTGTGCCAACATGAGGTGCAGGTTCAATTTCTGATTTTTTCAAATAAACCACTTCAGCAACACTGTCGACTAAAATGCCAATCACTTGCTTTTCAGACTCAATGATAACAATACGGCTGCTATCTGTAATATCGGCAGGCATTAAACCAAAACGTGTACGTGTATCAATAACGGTAACAACATTACCACGTAAATTAATAATGCCTAACACATAGTCAGGAGCACCAGGTACTGCAGCAATTTCACTGTAACGCAAAATTTCTTGTACTTGCATTACATTAATGCCGTAAGTTTCATTATCTAATAAAAAAGTAACACGTTGTAATATTTCATCATTAGCAGTTTTATTGGCTAAGTTAGTTTCTCTATTCATTTTATCTCTACTTAAATTATTGGTTATTTTAAATTCAGGCTATATTAGCCACGAATATCCATTCCTTGGTCTAATAGTTTCACTAGTTCTTTTGCATGGATCAACGCACACATTTTTTGCTTAACCATTCCCGCTAGCCATGGTCGAGATCCTTTCTTATCACGCCATCTAACTTGATCTTTACTGAGGTTTTCAGTGCCTAGTAGCTTTTCACAAGACAAGCCCCAAGCAGTATCACCTAATAGTATGAAATGAGTATAGTTCAGATCAGTCGCATTACGACCAAGTTGCAACCATGAGGACGTATCTACGATGTTATATAATCGTTCATTGTGACTCATTACACCACGAAACCATGAAGGCTTACCCATTAAAAAATTAAGCGAATCACTTAAATGATAAATACCGCCTAAATCAGTTAATGGTATTGCAAAGGTAATATGGTTAAGTTCGAAGAATAATACTTGGAATTGATCTTCAACAATCAAGTTTTCCCACTCATCATCTTGACGAACAGTTTCAGCGTCTGGTGCTTGTTGAACATTTATTGTTGGACTAGAAAAAACTAACTGCTCAGATAATGCATCAGGTTCTGCAAATTCAGACTGGCTATCAGCGATAGCATCTTCATTTAATGTTGTTTTATTATCACTGCGCAACATTGAGTCAAAATAGTTTTTCATTGCGTCATTATTATTGTTTTTCATTTAATTGTGCTCAGTTTGTAGCAAATAATTTAACAATGTTTCATAGGCAAACGAACCTCTAGAACTCTTTATATAAAGAGAAATAGGTAAGTGGGCTAAGCTTGCATCCCTGAATTTAGTATCAATAGGAATAACACCATTCCACACCTTGCCTTTATAAGTGCTTTTTAATTCTTCTAGCGTATTAATTGACGCTCTAGTACGTTTATCAAACATAGTAGGAATGATGCAATAATTAAAATCATCTCCTCTTGAATGTTGCATTATTCCAAGCGTTTGTACCATTCTTTGCAAACCTTTAGACGCTAAGAATTCTGTTTGCACTGGAATTAAAATCCGCTCACAAGCGGCTAATGCATTAACCATCATGACACCTAATACCGGTGGGCAATCTATTAATACAAAATCATAGTCATTTTTTACTAATTTTAACTGCTTATGTAGAAACAGCCCCATGCCTTCTTGATTTCCTAACACACGATCTAACGTAGCTAAAGACATCGAAGCCGGAATTAGTGACAAGTTATTGATTTCAGTAGGCAGTATAACTTGATCTAACTCTGCTTTGGTTGTCGCAGGATCTTGAAATAAATCATATAAACTAACAGGTAAATGGTCTGAATCATATTGTAGATAACTGGTTAAAGACGCATGCGGATCAGTATCAATTAATAAAACACGAAAACCTCGCTCCACTAAAAGACCAGCGATTGAAATAACGGTTGTCGTTTTTCCAACGCCCCCTTTTTGATTTGAAATAGTCCAAATTTTCATCGTCACTCCTGCCTTGTTGTAATGATAATTCGACCATCTGGGTGGTATATTTGGCGTATTTCATCACTATCAGGCTTTGGCGTACGCGGTATTTTCTGTGCTTCTATTTTTTCTGTTTTACTACTATCTGAATTCGTTTTATTGTTGCCATTAGGTTGTTGCTTTTTAAAAAAAGCAAATTTAGAGATAGCAATCACAACACGTCGACTTTTTAATTTATCTTCTTTACCGTTGCTATTTAATATCGGTTGAAATTTTCCATAGCCTTCTATTACCATTCGCTCTCCTACTATCCCTCGCTCATTAAAAGCATGTAAGACACTGATAGCGCGTAATGCGGAAAGCTCCCAATTAGATTTATATATTTCATTGGCAACGACATCTACATCAGTATACCCACGTAATCTGATCATATTATTAACTGGTTTTAACACGGTAGCAATCTGTTCTATTTGATGTTTTGCACCATTTAATAAAGTATGACTTTCACCTGCAAACAATAAAGGTCCACTCATTTTAATCGTTAGCCAATCACCGTCTAAATCGACGCTAAAAGCACCTGTCTCTAATTCAGTTCGTAGTGCTGATTTTAAGGATAATTGTATTTCCTCTAATGATTTCCCTGTGTAGCTTTGATCAGGATCGGATAATTTTTCACTTTCTAATTCACTGACGTACCCTAAATTATGGCTATCTCCATCGCTTATTAATGCAGGGCCGGTATCATCTTTAATGTCATTACTGCGCTTGGTTAATATGCCTTTTGCATCTGATCCACTATTATTAGGTTGTACAAACTGACTCGCGCTTTGAATCACTTCAATGATTTCTTGGTACTTTTCTTCATTGTTCAATGACACTGCATAAAGCACCACAAACAAAGCAAACATTAAGGTCATATAATCAGCATAAGAAACCGTCCAACGATGAACATGGTTATTATGTGATTTATGAGCATGACGACGATTATAGATTGGCATTAATACGCAGCTCTAGATAAATACCCATTTAAACGACGTTCTAATAATAAACTATTTTCTCCCTGTGCAATGGCAATGATCCCGACCATCGACATCTCTTCAAATAACGCTTGATGTTGATAATTTAAACGGATTTTATTCGCGACAGGTAGAAAAATAAAATTAGCAAAGGCAACGCCATATATTGTTGCCACAAAAGCAATAGCAATACCTTGCCCTAATAACTCTGGTTGGTCTAAAAACGCCATCGCTTGAATTAAACCTAGTACAGCACCAATAATTCCAATAGTAGGGCTATACCCTCCCATAGCGTCAAACACTTGTGCACTACGTTCATTTTTATCTATTTCTAGTTCAATTTCTTGCTGTAGGATTTCTTGTAAAGCAATAGGGTCGCATCCATCTACCAGCATCGATAATGATTTTTCAGTAAAACTATCTACATTTTCTATATTTTCTTTTTCTAAACTGAGTAAACCATCTTGACGAGAAATAACAGACCAACGTTTAATCAATGCTATTTGTTGATCTAACTGGTATTGAGGTTTAGCAAATAAGGTCAATAATTGCTTACAAGCATGGCTAAGCTGTTTACTTGAAGATTGGATTAGAATCGCGCCAACAGTGCCGCCAAAAACGATTAAAAAGGCAGAAAGATCTAATAAGCCACTAAGAGGAGCATCGTGATAAAGCTGTGCAAAAACGATACTCGCAATAATAACAACAAAACCAATCAGTCCGATTTTACTCATGCTTTAGTTCCACTAAAATACGTTTAGCAACTTGCTCCAATGCGATAGACTCTGTGGAGATACCTGCTTTAGTTACCGCTTGTGGCATGCCATAAACGACACAGCTTGCTTCATCTTGAGCCCAAATTTCAGAGCCTTTACTTTTTAGTAAACGAGCACCGTCACGGCCATCCGCTCCCATTCCCGTTAATATAATAGCCAATACTTTATTAGTATAAGATTTAGCAAGTGACGCAAAGGTAATATCAACACTTGGTTTATAGTTCAGTGCTTCATTACCTTCATGTATTTTTATTTGGCCATTAGCAGCAATTAACATTTGCTTACCACCAGGTGCCAAATAAGCACAACCAGGTTTTAATATATCGCCTGTTTCAGCTTCTTTAACAGTGATTTTACAATTACTGTTTAGACGTTCAGAGAAAGCTTTAGTGAAGGTACCAGGCATATGCTGTACTAACACGATAGGTAATTTAAAATTCTGTGGTAATGCCGTTAATATTTTTTGTAATGCAACAGGACCGCCAGTTGATGTACCGATAGCAAGTACATTGTAGGATTTTCCAGACGCTTTAACACGGTGGATAGGTGTCGACTTTGCAATAACACCATTATTTTCATGTTTAGGCGGTACTCTATTCAAAACAGGCTTTAATGTTGCAGAGGCTATATTAGCAGTGGGTTTAGCAAGACCAGATATTTTCTCAGGTACTCTTTGAACACGTCTTCTCGCGATCATTTGAATACGTTGTTGTAACAAAGTGATTGCTTCTTGTTTGTCACGAGCAATGTCTTCAAACTTTTTCGGTAAAAAATCACACGCGCCAGCATCTAATGCATCTAATGTTGCACTCGCACCTTGGTGCGTTAATGATGAAAACATTAAAATAGGGGTCGGTGCTAAATCCATTATTTTTTGGACTGCTGTAATACCGTCCATCACTGGCATTTCAACATCCATAGTGATTACATCAGGCTTATGTTTGACCACCATATCAATGGCTTCTTTACCGTTATTAGCGGTAGCAATCACTTCTAAATAAGGTGATGCATTAATTATTTCGCTAACTCGACGACGAAAAAAATTCGAGTCATCAACCACTAAAACTTTAATCGTCATCTACTTTCCTTTATGCATAATGTTTTAATAAACTTGGTAAATCTAAAATTAAAGCAATACCACCATCACTTGTAATAGTAGCGCCTGCCATTCCAGGTGTACCAGAAAGTAATTTATCTAATGCTTTAATAACGACTTCTTCTTGTCCGAGTAGACCATCAACAACAAAACCTACTTGCTGTGTGCCAAGTTGGACAATAACAACATGTCCTTTACCTTTGCCTTTATCAGTTAAAGGCGAATGAGGTGCTAACCACTCTCTTAAATAAAATAATGGAATAGCGTGGTCACGAATAACAACGGTTAACTGACCATTAACAATATTGGTTTTAGCCAAATCAAAATGGAATATTTCGTTTACATTAGTCAACGGTAATGCGAATGTTTGCTTAGCAACAACAATCATCAACGTCGGTAAAATGGCTAATGTTAACGGCACTTTAATTTCTAATCGAGTACCTTTACCAATCGCAGAATCAATTGAAATGGTGCCATTTAGTTTCGTAATGCTCGTTTTTACAACATCCATGCCAACACCACGACCAGAAATATCAGAAATTTCAACCTTGGTGGAAAAACCAGGGGCAAAGATTAATGAATAGGCTTCAGTATCAGTCATGCGATCTGCGCCATCTTGATCTAAAATGCCTTTATTAATCGCTATTTGCTTCAATTTATCAGCATCCATTCCTGCGCCATCATCTTCAATGACTAACAAAATATGGTCTCCCTCTTGGGCGGCTGATAATAAAACGCGACCTTGCGTTTCTTTTCCAGATTGCATACGAATCTGTGGCATTTCAATACCATGATCTACCGAATTACGGACTAAATGCACTAATGGATCTGCTAATGCTTCCACTAGATTTTTATCTAAATCAGTTTCTTCGCCGACTAATTCTAAACGAATATCTTTACCAAGCTGGCGGGCTAAATCCCTGACAACACGCGGAAACTTACCAAATACTTTTTTGATAGGCTGCATACGGGTTTTCATTACAGACCCTTGCAAGTCGCTTGTTACGATCGCTAAATTAGCAACAGCACGAGAAATCTCTTCATTGTCTGAAGTCGATTCTAAGCTGACTAAACGATTACGCACTAGCACAAGTTCACCGACCATATTCATGATCTCATCAAGTGTACTCGTATCAACCCTGACCGTTTGTTCGGCTTGATTCACTTTATTAGGTGGATTTTTTGTGGTCGTTGCAGGTGTTGCTTTTGCTACTGGATTAGCATGCTGTTTAATAGGCTCTGCTTGAGGTTTAACTGTTTGATTATGACTAACGTTAGCAGTACTTACAGATGCACTTGAATTCGGTGTTTTATTTTGAGTGACGTCAGGAGTAATTTTTCCTACGCCATGTAATTCGTCTAATAGAGACTCAAATTCGTCATCTGTAATGTCATCTGAAGCACTTTTATTTGTAGACGGAGCACCTCTATGTGCACCTTTACCATGTAGATCATCTAATAAACTTTCAAATTCATCATCGGTAATGTCATCACTAGCAATGGACTCAACAACATTTTCGACAACAAGTGTTGCCGCGGTACTGGATAGTGAATGTTTTCCAACGCCATGTAAGTCATCTAATAGTGACTCAAATTCATCTTCACTAATTTCGTCACTAGCCACCACATTATTTGTAGCTGGTGCTTTTTCCATTACTGGTACAGAGTGTTTTCCAACGCCATGTAAATCATCTAATAACGACTCAAATTCATCTTCACTAATTTCATCACTATCTATTTCTGCAGCAACGTTTTCAGCGCTAGAAAATTTAGCAGATGATTCAGAACTTGCATGTAATTCATCTAACAATGCGTCAAATTCAAATGCATCAATATCATCAATCGTTTTAGCCGTTTCTACAATAGGTTCAGGAACAGGCTCAGGAGCGACTTTTTGAACAACTACCTCCTGAATAACTGGCTCATCGATACTAGCGGGTTTACTCAAGCGGTGTAATGCATCTAAAATATGATCCGGGGCTTTTACACCTTGTTCACCATTTTGAACGGCTGAAAACTGCTCATTGATAATATCTAATGCAGCTAAAATAGTATCCATTAATTCAGAGTCGACGAGACGTGCACCTTGACGTAAACCATCAAAGACATTCTCTGCACCGTGGCAAGTTTCAACAAGTTCATTTAGAGATAAAAAACCTCCCCCACCTTTAACGGTATGGAAGCCTCGAAAAATTGCATTTAATAACTCGGAATCATTAGGGTTATTTTCTAGCTCAACGAGTTGTTCAGATAATAATTCTAAAATTTCTCCCGCTTCGACTAAAAAGTCCTGCAAGATTTCATCATCTATTTCAAATGTCATTACAGGTTCCTTTAAAATCCTAAGCTTGAAAGCAAATCATCCACTTCATCTTGTCCATTAACCACATCTACACGAGACTCTGCATCTATAATGGGGCCTTCCGCAACAATACTTTTTGGTTCTTTTTTCTCTTTTTGTTGCCCTACAGAAGCATCTAATTCGCTTTGTTTACTACAGACGGTCAATATAACAACGAGTTTAGATTCAATTTCTTGTACTAGTGCTATCACTCTATTGATGATTTGTCCGGTTATATCTTGGAACTCTTGAGCCATTAGTATTTCAGTTAATTTATCGCGTAACTCTACAGCACTGACTTTAGAGTAAGTGAAAAACTCATCAATAGAGTGGCACAATACTTTAAATTCCCCGACTTCTAAATTACGTGTCATCAAGCTTTCCCAGCTTGGCATCACTTTATCTAAATCGTGAATTAGCTTATCAGCAATAGGTAAGCAATGATCAACGGCATCCATTGTGGTATTTGCCGCTTTGTCTGTCATTTCAATCACATAATTTAAACGATTTTTAGCGTCTGGTAGGTCATGACCAGCGAGATCCATTAAACGTGTATCATGATTAAAACTTAATAATGCTTCATGTAATTCACGCGTTAATTCGCCAACTTGCCCAAACAAAAGATGATCTGCTGATCCAGAAAAATCAACACTCTCTACAATCTTATTAGCTTCATTAATTTGCTCTGCTTCTAAATGAGCAACTAGCGCTTTAGCTTGAGAAAGTGAGAGATGCGGCATAACTTCATTAGCCATACATTACTCCATTAATTAAGCTAAACGCTCAAATATCTTATCTAATTTCTCTTTCAATGTACCAGCTGTAAAAGGCTTAATAATATAACCGTTAACACCAGCTTGAGCAGCTTCAATGATCTGCTCTCGTTTCGCTTCAGCAGTTACCATTAATACTGGTAAGTGCTTTAATTTAGGGTCTTTACGGATCTCTTTTAACAGATCAATCCCTTCCATTATCGGCATATTCCAATCGGTCACTACAAACTCAAAATCACCATTTTGTAACATTGGTAAAGCAGTATGACCATCATCAGCTTCTAATGTATTAGTGAAACCTAAGTCTCTTAATAAGTTTTTAATTATTCTTCTCATTGTTGAGAAATCATCAACAATTAATATTTTCATATTTTTATTCAAAACATTCCCTTAAGGCAAAAGTAGGCCTATTTTATATCTCTGTTATATATAGGTAAAAATTGCAAAAACACATTAATCTTTTACGTTATTCAGTAGGTGATTAACAATTGTGTGAGCCATTCCAAACTATTACCTCTTATTGGTTATATTCTATCAGAATTAATTTTAGATTTCAGTCTATGTATCGCTTGACTAAGGATTTGACTAACACGTGATTCACTGACCTCCAAAATGAGCCCAATTTCTTTTAGATTCATCTCTTCATCGTAATAAAGTGATAGGACTAAAGCTTCTCGCTGTGGTAATTGTTCAATCAATTGTGCTAGTTGTTGGGTAAACTGGTTATCTGCAACGTGGTCAAAAGTACTATCGAATGTTTTACTTGATTGAGCGAACATATCGTCAGGGTTTGGCAAGTCTTCATAAGCGATAAGTTTTCCGCAATTGACGTCTTGCAGCATTTTTTGGTACTCACTCAGTGAGATTTGCAAATAATTAGCAACATCAATTTCTTTTGCATCTTCACCACTTTGCTTTTCAACTGCATCAATAGCACTAGCAATCGTTCGGCTATTTTTATGCACTGAACGAGGAACCCAATCACCTTTTCGCATTTCATCTAACATAGCACCGCGGATACGAATACCTGCAAACGTTTCAAAACTGGCGCCTTTAGAGGCATCAAAGTTACGAGCGGCTTCTAATAAACCAATCATGCCAGATTGGACGAGATCATCTACCAGCACGCTAGCCGGTAATCTTGCCAACAAATGATAAGCTATCTTTTGTACTAGCGCTAAATGACGAGTGATTAGATCTGAAGTATCTGTTTGATATCCTTGCGCTTTAATCACTTATAGAAACCCTCGTGTTGTGAGCACTTATAAAAGCTCTTTGATACTTTCGTCATCATTCAACAATAGTTTCTCAATAAAAAACTCTAAATGGCCACCTGGCTGATGTGGGATAGGCCAATCACAAGCTCGGTTAGCTAATGCTTTAAAAGCCAGTGAAGCGGGTGTTTTTGGAAATGCATCCACCACTGTTTTTTGTTTTCTCACAGCTTGACGAACATTGCCATCAAAAGGAATACAGGCAACAAGCTCTAAAGACACGTCTAAAAATCGATCGGTCACACGCGTTAATTTAGTAAATAAATCTTGGCCTTCACGTAAACTGCGCACCATATTAGCTACGATTTTAAAGCGATAAACACCGTTTTGTTTACTGAGAATTTTAATTAATGCATAAGCATCAGTGATCGATGTAGGTTCATCACAAACCACCATTAAGACATCTTGGGCTGCTTGTGCAAAACTCACGACCATGTTGGAAATACCGGCAGCCGTGTCAATTAATAGAATATCGATTGGAGTTTGTAATGAGCTAAAAGCTTGGATCAAACCTGCATGTTCAACATCGGTTAACTCAACCATTGATTGAGTCCCTGAAGTAGCAGGTATAATCATCACCCCTTCAGGGCCATGTACGATAACTTCATCTAAAGTACATTCGCCGGATAAAACATGTGATAAGTTTTTAATAACACGAATACCTAATAACACATCGACATTAGCAAGGCCTAAATCGGCATCAAGTACCATCACTCGCTTACCCATTTTAGCAAGTGATACAGCCATATTAAGAGTAACATTAGTTTTACCAACACCACCTTTACCGCCAGTAACCGCAATTACTTTAACTTGGTGGTTGGTCATTTTTCTTAAACCGCTTGCTTGATCTGCCATCATCTTACTTACTCATTTTTTAAATTAATTAAACTAATATGCAGCGTACTATAACATCGATATTAATCGTCAGTACTGCTATACCATTGATGTTTATCTTGTTGTTCTTGGTTATCCATCATTGCTAAAGTACTGCTGATTAAATTTTCTACTTTAGCAATTTCAATATCTTCAGGAACGCGCTGCCCTGTCGTGATATAACTGATTGGTAATGCATGCTTCATTGTCACACTCAATACTTCACCTAAACCGATACTTTCATCGATTTTAGTTAAAATACAACCCGATAATGGGATCCGTTTAAAGTGCTGTAATGCTTCCTCAACGACTCGTCGTTGCGCAGTTGATGGAACTACTAAATAACTTCTAATATTGACACCGCTACTACTCATTAACGTTTCTAGTTGTTCAGAAAGGCGAACATCTCGTTGTCCCATTCCTGCGGTATCAATTAAGACTAATCTTTTTTCTCTAAACTGATATAAGATTTGTGACAGTTCATCTGCATCTTTAGCGACACGTACTGCACAGCCCATTATTTTTCCATAAGTGGCTAATTGCTCGTGAGCACCGATACGATAAGTATCGGTGGTAATTAACGCAACTTGTTCTGGACCATATTTAATAGCGAATTGAGCAGCCAACTTAGCAATAGTAGTGGTTTTTCCTACACCTGTTGGGCCCAATAAAGCAATGGCGCCACCTTTTAATAGGATTTCATTTTTACCAATGGATATTTTGTCTTGTAATAACGCTTGTATGTATTGCTGTACTTCACTTGAAGATGCATCTTCAGGGACATAACTTGCTAAATTATCAGCGATTTCATCGGAAAACCCTGCATTGTTTAACCATTTAATGATCATTGCTCTAACGGGTTCTTTACGCTCCATTTCTTGCCACATTAAACCTGAAACTTGATGCTCTAACAGTTTACGTAAAGAGGCAACTTCCTCGCTAATTTTTGCAATATCTTTATTTTCACTACTGCGATTTGCTTGCGAAGCATTTTTTAATGTTGAAGTACGGCGATCAGGACTACTATTCCAGCTTTGTTGTTCTGCTAATGTCGCAGGCTGCGAAGAGGCAAAAGGTTTAGGGCCTTTTTCAGCTTCTTCTTTAAATGAAAAAGCAGGTAATTCTTCGCGTTTTTTAAAAGCTGACTTTTTATTTTGATGCGCATTCACTTTGCCAAAAAATGAATTTAATGACTTAGCAAAGTCTTCACCACTTTCTTTACGATTGCTACGAATACTATTAGGTAACTTTATTTTTGGTGTTTTTTCAGTACTTTTTGAAGACAACTGAACGCTATCTTCCTTAAGTTGAGAGAGTGGATCCGATTTATCTGATTTTGAGTCTGCAGTAGATTGTGATTGGTAATCAACTGCTGCGACAATCTCAATGCCACCCACCACTTTTTTATTAGACATGATCACAGCATCAGGCCCTAAGACCTCTTTAACTTCAACCATTGCTGTACGCATATCTTTTGCAAAAAATCGCTTAATTTTCATTCATTACAACCGTTATTGCCCAATTGAGCTAATGATTTTAATCTGTTTATCATCAGGTATTTCTTGATAAGACAGTATGTGTAAACTCGGTATTGTATTTTTAACAAATCGAGCTAAGGTACCGCGTAATACACCAGATGTTAATAATACCGCTGGTTGACCTAATAATTCCTGCTGTTGTGACGCTTCAATTAATGAATTCTGAATACGCTCTGCTAATCCAGGCTCGATACCTGCGCCATCTGCTCCACCAGCCTGTATAGACTTGTGCAATATCTGTTCCAATTCTGAGGATAGCGTAATAACAGGGATCTCAGGCTCGTTGCCAATAATTTCTTGAACTATCATACGTTTTAATGAAATTCGACATGCTGCTGTCAAAACTTCGGCATCCTGACTACGCGGCCCATAATCGACTAACGTTTGAACAATTGAGCGGATATCTCTAATCGCTACGTTTTCATTTAATAAGCTTTGTAATACTTTCACCACCGTACTCAATGACAGCACTTCAGGTATTAAACCTTCGACCAATTTAGGGTGCTTTTTAGCGAGCATCTCTAATAAATTTTGAGCTTCTTCATGCCCTAATAATTGCGCAGCATGGTTACTAAGAATTTGACTCAGATGTGTTGCAACTACTGTTGCCGTATCAACAACTGTATAACCTAATGCTTGCGCTTGCTCCCGTTGTGCCTCTTCAATCCATACGGCTTCTAATCCAAAGGCAGGATCGATACCTGTAACACCATCAATAGGGCCAAAAACTTGTCCAGGATTGATCGCCATATCTTTATCATGATAAATATCAGCATGTCCGCAAGTAACGCCCATCAAAGAAATTGAATAGTTATTCGGTGCTAGGTCTAAGTTATCGCGGATATGAACAGGTGGAATTAAAAAACCCATTTGTTGAGATAGCTTTTTACGTACCCCTTTAATGCGATCCAATAATTGCCCTCCTTGTGCTTTATCGACCAAAGGAATAAGTCGATAACCCACTTCTAAACCGATAGTGTCAACGCTACGAACGTCGTCCCAACCTAACTCTTTAACTTCCGCAGGCCCATCATTTACCGGCCCACCATTGTTTTTAATCGCTAATGCAGTTTCTTCTTTAGTTTTGATACGTTTTAATTGCCAATATGCACCACCAGCGGCGATACCACCTAACGTTAAAAAGGCAAGGTGTGGCATACCCGGTACGATACCCATCACCAATAAAATACCTGCGGTGATCATTAATGCTTTAGGGTCATCAAACATTTGCCCCAGCATACGGCTACCCATGTCTGCTTCAGTATTTTCACGCGTAACAGTGATTGCCGCGGCAATAGATAATAATAAAGAAGGTATTTGTGCAACTAAACCATCACCAATCGTTAGCAAGGTATAAATCTCAGCAGCTTGTGACAAAGGTAAGTCGTACTGCACCATTCCAATAATAAAACCACCAATAATATTAATGAATAGGATCATGATCCCTGCAATAGCATCACCTTTAACAAACTTACTCGCACCATCCATTGACCCGTAAAAATCAGCTTCCATGGTCACTTCTTGTCGGCGTAAGCGCGCTTCTTCTTGATTGATTAATCCTGCATTCAAATCTGCATCAATAGCCATTTGTTTACCCGGCATTGCATCTAAGGTAAAACGTGCGCTTACTTCTGAGATACGCCCGGCACCTTTTGTAACCACCACAAAGTTAATGATCATTAATATGATGAAAACAATTAAACCAACCGCTAAGTTACCACCAATAACAACCGAACCAAATGCTTCGATAACGTTACCCGCGGCATCCCCACCTTCATGCCCTTCTAACAATACGACTCGAGTTGATGCAACATTTAAGGCGAGACGTAACAGTGTTGCAATTAAAAGAACGGTTGGGAAAGCGGCAAAATCTAATGGGCGTTTTGTATAAATAGAAACCAATAATACAACTAATGCGAGTGCAATATTAAACGTAAATAAGATATCGAGTAACAGAGTCGGCATAGGTAAAATAACCATGCCCAACGCCGCTAACACGATTATTGGCGTGCCTAATCCACCGAGTACAACGGAACGTTTAGACCATAGAGATGTTAAAATACTATTGATAGTGCCACCTAAAAATGAATGTGATGATATTTACATGTTATCTAGCGATGTTTATATTTTATCTGCTGCAACCCAGGATTTTTAATCGTAATTCAATCTAATCAGTTTAGCTTATTAATATAAAGATAATTACATCGAATTACTAACTACAAAGTAATATTTTATAAATAACAGTAAAAAATAGGGTTCGACCTCAATACATCTAATATATATTCAATTAATGCTTATTAATCAAACATCTTAGTTAGGGTAAATAAAACCATCTGGTACAGGGATATCTGTTGGTAATGTTTTAGGGCGACCCGACTTACCTTTTCTAAACTGCTCTAATTGATAGATATAAGCTAATATTTTTGCAATGGCGATAAACAACTCTTCTGGAATATCTTCACCTATTTCCGTTGTATGGTAAACAGCACGGCATAGTTGTGGAGACTGCATCACAGGGATTTCATTCTCACGACCTACTTCGCGAATTTTGAGCGCCATAAAATCGACACCTTTAGCAACAACATAAGGCGGTCTATCGCCTTCTTTATCATATTTTAATGCGACTGAATAATGTGTTGGATTAGTCACAATAACATCCGCATCTGGCACATCTTGCATCATGGTTCGTTGCGACATTTCATATTGTAATTGACGGATACGCTGTTTAACTTCAGGTTTACCTTCAGAATTACGATACTCATCTTTCACTTCTTGTTTGGTCATTTTCAACTCATCACTGTGCTTATGGATTTGATAAGGGACATCCACCGCCACAATAATTAATAACGATAAACACAATAAAAGAAACATCCAGCTCAGCATATCTAAGGCTTCAAATGCACTACCCGGTAGCTGACTTACTGACAGGTGTAATATATGCTCGAACGTTGCGGCTAAAATAGCCCAAGCGCCACAAATAACCACAGCCACTTTCAAAATAGATTTGATTAATTCAACCCAAGCTTGCATACCAAACATACGTTTAAAACCCGCTTTAGGGCTCATGCGGCTAAATTTAGGCATCATTGCTTTCGTACTAAAGATCATTCCTCCTAATAATGAACTACCTAAAATAGAGATAATAAAGAGCATCAGTAAGATCATAAACATGGGCATGCCCAAACCACTAAAGCCATCAACTAATGCATGCCACATTTGTTCAGGTGCATAAATATCAGCACGTTCAAATGTAAAAGCACGTTTCATCATGATTGATAGTTCGTAAGCTAAGCGATCACCAAACATAAAAATAGACAGTGCGGCGGCAATTAAAACTGACGCGGTTGCTAATTCTTTAGATCGAGCAACCTGTCCCTTATCCTTGGATTTTCGGATTTTGTCGGGGGTGGCTTCCTCGGACTTTTCAGTACCATTTTCATTTTCAGCCATTGATTAGCCTTTTAATGTCGAGTTAGCAAAAAGAAGAGTCATTAGGGTTTTACACAAGGGTTATTAAGCACTTCGCACATACTGGTAATCCCTTTGATCCATTGATTTTCAAAATGAAATGGCACATTTAATAGCGTAATCCATAGAACAAATAAACCAAATACCATGCTAATCGAAAATCCTAAACTAAAAATATTTAATTGGGGTGCGGCCTTAGTCATGATCCCAAAAGATAGATTAACCAATAACATTGCCACCATAGACGCGATAGAAAAAGCGAGTGCTGCATGGAACATAATGGCAAACCAACCAGCGACTTTATAATAATCTAAGGCGAGTAAACCACTTTCAGAAATGGGTAACGTTTCAAAGCTATTAATGATCATTTCAATCATTAATAAGTGCCCGTCCACACCTAAAAATAATAAAGTAACCAACAACACATAGAATTGCCCAACAACGGGAGATGTTTGGCCACTCATAGGATCTGCCATAGAAGCAAAACCTAAACTGGTTTGCATAGCAATAATTTGGCCTGCAATTACAAATGTTTGCACTACAAAAACTGAAATAGTACCAATCGCAACACCAATCAATATTTGTTGCATCACAACGATAAAGCTACCGAGTGAGAACAGTTCTATATTATCAGGGGCTGGCGGTAATGAAGGTAAAGCAAGAAGGGTAACACTTAACGCATAAAACAAACGGATCCTAGTAGGCACCGTATTGGAACCAATCGCGACCATGACCATTAACATTGCGGCAATACGGCTGAATGCCCATAGGTAACTAGCAATAAAATCTAAGATAAGATCAGCCGAAAAAACCATCACCCCACCACTTGTGGGATTTGATTAATCATGGCTATAAAAAATTCCATTAACTTACCAAACCCCCAATGAGCTCCGAAAGCTAATGCAAATAATGTCATGATTAAACGCGGTAAAAAACTCAATGTTTGTTCATTAATAGAAGTTGCCGCTTGAAATACAGCAACGATTAAACCAATTAACAAACTTGGGATAATGACGGCGGAGACTAAAATCATCACCAACCATAAAGCTTGTCTGAAAATATTTACAAAAACTTCCGGTTCCATAAGTACCCTTATAATCCGAAGCTATTAGCTAAACTACCCATCACTAAATTCCAACCATCAACTAAGACAAACAGCATTAATTTAAAAGGTAATGAAATAATCATTGGCGATAACATCATCATCCCCATCGCCATTAAAATACTTGCAACAACTAAGTCGATAATCAAAAAAGGGATAAATAACATAAAACCAATTTGAAACGCGGTTTTTAATTCACTGGTGACAAAAGCAGGTATAAGTACTGTAATAGGCACTTCCTCTGGCGTATCAACTTGAACATTCGCTATTTCCATAAAGGTTTCTAAATCTTTTAGACGCGTTTGCGACAACATAAATTTCATCATCGGCTTTTTACCTTGCTCAAGCGCTTGAACAATGGTCATTTCTTCATTTAGATAAGGTTGTAATGCAGTTTCGTTAATACGGTCAAAAACGGGCGCCATAATAAAAAAAGTAAGAAATAAAGCGATGCCATTAATGACTTGATTTGAAGGAGAGCTTTGTAAACCAAGCGCCTGTCGTAAAATTGACATAACAATCACGATACGTGTGAAAGAGGTCATTAAAATTAACATAGCAGGCAAGAAACTCAGTGCGGTCATGAATGCGAGGACTTGTAATGTCACGCTGTATTCTTGATCGCCAGAAGCACTCGTCGTTACCGTCACGGCAGATAAAGCACCTGGTTCTGCAATTGCATTAGAGGCAAACAGGAATAAGCCAGTGCATAACAAGATAAGCAGTTTCTTCATTATTTTTTCTTCCCTGCTTTAGATAATACAGTCGCAAAAGCAGCCGCCAATGACGGTGTACTTTGAACGTCTACTTCTAATTCTTTATCAATCAGAGGTGTTTCTAGTTGATCTAATAAATTAACAGATTGCTCACTTACACCTAGTAAATACTGCTTACCATGCACTTCAATAATTTGAACACGACTTTTGTTAGTTAATGACTGTGTTGCAATGATTTTAATTGGATTTTTATTGCTTCCATGACGTAATAAGTTGCTTTTTTTCATTAAAAACGCAAATAAGAAAATACAAGCAAGCACTAATATCAAAGATCCAAGCATAGTTCCTATTGCTAACTCAGGGCGTTCACTTGTTTCTTCAAATGCCATCACAGGTAAGCTCAATAAGCTTAAAAGGATAGCCTTTATGAATGTAGGAATGATTCGGCTCATTTTAATTTTTTAATACGTTCAGTTTGGCTGATAACATCAGTTAAACGAATACCAAACTTATCATTTACAACCACTACTTCACCATGCGCAATAAGGGTACCATTAACTAATACATCTAACGGTTCACCAGCAATGCGCTCTAATTCCACCACAGAACCTTGGTTAAGCTGTAATAAGTTACGTATGTTAATCTTGCTTCGCCCCACTTCCATCGAGATCGTTACGGGGATATCCAATATATTATCTAAACGCGCTAACTCTTCTTCACTCATTGGTTTGGCAGTATCTTTTAACTCATCAAGATCAATCGTTTTAGCACTTGAATCTGCATCACCAGACTCTTCTAATGCTGCCGCCCAATCATCTGCCATATCTTGCTCTGTGCTCATACTTTAATTCCTATCTATTTGGGTAACCAATAATTTGAATAACGAGTTATTTAACTATGTATCATTTAGCTACGTATAATTTAACTGCGTGTAGCTATTTGGTTGTTTCTTTTAAATCTTCTAAATGAATTTGTGTTTTTTGCATCTCAGGACGTTTGATTTTTTCAGTTATTTTTAATGCGTAATTATCACTGGTTTTACCTAATGTCGCTCTGTAAGAAGGTAACCCCTCTACGGAGACCAATAAGCTATCCGGTAAATCAATAGGAATAATATCACCCGCTTTAAAGTCCATCATTTCTCGTAGCTTCATTTGCTTTTCAACTAAGCGAGCTTCAATTTCAACTTCAACATCCATTATTTCGTCTTCAAGTGCTTGTGACCAACGTTGATCTGTATCTTCTTTATCGCTTTGTACGCCTGCATCTAATAATTCTCGAATAGGTTCAAGCATTGAATACGGCATTGCGATATGGAAATCACCACCACCACCGTCCAATTCAATATGAAAAGAATTAACCACAATCACTTCTGTTGGGCTAACGATGTTAGCCATCGCTGGATTGACTTCAGAATCTAAATATTCAAATTCAGCATCCATAACGGGTGCCCAAGCATTGTGATAGTCTTCAAAGACTATTTTTAATAACATTTGAATAATACGACGCTCTGTTGGAGTGAATTCTCGGCCTTCAATTTTAGCGTGGTAACGACCATCGCCACCAAAGAAATTTTCAACAAGAATAAACACTAACCGCGCTTCCATGGTAATTAACGCGGTGCCTTTTAGTGGGCGAAAACGCACCATATTCAGACTAGTTGGAACGAACAAAGTGTGAACGTACTCTCCAAATTTAAGCATTTGTACGCCATTAATAGAAACCTCTGCGGTATGACGTAACATATTAAATAAACTGATCCGTAAATGACGCGCAAAACGTTCATTTACCAATTCTAATGTTGGCATACGTCCACGTACAATACGATCTTGAGATGAAAAGTCGAAATGCGCATGGGAATCACCCGAGTTCATTTCATTATTTTCAATCATATCCTCATCAACGTCATCAACACCATGCAATAGCGCGTCAATTTCCTCTTGAGATAATAAATCCATACTTAATCCTTATCGATTACTGTAAAACAAAACCGGTAAATAATACCGTATGGATAAGTGCACGATTTTCAACCATTGTGGTTGCTTTATTAAGTGCTTCAAGAACCGTTTTTCGTAATTCATTTTTGCCTTGTGGACTGCGTAATTGCTCTGCAGAAGCTTCACCAAAAACACTCACTAATGTGCTTTCTAATAAAGGAATATGTTTTCTAACCAATATTTCACTCGCTTTATCGATGACCATTAACTGTACTTTAATTTGTGCGGTTCTATTACGATTACCTTCTAATACATTAAAAACTAAAGGTCTTGGCATAGGCACATAATTAGCGGTCATTTTCGGTGTTTCAGCGACAACCTCTTCGCTCGTTTGCTCAGTATTTTCATTTGAACTTTCAGGGTTTCCGCTAAAAAAAACAAAAAAGACAGCGGCACCAACAATTGAAAGAATAAGCACGGCAGCAACAATAATAATGATCAGCTTCTTTTTGCCTGCTGGTTTAGGATTAGTTCCATCTAATGATTCATTTGCTTCAGGCATTTTAATTTACTTCCTTCATTACTTTTACGGTTAGCATGCGGCGTATTTCTGTGAATAATACACTGATTTTAATTGTTATTTTGCCGTTAGCCAGTAACTATTAATGTTTTATGCATAATAATCAATTCCTTGCTCTTTAGAGGCGATTTTAGAGGGTATCCACATTGCTGTTTGATTGTCTTCAGTGAGATCTACATTCTGACCAAGCTTTTCAGCCATGGTACTCATTTGACCTTGACCATGCCCACTCGATTGGTTTTGTTGTTGAGATTGCTGCTCGACATTAGCTTCTCCCAATTGAAGACCTTGTTGGGCTAATTGTTCGCGTAATCGAGGCATATTTTGCTCAATAATATCTTTACTTAACCCAGCTTGAGTTTGAATGTTGAGTTGAACTTGATCCTGATGAACATGTGCTTTAATAAAAATAGATCCTAATTCAGCGGGGTCTAGCCTAATTTGAACCTCTTGTTTACTTTGTGAAATCATCATCATGACTCGTTCACCGATAGCTGATGCAGCTTGTTTCGATTGAATATCTAAAGGCTGCTCTAATAAATTATTATTAGCTTGAACCTGTTGATTTACAGCAACTAATTTTTCTGTTTGCATTAGGTTAGTTTGAATCGGTTTTGTACCATTAACATCTGCGACAGACGAAGTAATCGATGCTTCAGCTTTTACTGGATTCAGAGCGACATCACTTTTATCAGTGTTTAGCAATTGTAGGCTACTTTCATTGTTTGAATCTGTTAGTGTCAACTCCGCTTCATCACTTGTGTTTTCAACACTATTATTAATAGCTTTACCTGTTAATGCTTGTCCTACTTTTTCTGTAGAAGTGAGTAAATCACTTTTATTCTTTTCATCTGCATTAGAAAATTGGTCAATTTCAATTGCCTTAGTATTTATTGCATTATTGTTTATTAGCTCGCTCTTTATTGTTTCAGTACTTATTACTGAAGCTTCTTCTACGGAAGTATTTGTATTGCTTATATTAGTATTGACTTGTTGTGCCGCTTGAATGCTTGATAATAATTGATCTTGCTGTGAACTTGTGACTTTTAATTGTTGATTATCGGCATTAATAATATCAACATCATTGGTCTCATCAACACGATCCAAATAATCAATATCATCGTTAATACTTTCAGAACCGACTTTTTCTAAGTTTGCTAATTGAGCTTCATTTTTAACTTCATTATTGATTTTATTTTCAGTAATAAGCACATTGATTTCAACACTTGAATCTAGATTATTCTCAAGCTCTTCATTTAATAAATTTTGTGAATCTTCATCCTTAGCATCATCTACATTGTGACTTAACTTAGACTGCTGCTCTTTACTAATCAATGCTTCTTCTAATGCAGATACATCCGTGCTCTTTTCTTTATCAGCACTTTCTTTATTAATAGCTTCTTTATTAAGGCTGTCGCTATTTATATTTTCTTTTAACACTTCAGAGAAATTTTGTTGTTTATTTTTAGAGTCGACTTGCTTTAAAACATCCTCACTTTTACTTGCAATATCATTATCATTGCGCACTTTCAATTCGCTATTCTTTAAGCTTGTTGAACCATTTAATAACAAGGACTGAACCATAAAATATTCTCTCTGATTTTTATGTTTGTTTAATATGTAAGTTATTGCCGCTTTTATAAAACGCCATCAATCACTTTAGGTAAGCAATTTGTAGTCCAAAAAGTTAATTAAACTCTTGTTCTGCTTGTTTCTTTCTGAAAAACTGGAAAGTGGCAAACTCATCTAATAGTTGCTGTTCTTTTTTGTCTTCTAACTTTATTTTTTCACGAGCTTTTTTTTCTAATAATAAGCCCATTGCTTTATGCGCAATTTGGCTATCTGTCCATTTACGTTTTGTATTACGTACTGCGTATTCGAATTTAACTAAAGTAGATTGTTGATTGGAGAGACCTTGATCTATTTGAACAATAAATTGTTGGTATTTAGCAAGTGTAGATATCGTTAACCCTTGCGAGCCTTTTTCACTCAACTGCGCTATATATTGGCGGCGATATTGATGTAAGTTTTGTAATTGATTACGCTGCTCAAACAATTCTTTTTGAGCTTGCTGATAAGTATGTAGAGCTTGTTCAACTTGCTTTTCTCTTTGCTCATAAACAAGCTGTAATGCATTAGCGGCCATGACTTAAATCCTTTAACTATTAACAAACTCCTGCGTCAATATAGCAAGCTGTGTCAAACAATCGTTATAACTGATACTGTCTTTCATTCCTTGCTGCAAGAAATGATCCAACCTTGGCTTAATTAGAATCGCTTTATCGATACGAGGATCACTACCACGTGAGTAGGCTCCGATGGTGATTAACTCTTTATTTTCTTCATATAAAGAATATGCCTGTTTCAACACACGCGCTAATGTTTGGTGTTCATCTGAAGTCACCATTGGCATGACACGACTAATTGATTTGCTAACATCAATGGCAGGGAAATGACCAGAATCGGCTAATGTTCGAGATAATACGATATGTCCATCTAGAATAGCTCGTGATGCATCAGCGATAGGATCCTGAAGATCGTCCCCTTCAGTTAATACTGTAAAGAAGGCACTTATTGATCCTTGATTTTCATTACCATTACCCGCCCGTTCTACTAAAGCCGGTAATTTAGCAAACACAGAAGGTGGATATCCTTTTGTTGCTGGCGGTTCACCAATAGCTAATGCTATTTCACGTTGTGCTTGTGCAAAACGTGTTAATGAGTCCATTAACAATAAAACATTCAACCCTTGATCTCGAAAATATTCCGCAATCGTCAATGAAGTTTCACAGCCCTTTAAACGCATTAATGGCGATGCATCAGCAGGAGCAGCAATAACAACGGCACGAGAACGTCCTTCTTCACCTAGAATCTCTTCAATAAATTCTTTTACTTCTCGACCACGCTCACCAATCAAACCCACCACAACAACATCGGCATTAGTGCCACGTGTCATCATGCCCAATAAAACACTTTTACCCACGCCTGAACCAGCAAAAAGCCCCATACGTTGGCCTTGACCAACAGTAAGCAAAGCATTGATTGCTTTAATTCCAGTATCAAGAGGTTGCTTAATCGCTTTACGTGAAAGAGGATTAATACGCGTATTGCTATAACCACTCATAGAATTTGTTTTGATTTCCCCTTTACCATCAATAGGATTACCCATCCCATCTAAGACACGGCCTAATAACTCCATGCCAACAGGAATACCTATCTCTGTTGTTTGAGGAATAACTTTAGCACCAGGCAACACGCCAGTAAGACGTTCACTTGGCATCAGGAATAATCGGTCATTTGAAAATCCAACGACTTCTGCATCAATATAACCGTCATTGGTCTGCACTTTACACATGCTACCCACGGCAGCACTACAACCAACGGCTTCTAAAGTAAGCCCTACCACACGCACTAACTTTCCCGCGACAACAGGGTGAGTAATCGCTTCACTAACTTGATATTGTTCAATACGTTGCGATAGTTTATTCATGCTAAGAGTTTACCGTCTCTGACTTTGCATCAAAATTCGTTTCGGTGATGTCTTCAGATTGATTTAACTCAGCAGAGTCTGAAAAATTTGCCCCTGAAGAAACTGCTTCGGTATTATCTGTAATATTGCCTACTTCAGTCTTATTCAATTCAGCCTCTGAATGTTCAGCGGCGCTGAGATCGTTATCGCTTTTCGCTTGTTCAGCTTCAGACTCAAGTATTGTGTGTAATTCCTCTTCGGTTTTCATTTCATAATCTAATGGCTGATCATTACTAATATCACCATCGTTACTAACTTCAGGCGTATTTTGATAATTCTCTTTGAGGAAGCTTTTTAAGACTTGTTCAACACGGATTGAAAAAGCGTAATCAATACTGGATGTTTGTGTATGTATCTGACAATCACCACGCAGCAAAGTAGGTTCAGCACGGAGATCCCAACCTCTTTTTTTACATTCTTCTTCTGAAAAAGCGTCTTGCACAAAAATGAGATCTTCTGGGTTAAGTGAGATAACAAGACTCTGCTCGTTAACAGGTAATGCCTCAACACCTTGTTTTAAGGCTTGTAGAATAATTTGAGGGTTAATAGTGACTTCACATCGTGCCATTTGCTCTGCAAGATTAGTCGCCAGTTTAATTAGTTGGAACTCAACAGTATCATCTAACTTTTCTAACGGAGCATGTAATCTAGAAACAAGTTGTTCCCAATGCTGCGTTTGAGCCTCCACTTTCACTTTACCTTCCATTAAACCTTGCTCTAAACCTTGAGCTACCCCTTGTTCATGGCCTTCATTTAAACCTTGTAACTTTCCTTCCTCTATCCCTTCAGCAAAACCAGCCTCTTTGCCTTCATTAAAACCATCTTCATAAGCAGATGCACGAATTGATTCAATGTCTTCTAAGGTTAATGGTTTGGGTGCATCTTCTTTCAATTCTATATCTTCTGGTTCTTGCTTTTGATACCAACTAGCAGGTCGACCAAATAAATCAACTTCACCTTGATCTAAAGCATCATCATTTTCAAAATCAGGTAATACCCATTCTTGAAAATCGTTATCTGTATCAGCAGCCATTCATGTACCTTAATTTCATTAAAAGTGATGCTTAAAAAATAGAGATTAAACGTTAATTAATAACTAAGGTTATAAAAACTCATCACCGCCACCACCGGCTAACATTAACTCACCAGCATCAGACAAACGACGTGCAATATTAAGAATTTCTTTTTGCGCACTTTCTACTTCACTAATTCTGATGGGTCCCATTGCTTCAATATCATCAGCTAACATGTCAGCTGCTCGTTTCGACATATTCGCTAAGACTTTATTTTTAAGGAGTTCGTCAGCGCCTTTAAGTGCTAATTGCAATTGTTCTGGTGGCACTTCACGTAGCAATGTTTGAATGCCTCGATCGTCAACATCGATAAGATTATCAAATACAAACATAAGATCTTGAATTTGTTGACTCATATCTTCATCTGACTCGCGTATAGAGTCCATCAGAGGACCTTCGATAGCGGTATCTAAATAGTTCATAATATTAGCAGCAGCTTTAGCGCCACCCATTTTCGCCGCTTGTGCACCAGCTTGCCCGGCAAACTGTTTCTCCATAATCTCATTAAGTTCTTGTAATGCAGCTGGTTGAACTTCTTCCAAATCAGCAATACGCATCATCAAATCTAAACGCACTTTTTCTGGGAATTGCGTTAAAATTTCAGCCGACTGTTCTGGGTCTAAATAAGATAAAACAATGGTTTGAATCTGAGGATGTTCATTAAGGATAATACTAGCAACCTGACGAGCATCCATCCATTTCAAAGAATCTAAACCTCTAGAGCCACTACCCAGAATAATTTGGTCGACTAAATTACCCGCTTTATCTTCACCTAACGCTTCAATTAATGAAGTACGAACAAAGTTTTCACTGTCCAATCCAATATTACTGAATTTTTGAATGTCTTCTATGAAAGCGCGATGAACACTACTTACCTTTGCTTGCGATGAGTCTTCTAATGAAGCCATTTTCATCCCTAGCTTTTGTACTTGCTTGGGCTCTAAATTTCTAAAAATTTGCGCAGCATCCGCAGGGGTTAGACTCAACATCAATAATGCAGACTTTTCTACCCCACTTAATTCTGTAACATCAAAGGTAGCAACTTTAGTTGATTCTTTCTTTTTATCGTTCTCACTCATCTTCTACCAACCATTCTTTAATAACTTGTGCTGATAACCCAGGTTCGTTTGACACTAAGGCTCTCACTGCTTTTAATAGGTCTTCATCTTTATGTAAGTCAGGTAATTGTATTTGTCCGTTCGTCATGCCGAAATCAAGGCTTTCGTTATTTTCATCTGACAATAACTGTAAATTATCATTGCCTACCGAACCAATCGCGCCACCTAATTCGTAATCTTCCGCTTTTTCAATAGCATCTGGATACAGTAGTTTTTTCATGATCGGACGAACAATTAATAACAAGGTCAAAATAATGACAAACAAACTACCACCAAATCTTACATAACCTTGAAATGTTTCCGTTTCCCAGAAGGCTTCTTCAACAATAGCTTCCATTTCAGGGCGATTAAAGCTGACTGAAGCCAGCGCCAAAATATCGCCACGTTCAGCATTAATACCTAATCCACCTAATAATAACTGCTTAAGATTCTCTACTTCTTCAACACTTCTTGGTGAGTAACTCACTTCACCCGCATCATTGACTGATTTAATATAGTCTAGCGCCACAGAAACAGCGAGGCGGTCTACCTTTCCAACTTTATGTTTTGTATGTGTGATCGTAGTATCAACTTCATAGTTTCGGGTCGACTCCGTTCGAGAACTGCCATTGCTATTATTAGTGCTGTCATTGGCTTCTTCTAATTCTTCAGGAATGGCGCCATTTGCTGGTGGTTGATTAGACAGAGCACCAGGAACAGAGCCAAAAGATGACGATAATGATGATTTATCTTCAATCAACATTTCACTGCGCACCGCTTGATTAGAAGGGTTAAAGGTTTTTTTAGTTTCTTCAACAACAGTGAAATCCATGACTAAATCAACTTCAGAAGCATAGTTTGCAATACCTAATACAGGAATTAAGATAGCGTCTATTTTTGATTTGTATTCTTCTTCACGCTCACGCTGCATGCTAAATTCTTTGCTAGTTTGTGCTGAGCTTCCTGTACTACTACCTGAATGCAATAAACGACCTCGTTGATCGGTTACTGTTACGCTATTTGGTGATAACCCTTGTACTGCAGAAGCCACTAAATCAACAATAGAATCAACTTCTTGAGCAGATAATGCATAAGATCGTGTTGTCGTCACAACCACTGTCGCACTGGCTTGGCGCTCTTTACGTGCAAACACACTTTCTTTAGGGATAGCTAATAAGACTTGGGCATTAGTCACATTCTTCATTTCTTTAATTGCTAATGCTAATTGACGCTCACGGCTTAATTTTAATCTTTCTTTTTCAACGCGCTGGCTTACACCAAACCCCATATCTTGTAATAAGATATCATCGCCATTTTCAGTATTATCATTAACCAAACCTGCGCGAGTCATCAGTAGTTTAACTTTTTGATATTGGTCTGACATGACCGACACGTTGTTCCCTTCTAATTTATAAGGGATTTTTTGTTGGTCTAAAAAGTCTAATGTAGTAATAAGTTCGTCTGTTTGATAAGTACCTAAAGGGCGGTAGTCCGCTTCTTTACCCCATGACCAGATAATGACCACGATAGCTAATACAATCAATAAACCAATGATCATGCTGATTTGGCGCAATACATCCACATTAGAGAAAAATGATGAGATCGCCCCTTTCTCTGAGGTTATTGGTGCACTTTCATTATTATCTAACAATAAATTTGCATTATTTTCTGTATTAGGCACAGACTTTCCTTTTAACGATTAAATGTAAAATAATTGCAGTTAAACAGGCATGCTCATTACTTCTTTATAAGCTTCAACCATTTTATTACGAACTTGTACTGTCGCATCAAAGGCTAGACCTGATTTATTAGAGGCAATCATGACATCAGATAAGCTAATGTCCTGATTACCCATTTCAAAACCATTACGTAATTCTGATGAGCTTTGTTGTAGCCCATTAACATTGTCAATTGCTTGTTTAAGCATGGCAGAAAAATCAGCTGGTGCAGGATTAGTGGCTTTAGTACTTAACTCATTGTTTAAGCCTTTTGCTTCTAAACCTTGTGTTTGTAACTCTTGAAACATTGATGCTGCATTGATATTCATTGTATTTAGCCTCTTTTTGACACTGGTAATAGTAAAAAGCAATAACTATGCCAGTTGAATTTTAATACCATCAATAAACACCTCCAAATAGGTAACTACATCTTATCTTAAAAAAACAATAAAAAAAAAGGCATTAACAACAGTTAATACCTTTTTTTCAAAACTCAGAGATTACATTTAGTATTTATTGAACGTTAAGTTTATCTAGCTCTTTATCAAGTTGAAGACTTGCTCGTTGCCCTTTGAACTCTTGATACAACAAATCTTTTTGCCCTGCATTCATTGGACGTTCTGAGGTCTTAACTAAACCATCGAAAATAGCTTTTGTTGATTCTTGGCCAACTCCAACTAATACACATAAATTATTTCTGTCTGCGATTTTAACGATGTCTGTTTTAAGTGGGTTAGTACCGATTAATGTCTGTTGCGTAATTTGTTTTGAAACACTAGAGAAAGTAGAACCAGATTCAGCACCTGAAGCCACTTCTATTTTATCACGGTAAGTTTTATCCATTGCACTGACACGTGTTTCGATACGCTGAGCCAGTGATGTTCGGGCATTAGCAAGGGCTTGTTGTTTATCAATAGAAAGATTACCAGACCATAAAACACACTCAGAGACTGCAATACCATCTTCGACTTGAGGATTTAATATCCAACTTGGGATGTCACCAACAACTGTTTCTTGCGTTGGTTCGCTGCTAGAACACGCACTCAACAATACGATCGCAGAAAGACTTAATAAATGAAATTTTTTAGACATAATCATTCCTTAATTAAAATAAAAGTACGCACTCAATAAAACGAGTTTAGATTGATTCATAAAAATTTAATATAAAAAAATCCCTACCTTAATGAATAAGATAGGGATTTTTATTTGATTCACAATTTACTCATACTGTTAAGGTATGAGTTATAAGTTGTAATTAGTCTTTAAATTCAGGGTAAGCTTCAACACCACAATCGTGTAAATCCATACCTGCATCTTCTTCTTCAGCAGTAACACGGATACCCATTGTTACTTTGATGATAGACCAAACAACCCAAGATGCTGCAAATACGAATCCGAAGATAACTGCTGCACCGTATAACTGAGACATTACTGAAGCACCGTCATTTGACATTGGAACAACTAATAAACCAAATAGACCACACACACCGTGTACAGATAAAGCACCTACTGGATCATCAATTTTCAATTTATCAAAAGTAATGATGCTGTAAACAACAATCACACCAGCAACTGCACCAATAACGGCTGCAAATAATGGTGATGGAGATAGTGGGTCAGCTGTAATAGCAACTAGACCTGCTAATGCACCATTCAGAATCATCGTTAAATCTGCTTTACCCCATTTGAATTTGCTCACTAACAATGCTGCGATAGCACCTGTTGCTGCTGCTGCGTTAGTGTTAAGGAAGATAAGGCCTACAGCTGATGCATTTTCAGCGTCAGAGATAAGTAGTTGAGAACCACCGTTAAAACCAAACCAACCCATCCATAGAATGAATGTACCTAATGTAGCAAGTGGCATGTTTGAACCAGGAATCGGGTGAACACTACCATCTTTACCGTATTTACCACGACGAGCACCTAATAATAATACCGCTGCTAATGCTGCTGCAGCACCGGCCATGTGAACAATACCTGAACCAGCGAAATCACTAAATCCAGCTTCGCTTAAGAAACCACCGCCCCAAGTCCAGTAACCTTCCATTGGGTAAATAAAACCAGTTAAGAAGACAGTGAAAACTAAGAATGCCCATAGTTTCATACGCTCAGCAACAGCACCCGATACAATAGACATTGCAGTTGCAACGAATACCACTTGGAAAAAGAAATCAGACTCTAAAGAATGGTCTGCACCTTCAGCTTGAGTACCGATTAAAGAACCAAAAGAAGGTAACCAACCGCCAGCGCTGTTATCAACATACATAATGTTGTAACCCACTAATAAAAACATCGTACAAGCAATTGCATATAACACGATATTTTTAGTTAAAATTTCAGTGGTATTTTTAGAGCGAACTAAACCTGCTTCTAACATGGCAAAACCTGCTGCCATCCACATAACAAGGACACCTGATATTAAAAAATAAAAGGTATCCAGCGCAAATCGTAGTTCTGTAACTGTTGTTTCCATAATAGTAATCCTTAACTTATTAAATTTGGTTTAAAGTGCTTCTTCGTCGAATTCGCCAGTACGAATACGAACAACTTGCTCTAATGGCTGAATAAAAATTTTGCCATCACCTACTTTCCCTGTATTAGCTGCGCTAATAATAGCTTCAACTAAACGTTCAATATCATCGTCTTTAACCGCAATTTCTAATTTTACTTTTGGTAAAAAATCAACTTGGTATTCAGCACCACGGTATAACTCCGTGTGCCCTTTTTGACGACCAAATCCTTTTACTTCAGAAACCGTCACACCCGCGATGCCAATACCCATTACAGCTTCGCGTACTTCATCTAATTTAAATGGTTTAATAATTGCGGTTAACATTTTCATCGTATATTCCTTCAAGGTGTAATTAACGTTAGTTTATGTGTATTTATTAACAACTAACGTGCCAAAAAATATAAACCATTTATAACAATAACTTAGCATTAAAAAAGCAAATTCCAACAACTTTTACGCACCACTTTGGTGCGCCACTTGCTATTGCAATGCACCGATATGTCACAATTAAATGATCTCTCATAAAACCATAATCGAACTTACTCAACATTTACTTGCCTAACCCTCTTATGTTAATAAAATGACTAAACGGTTATTATTTAAATATTTTAAATATAAAAAGGCATTAAAATTAACCAACTAATCTGTATAGCCCCTTAGCAAATAAAGCTTCATCTGCTATAGTGCGTAACAATTTTTCGACTTAACAACCTTGAAGGTATGTAACATGAAAAAAATAAGCCTACTGCTTATCACTTTCCTATTTAGTATTAATGCGTTTTCCGCTCCTATGATTATTCCTAAAGCTCCCTCAATTGCCGCCAAAGGATATTTATTAATTGATTTTGATTCAGGAAAAGTTCTCTCTGAAAATAATAGTGAAGATACGCTAGAACCAGCGTCATTAACTAAAATGATGACCAGCTATATCATCGGCCAAGAGCTAAAGTCAGGAAATCTTAAACTGACAGATAAAGTAACTATCTCTAATAATGCATGGTCAAAGAATTTCCCTGATTCTTCAAAAATGTTTATCGAAATTGGTAAAGAAGTAACCGTCGAAGATTTAAACCGCGGTATCATCATTCAATCAGGTAATGACGCTTGTGTTGCAATGGCTGAACATATTGCTGGTAGTGAACCCGCTTTTGCAGATTTAATGAACTCTTGGGCATTACAGTTAGGCATGAATGATACGCACTTTGTAAACAGCCACGGTTTACATGCTGATGGGCACCATACCACTGCAAAAGATATGGCAATATTAGCAAAAGCAATTATCACTGACGTACCAAATGAGTACAAAATATATAGCGAAAAATCATTCAAATACAATGGTATCGTACAATACAACCGTAATGGTTTGTTATGGGATAAAAGCCTAAATGTAGATGGTATGAAAACAGGTCACACTAGTGCAGCAGGTTACAGCTTAGTGTCATCTGCAACAAAAGATGGCATGCGTTTAATCAGTGTTGTGATGGGGACTCGTTCTGATGATGCACGTAAAGTAGAAAGTAAAAAATTACTTAACTGGGGTTTCCGTTTCTTCGAAACAATCACACCGTATAAAGCAAATGATCAGCTTGCAAGTGAACGCATCTGGATGGGTACACAAGCAAACATTCGTTTAGGTGTTCCTGTTGATACACCATTAACGTTACCACGCAATCAATCTCAAAATTTAAAAGCTGATTTTGTCATTAATAACGAGCTACGCGCACCAATTCAAAAAGGTGATAAAGTAGGCCAAGTAAATTATACACTTGCTGACGAGTCAATTGCGACTTACGACTTAATTGCACTAGAAACAGTGGAAGAAGGTGGTATTTTCAGTCGTGTTATTGATTACATTAAATTGTTATTTATTGGTTGGTTTGGCTAAAAACATCCCCATATACCAATAATGTTTATCGTATAACATTAACCAATAATCTAAAGTGAGGTTAAGAAACCTCACTTTTTAGTTTCAACGTCTATTTTGCTCTGGAGGCAAGCATGGCATTAAATACTAAATTTGATGAGTTATTAGAATTCCCATGTAGTTTGTCATTTAAAGTGATGGGTGTCGCTCATCCAGAACTGCTCCCTGACGTTATTCGCGTTATTCAGTTAATTGCGCCGGGTGATTATTCTCCGACAATAAAGCCTAGCTCTAAAGGGACTTACCATTCTTTAGCAGTCCCCGTTATTGTGACGAGCAAAGAACATATAGAAGAGATTTATACTGAATTAAATAAACTTGAACACGTTCGTTTTATTTTATAAACCAATACATTTATAAGCCGACATCATGACTGCAATTCAAGATAAATTAATCATACGCTATTTAGGTCTTACTCCTTACCAAGAAACATGGCAAGCGATGAGTGACTTCACAGAACAACGTGACGAAAATAGTATTGATGAAATATGGTTAGTTGAACACAAACCTGTTTTTACCCAAGGGTTAGCAGGCAAAGCAGAGCATTTATTGACTAATAGTAATATTCCTGTGGTAAAAAGCGATCGTGGTGGGCAAATTACCTACCATGCTCCTGGCCAATTAATTGCTTATTTATTGATTAATATTCGTCGTAAAAATTTCAATGTACGCAGCTTAGTCAGTATTATAGAGCAAGCAATTATTGATGTATTAGCAGATAATAATGTTGTCGCAGTAGCTAAACCCGATGCACCTGGTGTTTATGTTGATGGAAAAAAAATTGCGTCATTAGGATTGAAAATCCGCAAAGGTTGTTCATTTCATGGTTTAGCGTTAAATGTGGATATGGACCTTTCACCTTTTTTACAAATTAACCCATGTGGTTATGCTGGATTAGAAATGACCCAGTGTCGCGATCTAGGAATAACATCTTCTGTCGCAGAATTATCGCCGTTATTGATTGAAAAATTAAATCAGAATTTACAATACACACAGATAGAGAGTTTCATTAATGAACACTAAGCCAAGCCAATTAACAGCCGGCAACAAACTGCGTGACGCAGATAAAATGTCTCATATTCCAATTAAAGTAATTCCATCTGATAAAGGTACTATTTTAAAGAAACCATCTTGGATGAAGATAAAGCTAGCGGCAGATAACACTCGCGTTAACGAAATTAAAGCTGCGTTACGAAAGAACAAACTACATTCTGTGTGCGAAGAAGCGTCTTGCCCTAACTTAAATGAGTGTTTTAACCACGGTACAGCGACCTTTATGATTTTAGGTGATATCTGTACACGTCGTTGCCCTTTCTGTGATGTTGGCCATGGTAAGCCACTTGCTGTTGATGAAAATGAGCCTAAGAAACTAGCTGAAACAATAAAAGATATGAAGCTAAAATATGTAGTGATTACTTCTGTTGACCGTGATGATTTACGTGATGGTGGAGCGCAACATTTTGCTGACTGTATTCGTGAAATTCGTCTATTGAATCCAGCCATTAAAATTGAAATTCTAGTGCCTGACTTTAAAGGCCGTATGGATAAAGCATTAGCTTGTTTTGAAAAAGACGTACCAGACGTATTTAACCATAACTTAGAAACCGCACCACACTTGTACAAACAAGTACGTCCAGGCGCTGATTACAAATGGTCATTACAACTGTTACAAAAATTTAAAGAACAACATCCTACCATCCCGACTAAATCAGGTGTGATGATGGGTCTGGGTGAAACGAATGAGCATATTGAAGTCGTAATCAAAGATTTAGCGGCTCATGGCGTGACGATGCTAACATTAGGTCAATACTTACAACCTAGCTTACAACATCTTGCTGTTGAACGTTACGTTCCACCAGCAGAGTTTGATGCTTTAGGTGAGATGGCAAAATCAGTGGGGTTTGAACATGCTGCTTGTGGCCCATTAGTACGCTCTTCATACCATGCTGACTTACAAGCATCAGGTAAAGAAGTAAAATAAGATAGATAAACGTATCATTATAAAAAGCCTGTTTTAAACAGGCTTCTTTGTTATTGGCTCCCCATAAAATATAATTGTATTAACGCAATACCTTCCAATCTAAACAGTCACTTCCAATAAAATATTTACACGACTAACATTAATGTTTTAAATGCTTAACTTATGATGCTTAGTGCTCTACTGTCAACCTTCCTACTAATACCAATCTAAGTAATTATCTAGTCATTTATGCTTGTTAAAATAAACCCTAGCTTCGTTGTTAATTTTGTAATGAGAATAACGAGTTACTGTAATCAACGCCTTGCTATCATCCATTTTTCCTAATGCCTAAATAGACTATTTATTTATCCAGATTGTTATAATAGCAATCACTCGTATCCATAAGGCTACTATTGGTGTAGATGCTTACAACGCTGATCAACGTTATAAAACGGTACTTAAAGATATTATTAAGAATGTTCAGAGAATGGCTTTGTAGAACGACTTTATCAGTAGGCTTTAGAAATAGAGCAATAAAATATTTAATGAGAATAAATAAAGCCTCTACGAGAGAGGCTTTATGAATTATTAATAGATTATTGCGATCATAATGGCTTATGTATTAAATGCCTTTATGCGTTAGTCCATTTCACCTTATTATTCGAAGCCATAAAAGCCTGGAAAAATAACAATTGAAGCTAATACTAATAACTGTAATCCAATGAACGGAATAACACCTTTGTAAATATCCATCGTTTTGACTTCGGGCGGGGCGACCCCTTTTAGATAAAAGAGACTGAAGCCAAAGGGGGGTGTTAAGAAGGATGTTTGTAGATTCATTGCGATTAAGATAGCAAACCACGTTAAATCAATGCCCATCATTTCAGCGATTGGGTACAGCATAGGAACGACAATAAATGAAATCTCTACAAAATCGATAAAGAAACCAAGTACTAAAATAACCAGCATGGTAATAATTAAAAAGCCCCATTTCTCACCAGGTAAACTAAACATTAACTCTTCAATTAACTCTTCACCACCCGTGTAAGAAAATACCATTGAAAATGCAGTTGCACCAATAAAGATAGCAAATACCATCGCAGTTACTTTGACAGTTTCAATCGATGACTCCCACAAGATCTTCCATGAGCATTGTTTATATAGAAGAGCTAATAAAATAGCGCCTGCACCACCAATGGCAGATGATTCGGTCGGTGTAGCAATGCCGTAAAAGATTGAACCTAATACGGAGAAAATTAACACTAAAGGTGGCGCAATAGCTTTAAACGCAATCCAATAAGGTGCAAATCCCCCAGGACCAGAAAACTCAGACTCAGGTAACGCAGGCGCGGCTTCTGGTTTAAAGTAAGCGTAAATTAAAACATATAATATAAACGCACCAACTAATATTGCCCCAGGCAACACCGCAGCTCTAAATAGGTCACCAACAGGTACCCCCATTACATCGCCAAGAATAATTAAGATAATAGATGGAGGTATGATTTGTCCTAATGTACCAGACGCACAAATAACCCCTGTCGCTAATTTTTTATCGTAATTATATTTAAGCATAACAGGTAGAGAGATAACTCCCATTGCAACGACAGAGGCCCCAACAACCCCAGTTGATGCTGCTAATAAGCAACCTACTAGAATAGTGGAAACAGCAACACCACCTCTAACGCGGCCAAATAACTGCCCCATTGCTTCTAACAATTGCTCGGCTAATTTGGTTTTTTGTAATACGTTCCCCATGAAAATAAACATAGGAACTGCCATCATGATTGAATTTTCCATGATGCTCATAATACGGTATGGCATAAAGGCAAATAATTCAAAACCTTCAGCAAACACACCAAAAATTAATGCAACACCTGCAAATACAAATGCGACGGGAAAACCTGTCAGTAATAGCACGAGTGCTACACCAAACATAATAATGCCAATCATAAAAACTCCCTTTTAAACATCTTTTTCAAAAATACAGCGCAGATTTTTTATCAACATACCTAAACCACTAAAAATAAGTGCAAGGGCAGAAAGAGGGATCATTGCTTTAATTAGCCAGCGATGCGATAAACCACCAGGATCACCACTCACTTCATTTAAACTGTAAGATTCCAGAGTAAAGTCATAGCCATACCAAATGACAAGGCTACAGAAAGGTAAAAGGAAGAAAATACAACCAAGACTATTAATCCAAGCTTTATTTTTATCACTGAGCTTTTCATAAAGAATATCAACACGTACGTGCCCTTCTTCTTTTAATGTATAAGCGATACCCAGTAAAAACATAGAGGCAAATATATGCCATTCCAATTCTTGAAAAGCGATAGAACTAGATTTAAAAAAGTAACGTGCAACCACATCATAAAAAACATTGATTAATAATAAAATCATCAATGTAGCGGCTATTTTACCGATGACATCAGAAAAGCGATCGAAGACGTTTTGCAGACTTTCCATTTAAGATAATTCCTTCTAGTAGACAGGCGAGAAAAGAAAAAGGCTACGATAAGTAGCCTTTGTATTGCTATTTAGCTAGCTCTTTGGTGCTTTTAATATAACCATATTCAGATATATCAGTCCAAACTCGTACTAATTTTAAATAGTCTTCTTGTGACTTGATGATCTTGGCAGCCATTGGGTCATTACTTGCTTTTTCTTCAAGAATTTCATCATTGGCTTTTTTCATCGCACTTAACACAGCTGGCGGGAATGTTTTAACTTGAATATCAGGGTATTCAGTTTTCATTACAGCCCAGTTTTCAGCACTTAATGCATAAGACTGCACATACATATCGTATGACGCTTTACGCATTGCTACTTTTAAAATTGCTTGTAAATCGGCAGGAAGTTTTTCTAATTTTTTCTTATTAACAATAAACATTAACTCTGTTGCAGGTTCATGCCACCCCATGTAATAAATAGGTGCTATTTTATGAAAGCCCATACGTAAATCTAATGATGGGCCTACCCACTCTAATGCATCGATTGTATTACGTTCTAGTGAAGTATAAAGCTCACCTGGTGGAATATTTACCGGTGTAGCACCTAATTTAGCTAACACTTCCCCAGCAAAACCAGGAATACGCATTTTTAAGTTTTTAAGGTCTTCAACAGTATTAATTTCTTTGCGGAACCACCCCCCCATTTGTACGCCAGTGTTACCGCCAGGAAAAGGGACTAGATTATGAGCGCTATACACTTCATCCATTAACTCTTGACCACCACCATATTGGAACCAAGCATATTGTTCGCTAGCCGTCATACCGAATGGCATCGTTGTAAAATATAAAGTATTAGGTACTTTACCGTTATAATAATAACTTGCAGAATGCCCGATATCGTATTGCCCGATTTTAACCATATCAAACACACCAAATGGTGATTTATGTTTGTTAGCTGAATCAACGCGAATTTTTAAACGGCCGTTAGACATTTCTTCTGCCATTTTGACCATATTTTTAACAGAATCACCAAACACTGGAAAATTTGGCCCCCATGTTTCAGCTAATTTTAATCGGTAAACTTTATCGGCTGCAAAAGCATTAGCACTTGTCACCATGACTACAGCTGCTATTAAGGTACTTTTATAAAAAGACTTTAGCATTTTAAACTCCATGTAAGGTTATGATTGAATGATTTGTCATCTAAGCAATAAACTAAGAGATGAAACGACCAATTAAATAAGTCAAATAGGTTTCAAAAATACTCATTTGTTGTTGCTAAGTTGTTAACAGACTGCCATACACGCAAAAATAAAAATTTCTTTAATTATTAATTTGTAACTTACATCACAAGCTCTCTTTTTTTTTAATCATTAAAGTGTGGTTGCGCAATAAAAAAGAAAAAAAGTCCACTTACATTTTAAGTTTAAAGTGAGGTGGCATGATGCTTTAAGCGCATAAAACATAAATTAAAAATGAAAATAAATACCTATTCATCAATTGAGCGATTATATATTTACGACATAATAAGGGGACTTACGACAGTACGAGGAAATAATTAGCGGGTAATCAAAAGTAAAAATGACGATAAAGATACTTAAATACAGTTAAATTTTTAACGAGCTCTTAACGTCAAATATAAAATAAAATGAATGAACAATACTTATTCTTTTGCTAAGAGATCATTACAAACCTCTTTCAACCATCTCTTTAATAACCTTAGCTTTAACAAAATGATCTAATTCATGGATTTGAATCCACCATATTGCAGCCTCCATCAACAAATCAGGGTTATCATTTTTATTTGCAAAAAAAGCATAAAATGAAACGCCAACACCATCACCTTTGGCGCTTATTTTTTTATTGCAGACATCAATTATTTTCGTTCTTAATTGCTCTCTCACTCTATACTCCTAATAATCTCTATGAACTTTTTGGCGCAAACATAATAATAGCCATACCAACAAGCGCGATTGATGCGCCTACCATGTCCCATAAAGTAGGTTTAACGCCATCAACAGCCCAAAGCCATATCATCGCAACAAATATATAAACACCACCGTATGCCGCATAGACACGACCAGAAGCTGCTGGATGTAATGACAATAACCAAGCAAATAAAGCGAGACTGAAGGCAGCAGGAATCAAAAGCAAAATACTTTTTTCTTGCTTAAGCCAAAGGTAAGGTAAATAACACCCTACTATTTCAGCAACAGCCGTCACTATAAATAATGCGATGGTTTTAAATTCAAACATAATATTCCTTAAGTATCGCTGAATGATACGCAGTTTTAGTTTTTTAATTTTAATTTTAATTTTAATTTTAAGCATGATTACAAATCATGATCTTAGTCTTCCATCATTGTTACAAGCTTAGCGTCTTACTTAAACAACAATCACAAAATCGACTCTAAATAAAAACTAAATATATTCAACTATAAGGTAAAATATAAGGAAAATAGCTACTTTAAATACAGCAGGAAGAGAGATGAGTTTTATAGAAAGCACTTTATATCAAACAATGGGACACAGTCCCTTGCAAGTACTTACTCACCCACTGCTTACTGAAAAATCTATTACAGTCTCCGTTAAACGTGATGATTTATTACATCCAGATATTTCAGGGAACAAATGGCGAAAATTAAAATATAACTTACTTTATGCAGAGGCTAATAATAAAAACCACCTAATTAGCTTTGGGGGTGCATTTTCAAATCACATTCACGCTTTAGCGGCAGCTTGTAACCATTTTAAGTTTCAGGCAACAGGCATTATTAGAGGTGAGGCACATTATGCATCGAACCCTACTTTAGCTCAGGTCCAAAAATGGGGGATGGAATTACAGTTTATAGATAGAAAAACCTATCGATTAAAAGAACAATATGAATATTTAACAACACTTCAAGCTCAATACCCCACTGCTTATATTATCCCAGAAGGAGGCAGTAATAAGTTAGCCATACCTGGAGTAGAGGAAGTTGTAGAAGAGCTAACCCAGCAATATAAGCTAATAAATAAACAAACAGATAAGCAGCAATCAATCGATCATATATTCACTGCAACAGGCAGTGCAGGGACACTAGCAGGTCTTATTAGTGGAGCATTAAAATACAGCCCGAATACCATAGTTAATGGTATTGCAGTGCTCAAAGATGCACATTATTTAACGCAAACAGTTAAAGACTTTGTAGAACAAGAAAGAAAAATAAACTGGCATTTACATACTAATTTTCATGAAGGTGGTTATGGAAAAATTTCACCGACACTCGCTGATTTTTGTCGTCAATTTACATCGGATACCGATATCCCTATTGAGCCAATTTATAGCGGTAAAATGTTTTATGCATTGTGGCAGTTAATCGAACAAGATTATTTCCCTGTAGGCACTAACATAGTTGCTTTACATACAGGAGGTTTACAAGGTTTAGCAGGGCTAAAAGCACAAAAAAGATTTACCCCTTCAGTTTAAACAAGCAAACTATCCTGAAAACTTTATGTTCTCTTTAGGTAATATGCAAACTTTACTGAGCTTATCCTTGGTGTATTTAAACTTTCATTTCTTTTGGAATTGAGAACAAAGTCCCCTGTCCTCCACAAACGCCTAGGCGAAGTAAGCACTTCCATTCTTGTTCAGTTTCAATACCAACAGCAATAACTTGAGCATGACTATTCAAACAACTAGCCATTAAGCTTTGTATTGCAACTTTGTTGGTACTACGAAGGTGAATATCTCTTATTAAACTTGCATGAAGCTTTAAATAATCAATATTGAAGTCGAGTATATATTGCGTATTCACAACAGACTTACCGACATTATCTACTGCAATTTTACAGCCTATTTTTTGTAACGCGATCAACGCGGAACGTAAAGGAGTATAATGTTGTTCAATCAAATGCTCAGATATTTCAATCACTAAGTTATTTCGAATCATTTTAGTTTTTTGCATTAACTCAAACATTAACCATTTACGACTTTCTTTATTCATTAAGAAACGAGCACTTAAGTTAACGCCTATTGGCTTGCAGGATTCACCTCTAACCACTAATAATGCCAGTACTTTTTCTAACATTTGCCTGTCTATTTGATCGCACAGCCCACACTTTTCAGCCATTGGCATAAACGTGCCTGCGGCGATAACTTCATTGTCATATCCTATGATACGAGACCACAATTCTGAATAGAGAATATGGGTAGGATCGCGCTTTACAACATGTTGTCGATATAACAACAGCGCTTCTTTGTTTAATACATCCGTTAACAAACCACGCCAATGCACCGTGCCCTTACTAATCACAGTATGTTTCAAGTTCTCTTCAGATAAATGCCATCCGCTTACTTTTTGGTGTTCAGCGACTAATAAAGCACGATTAGCATCATCAATAATATGATTGATTTGTGTACCGAAAGGAAAATTAACCACACCGATATGAAAAAAGGTTTCAATGAGGGAAGAGTCTGGTAATTGCAATTGATATAACGCTTTAGTTAATTGTTTTGCAACCACTTTTGTTTCTTGATAAGCCATTTGTGGTAATAGAATAACAAATTCAGGCTTCTTAACACTGCCATAAAAACTATCGTCATAACGACTGCAAAAGCTTTTGAGTAAATCAACCATTTGCTCAATGACCTTCGCGCCTTGTTCTGCACCGAACTCATATTTCAATGTGCTTAATTCAGTCAAACTAATTAATATTAATGCATTTGATGTATAACTTTCATCATTTGCTACTGTCTCTAGCATATTATCAAAGGCTAAACGGTTACCAAGCCCTGTATCTTCGTCTAAAAACGCTTTGCCCCTGATATGAATATCAAAAACGCTACGTTCTTTAAGGCTGTTTTCTAATCGTTCCGATAATACGTCCAACGCTTGGCTTGCCGCTTTAGGCCACTCGCCCTCTTGTGCGAAACGTGCAGTTGGATTGTTTTGTAATAAATAATGTGCGCGACGCTCTAATAACTCAGCACCGTAGAAAGATCGCCTTATCCAACGCAGCGCAAAATACAACAAACTTAAGCTCAACAAGATGGCTGTGCCGACACCAGCCAATGGCCAAAAGGTAAATTTAAGTTCAGAAAAAGGTTGGCGGGTATGCAGTATCAAACGCACACCAGGATATTTTTCTAGCTCATAGGAATAACGCAGTAACAAGCGCATCGGATAATATTGACGACTTGCATAATAGTTTTGATAGACCGTCAAACCATCGCGTTTAACTTCTAAACGGACAATACCAGAAGCATCCAGTAAATCAGGCAACCAAGAGTCAAATTGAGTTGCAGTAGTTTGTTTATCTATTTGCTTTTCAATCACTTCAATAACACCATCAAGTAATTGTTGATGATGCTTTAACGTTAGTGACCGCAAACTAAACATGCCTCCGATCAAGACTAAACTAATACAGGTCAACACAATAGCACTAGTAATAAACGTAAATTTATTAGTGAACTTCATAACATCCTTGTGACAAACTTTTTTTCATGTGTAGGTGAGTAATCGCTAAAATAACAATATAATACAAACCGAAATATTAGCTCACATACTAATTACGATTGGTATAATGCTTTTCCTTGCACTTTGCATCATCGTTTAAGCTTCGAATAACAAGCTGTAACAGGAATTTATAATGGCACTTAATCAAGTTTTTTCAAATCCAAGCCAGGTTTTACAGCGTAATGAATCGTTATTTACAGGCAAATCTATTTTGGTCGCAGGTAATATCGACGACAGCTACCCTATTAACCTTGAAAGAATAGCATCATCAAGCTGCTTTTGTTTTAATGATTTTCGTTATTACGACAAACTAAAAGATAAATTAACATCATCGAATGTTCACTTCACAGCGGATTACCAAGGAAAAGAGAACCAAGAAAAGTTCGACCTATTATTAATTTATATTCCTAAAGCAAAAACTGAAATTGAATACTTACTTGCAAACTTAACACCTCACCTTAAAGAAAATGCAGATATTATTTTAGTCGGCGAAAAAAAGTGTGGCATAAAAAGTGTCGCGACATTATTAACGCCTTATTCAAACCACAGTAATGCTATCGATTCAGCGCGTCATTGTAGTGTTATTTATGCTCAATTGAGCAAGCCTGTCGCTGTTTTTAACCAACAGCAGTGGATAAAAGACTATCAGCTTAATATTAATGACATTTCACTTACGATCCGTTCTTTACCTGGTGTATTTAGTTTTGGCGAATTAGATAAAGGCAGTGAATTATTATTAAATAATTTACCAGAGGAGCTAAGTGGACAAGGTTTAGACTTTGGTTGTGGTGCTGGTGTACTTTCTTGCTACCTCTTGAAAAAACATCAACAATTACAACTAGATTTAATTGATGTGAATGTCTATGCTTTAGAAAGTGCAAAACTCACTTTGGAAATTAATGCACTACAAGCAAATGTGTTTGCATCGGATGTGTTCTCTAATGTAAATAAAGAATATGATTTATTACTTTCAAACCCACCGTTTCACTCTGGTCAAAAAACGAACTATGACGCTGCAGAAGAGTTCATCAGCAAGTCAGTTAACTTTTTGAAGAAAAAAGGGAAATTAACAATTGTGGCTAATAAGTTTTTACGTTATGAACCACTTTTAACGGTTACTTATAAAAAATTCTTTGAAGATGCTCAAAACAATAAATTTAAAGTGTTGAGCTGCCTCAAATAATTATCAAGTAAACGTGTCATAGTTCTCACTTTATTGTTAGGGTCAAAGGTAGGTATTTAAAGATTAATTAATCAATGGAATAGAAGCTATGCAACGTAAACATAGCTTTCTAATATAAAAATGTGGAGGCTCTATGTCTGGTATTTTAGCTATGATTCTTGCGGGAGGTGAAGGGTCTCGGCTTTTTCCGTTAACCCAGAATCGAACCAAACCCGCCGTGCCTTTTGGCGGTAATTATAGATTAGTAGATTTTGCATTAAATAATTTCGTCAACGCAGACTTAATGAAAATTTATGTTCTGACACAATTCAAATCTCAGTCCCTCAATATTCACTTACGTCGCGCGTGGCGGCTATCAGGCATTTCAGATCGTTTTATTGAAGCCATCCCAGCGCAGCAACGCGTCAACAAAAATTGGTACTCAGGTACTGCCGATGCCATTTACCAAAACTACCGTTTTATCGAAAAAAGTGAAGCAGATCACGTCTGTATTTTTGGTAGTGACCACATCTATAAAATGGATGTACAGCAAATGGTTGATTACCATAAAAAAATGGGTGGAGCATTAACGGTTGCTGCCATTCGGGTACAAAAAAATCAAGCCCACCACTTCGGTATTATAGAAATCAATGAAACAGGCCACATGGTTGGCTTTACCGAAAAACCTTCTATTGAAGAAGCTAAAACCATTCCAGGTGACCCAGACCATGTGCTTGCTTCTATGGGCAACTACATTTTTAAAGCAGATACATTAATCGAAGAATTAGAAAAAGATGCCTTCGAAGAAAATTCTAGTCATGATTTTGGTAAAGATATTATCCCTAAACTATTTCCGCAGGGAAAAGTCTACGTGTATAACTTTAGTGAAAATAAAATACCAGGCGAACCAGAACATGCATATTGGCGTGATGTAGGAACAATCGATTCTTATTGGGAGGCGCATATGGATTTATTAAATGATGACCAACCTATCTCTTTATATAATAAACATTGGCCATTACACACTTACCATCCACCGCTCCCGCCAGCAACCTTTAGAGATCAAGGTGACTCTGAAACCAGTGTGTCTAAATCTCATATTGGGGCAGGCTCTTATATTAACGGTGCGACTATAGAAAACTCTATTTTAGGTTTTAGAAGCCACCTATGTACTCATGTAAAAGTGAAAGGTTGTATATTTTTAGGCAATGCCAAGGTTGGTAAAGGTTCACGCTTAACCAATGTCATCCTCGATAAGAATGTTGAAATTGCACCGAATACTATTATCGGTGAAAATTTAGAAGAAGATCGCAAACAATTTACTGTTTCAGAGAACGGTATAGTGGTAATTGCGAAAGGTAGTAGAGTGGGTTTTGAGTAAACTTTTTAAAGGTTACTGATGATGATTTTTCATATTATTTAGGTGGGTTTTTCTGATGGCAAAAGTTCTCTCTATGATTTTAGCAGGTGGTGAAGGCTCACGTCTTTATCCTTTAACACAGTCTCGTACTAAACCCTCTGTACCATTTGGAGGAAGTTACCGTCTTATTGATTGTGTTCTTAATAACTTTGTAAATTCTGATTTATTACGAATTTATGTGTTAACACAGTTTAAGTCTCAATCACTTAATTCACATTTACGTCAAGCTTGGGAGCTAAACAGTTTTACTGATACTTTTATTGATGCTATTCCCGCGCAAATGCGTACAGGTAAACATTGGTATAGCGGTACCGCTGACGCAATCTATCAAAACTTACAATTTATCGAAGCTGATGATGCGCCAATTGTGTGTGTTTTTGGTAGTGACCATATCTACAAAATGGATATACGTCAGAAGATTACTTATCACAAAGAAAAAGAAGCTATTTTAACGGTATCAGCGATTCGTTTACCGAAAGAACAGGCTTATCATTTTGGCATTATTGAAGTAGATACAGAAGGTCGTATGATTGGCTTTGTTGAAAAACCTTCAGTGGAAGATGCAAAGACGATTCCAGGTGATCCTGATAACGTATTAGCATCAATGGGCAACTATGTTTTTAATTCTAAAGAGTTACAACAAGAATTAATTCGAGATGCCGCCGATGATGCATCAAGTCATGATTTCGGTAAAGATATTATTCCGCACCTAATGCCGACAGGTAAAGTGTTTGTCTATGATTTCACAACCAATAAAATATTGAATGAAGAAGGTGAGGCTTATTGGCGAGATGTGGGTACGATAGAGTCATATTGGGAAGCTAATATGGACTTAATTAAATCAACACCTCCAATTTCTTTTTACAATAGAGCTTGGCCAATGCATACCCATTACCCTGCGTTGCCTGCTGCAAACTTTCAGAATGATGGTGATATTACTTGTTCGATTAGACGTTCTCTTATTTCTGATGGAGCTTTAATCATTGGCGCGACAATCAAGAAATCAGTACTAGGCTTTAATTGTTTTGTTGGTCAGCGTAGCAATATTTATAAATCTGTTTTATTGGGTGACACTAAAATTGGTAAAGATTGTGAAATTATAAAAACAATTATTGATAAAGATGTTGAAATAGCCGATGGTGTAAAGATTGGTGTTAATCTAGAAAATGATAAAAAACGCTTTACTGTTTCTGATGAAGGAATTGTAGTCATACCTAAAGGTTCTAGAATCGGCTTCTAATTATTAATTTAATTTAAAAAGCTACTGTACTAGGTAGCTTTTTTTATTGCTCATATTCTTAGTCAAAGGAGTTTCCAGTGGATTCTCATAAATTGAAAATTTTATTTATTTCATCTGAAGTTGAAGGTTTCTCTAAAACGGGTGGACTTGCTGATGTAGCGAAGTCCCTTCCGATTGAGCTTCGTAATTTAGGTCACGAAGTGGTTATTGTGACCCCATTTTACCGTACGCTTAACCACAGAGAACATGCCAAGCAAACGCATTTATTAAACTTACATACCGACAGTTCACGACCAGATATTCAATTCTCAGTACAAGAGTTGTCATTGGATGGAATTAAAGTATTAGGTATTGATAACGCACATTATTTTGATCGCCCTGGTCTATATGGTGAAGAAAATAACGCTTATCCAGATAATGGAGAACGTTTTGCATTCTTTAGCTTAGCTGCTTTGCTTACTGCTTTAGCAGAAGATTTTTCACCTGATATTATTCATTGTAATGATTGGCATACAGGTTTAATTCCTTATTTATTAAAATCACGTTTTCATAACAATTCATTCTTCACCAATAGTAAAACCGTTATCACTAGCCATAACTCAGCATTTCAAGGGATTTTTGAAAAATCGCAACTAAATCTTATTCCAGAAGTAAGCGCATGTATGGATGAGCGTGTATTAGAAAATTACAGCTATATTAACTTTTTAAAAGTAGGCGTTCTTTATGCTGACAAAGTGAATACAGTCAGCCCTAACTATGCGAGTGAACTGTTAACTCCCTTAGGCTCTCACGGTATGTCGAACCACTTTATTGAACGTATTCATGACTTTCAAGGGATATTAAATGGTTGTGACTATAATGATTGGAGCCCTAAAACAGATAAACTAATACCATTTAACTTTGATAGCAACGACCTTACAGGTAAACATAAATGTAAAGCCGCATTACAAGAAGAAGTTGGACTTGAAGCAATAGATGTCCCTGTATTTGGTATGGTTTGTCGTTTAACAGATCAAAAAGGCTTTGGCTTAATTATTCCTATCCTAGATCGTTTTTTGCAACATAACGTACAATTGATTATTGTTGGATCTGGAGATCCTAGCATTACAGGCCATTTAACAGCACTAGCTAGCCATTATAAAGATAAATTTAAATTCATTGATGCTTACAGCAATGAGTTATCGCATTTAATTGAAGCAGGCTCAGATTTCTTCATGATGCCTTCTATATTTGAACCTTGTGGATTGAACCAGCTCTATAGCTTAGCTTATGGCACACTGCCTATTGTGCGTGCTGTTGGCGGTTTAAAAGATACGGTTATTGATTACGACCAAGATCCAGATAATGCCAATGGTTTTATGTTTTATGATCCTAATCCCAACCAGTTATTAAATATATTGCGTCGTGCTTTGTTACTTTATATCGAGCAACCAGAAGAGATGTTACGCTTGAAAAAACAAGCAATGCAATCTCATTTTTATTGGTCTGACTCTGCTAAGCGTTATGAACGTTTATACCACGACGCATTGCACCTAGACCAACATTGGGAAAATTAAGCTTTCTACTTGAACAATATATTTAAAAGCTTAAAAACAAAAAAGCCTGATGATGAATCAGGCTTTTTTATTGGCAAATTATTAGGCGAGAAATAACCTAAGATAAATTAACTAAAAACGGGTCACGTGACAGTTTCTTATTATTCTCACCTTTAAACCAAGCAAGCTTAGAGGATAGATGAACCACTTCACCAATAATCATTATTGTCGGTCCTTCTAATCCTCCACCTAATGTAGATAATTCAGATAATGTCCCTGTAATAACTTGCTGTTCATTTGTCGTACCTTTATTGATTAACGCAACAGGTGTATTTTCATCTCGCCCATTCATTAATAAATTAGTTTGGATCTCTTGTGCCCGCATCAACCCCATATAAACAACTAATGTTTGGTGTGGTGTAGCTAAGGATTGCCAATCTAATGCTTTACCATCTTCTTTTCTATGGCCTGTGACAAAGGTGACTGATTGAGCATAATCTCTATGCGTTAATGGTATACCTGCATAAGTACTACAGCCTGAAGCCGATGTAATACCAGGAACAACTTGAAAAGCAACACCCGCTTCGACTAGCTCTTCAAGCTCTTCACCACCACGGCCAAAGATAAAAGAATCACCACCTTTTAAGCGCACCACTTTTTTACCTTGCTGTGCTAATTCAACCAGCATTTGATTGGTACGAGACTGTTCAACTTCATGTTTACCTGCCGCTTTACCTACCGAAATTAAATCTGCATCACGACGTACTAAATCTAAAATTTCTTTTGACACTAAACGGTCGTATAAAACCACGTCCGCTTGTTGCATCAATTGTAATGCTTTTAACGTCAATAATGATGGATCACCTGGACCTGCACCAACTAATGCGACATCGCCTTGAGCAACTTCTTCAGTTAAGTTATCTTCCATGAACTGTTGCGCTTGTTCAATTTGACCTTTTTGCAATAAGCCTGCTAAATCACCATTACCGAATAACTTTTCCCAATAACGACGGCGCAAAGACTCTTTAGTAATCACTTGTTTAACGCGGTGTCTAAATTCACCTGATATTTTGGCTAAACGGCCAAGGTGCATAGGCAATAAAGTTTCTAAACGTTCACGTATCAAACGGGCTAACACAGGCGCTTTACCGCCACTCGAGATTGCCACAACAATAGGAGAGCGGTCGACAATCGAAGGCATAATAAAACTACATAAGCTGGGTTCATCAACTACATTAACGAGAATCTGCTTTTGCTCAGCTAATTGGGCAATATGTTCGTTAACATGGTGCTGATTCGTTGCGGCAACAACTAGCCATTTATCATCAATCAATTCATCATAAAATTTTTCTTGAATCACAGTAAGCTGGTTATTTTTAGCTTTTTCTAATAAAGAATCAGAAATTTCAGGTGCACAGATAGTGATTGAAGCATGTGCTTTTAATAATAAGTGCACTTTACGTGCTGCAATATCACCACCACCAACAACAAGGCAATGACGATTTTTTAATTTGGTAAAAATAGGAAGATAATCCATATATATCTCATTTTAACTAGTCTAAGTCGACACTATAAAGAATAACAGGTGCAATATAAAAGACTTAAAGCACATTATTTATGATGTTTATGCATATCAAGCATGTCCATTTTATTCATTAAACAATCCTTTTTAGCAAATAAAATGAGGCGGTAATCAATAGGGGAACACAAATGATAGCAATAGCATCAATATATTTAATAAAAAATATTGAAGTAATTATACGCTAGTTCTTATTGAATAAGTGATCTAACTCCATCATGAATAGTAAATATACCAACAATATCGTCACCGTCCAGTACGGGTAAACAACTAATATCATGCGTTAACATTAATGATAATGCTTCTTTAACTGAGGTATTAGGGTCAACAACAATTGGAGATCGCGTCATTACTTGATGAGCAGGTCGTTGCGCGGTTGCTGAATCACGTGCAGATTCTATTTCAGTATCTAGAAAAGGGCTTAATGTACGTAATAAATCTCGGTCACTAATAACACCTTGTAGCTTTCCCTCATCGACAACCAGTAAATGATGAAATCCAGCTTGTGAGAGTATATTTTTAAGGACTGGAATACGATCATCCATATCAACTGTGACAACTCTTGAAGTCATTACTTCTACAACTTTCATATTGCTCCCTATTAATGCTAATCGAACTAGTTACTGCAATCGATGCATTACTTTCATCCATCTTTCCTAATACCGATTACATTAAATAAGTGATCTAAATTTTGTGCAGGAAAAATGACTTAGTTTAAGGCGTAAATTGAGCTAAATAGATAATTGGACTCCCCTACACCATTACCAACGTGTAGGCTAATATCATTGTTACCACACAAAAATATTAAATGGAGTCCAATAA